>JAEVEY010000148.1 GCA_016842045.1 Candidatus Thermoflexus sinensis | reverse complement strand
TTGAAAGCTCTAAAGGTGGGACGGAATGGCCCCACCCCCCTTTCTCCCCCCTCCCCACGGCCCTTTGGGCCGTGGGGAGGGGGGAGAAAAATCCTTGCCCCCATGGGAAACGAACTGCGTAAGTCCTGTGGAGAGAAAAACCCCTGGGCCACCCGATTGGGCACCGGATCACGCGCCTTCCCATTCCTGGAGGAACCGCTCATCCCCTCGCCAGGCTCCCACCGGGTTGGCGTAGATGAAATCGTAAAGCTCCTCCAGCGGGGGATCCGGACTCTCCTCGGCAAATCGCATGACCTCTTCCATCTCCCGCTCCACGTCTTCATGGATGGCATCCAGCTGCGCTTCCGGGATCCCTTCGACCTCGATGAGATGCCGGCGGAAACGCTGAATGGGGTCCCGCTGCTTCCACTTCTCGATTTCTTCCTTTGTGCGATACAGCTCGGGGTCGGCAACCGAGTGGCCCTGGAAACGGTAGCAGACGGCTTCCAGGAAGTAGGGGCCGTTCCCTGCCCGGGCCCACTCAACGGCCCGAAGGGCGGCCTCGTGGACCGCCAGGACATCCATCCCGTCGATGCGTTCCGCGGGGATGTTGGCCATACAGGCCTTCTTATAAACCTCGGTCACCGCCGAGGCCTTCTCGATGGGCACCCCCATCCCGTAGAGGTTATTTTCGCAGAGGAACACGATCGGGGTCTTCCAGAGGGCCGCCATATTCAACGCCTCATAGAACTCCCCGATATCGGTGGCCGCATCCCCGAAGATGGCCATCGTCACGCGGGGCTCCCCCAGGTATTTGGCGGCGAAGGCCAGGCCGACGGCCATGGGAAGGTGCCCTCCGACGATGGCGTGGCCGCCCCAGAAGTTATGCTCCCGACTGGCGAAGTGCATGGAGCCGCCGCGGCCCCGGCTGCATCCGGTGACCTTACCGAACAGCTCCGCCATCAGGATACGGGGGTCCAGGCCCCGGGCGATGGCGTGACCGTGATCCCGGTAGTGCGTGAGGAGATGGTCCTCCGGCCGCAGGGCGGCGATGGCCCCCACTGCAATGGCTTCCTCACCGATATAGAGATGCAGAAACCCCGCGATCTTGCCCTGTTGATAGGCGATGCGGGCCAGCTCCTCGAAACGTCGGATCAGGACCATCTGGCGATAGAACGAAAGCTTGGTAGCTACGTCCAGCTGCACGCCCGGCGCGGCGGCCGCCTTCGAGGCGTTCCCTTTCCCTCGACCGCTCATCCGTAACCTCCTTCGATTCATCTTCGAGGGTCTCTTCCTTTCGCGGTGAACGGGCTATGGAGAAAAACCCCTTTACTCCCAATCCGGGCGGTTCATCCATCTGGTAACGATGTTTTTTCTGCGATGTGGTCTGGCGACGGGTGGCGGGGCAGGCTGCGTCGCCGCCCACCCGGTTATCTACCCTGCTATCTTACTCGATCATCGGATTGTGAAACACTCCCCTCTCCGCCACCGGATCCACGCTCCTGGCCCGGTGAAGCGCCCCTTCTCCTTTTTGATTCCCCAGCGCTTCAGGCATGAGTAAGGGGAGAGATCCAATGGACGCCTATTTACGCTATTCCTGATGATTATAACACGCCCGGTGATATCGGTCCTGTTTGGGCGGCCCCGCCCCCGGGGAAAGGACAGGAATTACGCCATGATGTCCGGAGGGCCCGCCGGCTCGGGCCTACCTGTGATACGATTATAGGAGTTACGCAGTTGGTTTTCTCCTGGGGGTTTGGGGGGAGTCGCGCGCCGAAGGCGCGCGACTCCCCCACGGCCCTTTGGGCCGTGGGGAGGGGGAGAAGGGGGGTGGGGCCATTCTACTATCTCTCGTGAGCCCCGAACTGCGTAACACCTAACGATTAATCCACAGTGGGACCCGGTCCATCCGGATCGGTCCAGAGCGAACGCATCCCTGCTCGTGAGGCGCTGGAGCGATGGAGATCACATGGTTTGGCTTAAGTTGCTTCCGTATCCGCAGCCGGACAGCGACGATTGTGACGGACCCCTATGATCGGAGCGTGGGGCTCAACCTGCCCCGGCTGAAGGCGGACATCGTCACCGTCAGCCATGACGCACCGGGTCACAACGCAATCCGCGCCGTTAAGGGTGAGCCACATGTGCTCAGTGGGCCCGGGGAATACGAGATCAGCGGCGTGTTCATCACCGGCCTGGAGATCCGGCCGGAGAACCGGCGCAAGCGGGACCGCGGGCGGCGCAATACAATTTTCCTCTTCGAGCTGGAAGACCTGCGGGTCTGCCACCTGGGGGATCTCCAGCATGTGCCATCCCAGGCCGAGGTGGAGGAGGTCCTGGGCGAGGTGGATGTGTTGCTCGTCCCCGTCGGTGGCGGGGAGGCGTTGAACGCCGCCCAGGCTGCGGAGGTCGTCAGCCTCCTGGAGCCCCGCATCGTGATCCCGATGCACTACCGTGTTCCCGGCCTGACTATCAAACTGGATCCGGTCCAGAAATTCCTGAAAGAGATGGGCAGCGAGAAGGCGCCCACCCTGGACGTCCTGAAGATCTCCCGGGGGGATCTGCCCGAGGAAACCCAGGTGATCGTCCTCAACCTCCAGGCGCAGGAGGAGGGATGAAGCAGGCGCTTGCCCTCGCCCTGATGGGACTGGGGCTCAGCCTGGCCTGTCGCCCGACCCGGATGCCCGTTCCAACCCCAACGTTGAATCCCCGGCTGGCGCAGGCCCGGGAGGCGTTGCAGCGAGGGGATGCCCTCGCCGCCCTCGCGCAACTGGAGTCCTTCGTTCGGGAGCATCCTGAAGCGCTGGACGCCCGGGTCTGGCTGGGAGATGCATATGTGATGGCCGGCCGCATGGGGGAGGCCGAACAGGTCTATCGGGAGGTGCTGCGGCAGGCGCCGGAACACGGGCCGGCCCGTTTGGGCCTGGGGATCGTTCTTTATCGAAGCGGCCGTCTGAGCGAGGCCGTTGCCGAAGCCCAGGCCATCCTGGCGCGGCATCCTCAAGAGCCGCGGGCGCATTACCTGCTGGGCGCGGCCCTCCTCCAGCAGAACCGGGTCCCGGAAGCGCGACAGGCGTTCGATCAGGCGCTCCGGCTCCGATCCGATTTCCCGGAAGCCTATGTCGGGCGCGGAGCCGCCCGCCTGCTCGACGGGGATTTCCCCGGCGCTGAGGCGGACCTCCGCCGGGCTCTGGCCCTGCGCCCCGGGATGCCGGAGGCCCTCTACTGGCTCGGCCGGCTGCTCGCCCAGCAGGGACGGGAGGAGGAGGCCCGCGAACGGCTTCGCCAGTTTCTGGAAACCAACCCCCCTGCACCCTTTGCCCAGGATGCGGAGGCGCTGCTGCAAGCGCTGGGGGGAGATTGAGCGGATGGCCCTACCCCCCTGAATCCCTCTCCCCATAGCCCCTCGGGCCGTGGGGAGGATGAAGTTGGGAGCGAGCCGGGCGCCTTTGGTGCCCGGCTCGCCCCCAAGCCCCCATGAGAACCCTTTAAAAGCCCTGAGTTATCCTCCATCGCTGAGGGCTTCGCTGACCAGTGCTGCCAGGGTTTCGATGAGCAGCGGGTCGTCGTTCAATGAGCGGGTGCGCCGGAAGGAGAGCCCCCAGGCCTGAGCGGCCTCCCGTGCCTCCATGTCCAGATCGTACAGGATCTCCAGGTGATCGGCCACGAAGCCGATGGGGCAGATCACCACGTGCCGCGCTTCCCCTCCCCGGGCGATGGCCTCCAGGACCTCCATGAGATCCGGCCCCAGCCACGGCTCGCCGGTGGGGCTGGCGCTCTGATAGGCGAAGCGCCAGCGTTTCCACCCCAGCACCCGCGCCACCCGCCGCGCGGAATCCAGCAGCTCGATCTCATAGGGATCCCCTTCCTCCCGCAGCCGGGCGGGCAGGCTGTGAGCGGTGAAGATCACCAGGGTCTCCTCCGGGGGGAGATCCGCCAGCGCCTCTTTCAATCGCTCGGCAGCGGCCATAACGAACAGGGGATGGGCCCCCCAGCTCCGGATCTCGATCACCGGCAACATGGCGCTCCGCGCGACCAGGGCCTGCCGGAGGGCGGCGAGATAAGCCCCCACGCTCATCCGCGAGAAATGAGGGGCCAGCGCGATGGCGATCAGCTGATCGACGCCTTCCTCCAGGAGACCCGCGACGGCCTCCTCGATGAAGGGCGGGGCGTGCTTCATGCCCACCCGGACATGAAACGAATGCCCCACAGCCAGTCGGGCGAGCCGTGTTTCCAGCGCCCGCGCCTGGGAGAGGGTGATTTCCAGCAGCGGCGAGCGCCCTCCAATGCGCCGGTAGCGTTCTTGAAGCTCCGCAACCTGCGCGGGGGAAGGGGGCCGCCCCCCGCGGATGTGCGTGTAATAGGCCTCCACGTCCTCGAGGGAGCGTGGCGTTCCATAGGCCATCAACAACACGCCGATGTGGCCCATTCTCATCCTCCGTAAGAGCAATCGGAGTTGAGGAAGGAGGCCATCTTTTCCGCAGCCTCCCGCGCCTGGCGAATGAGATCCGGTATGCCGATCCCCCCATAGGAAGCCCCAACCAGCCGGAGGCCCGGGAAGGGGCTTAACGCCCGCTCGATGGCCGCCAGCCGCTCGAGATGCCCCACGGTGTATTGCGGCATCCCCGCCGGCCATCGGTGCACCCACGCCCGCACCGGATCCCCCCGCAGCCCGAGCAGGGGCCGCAGGGCCTCCACGCTCCGCTGGATCAGGATAGCATCCTCTCCGGCGATGGCCTCCGGATCCCCGGCCCATCCCAGAAAGGCCCGCAGCAGGACGAATCCCCCCGGCGCCCGGCCGGGCCATTTCGATGAAGACCAGGTGCACCCGGTTAATGGGAAGGGCTCCCTTCGGGGAACCAGGAAGCCGCTTCCGTTCAGAGGATGGCGGACCTGATCTCGACGGAACGCCAGGGTGACCACAGCGGTCGAGGCGAACGGGATCTCCGCCAGCCGCGCAGCGGCCGAAGGAGCCAGATCCCGGACCCAGCGTGCCGCTTCGAAAGCAGGCACCGCGAGCGCCACTCCTTCCCCCTCCACGATCTCGCCGCTGTCCAGGGTGACCCGGTATGAAAGGCGCCCTTCTCCCGGAGCGGGAGCGATCCCAAGGACCGTTCGCCCGAGCGCGATATGGGTTCGATGGAGCGAGGCCGCCAGCCGATCCACCAGGGCGCCCATGCCGGATCGAAGGGAAACAAAGAGGGGCCCCGATGGCCTGGCGGAGCGAGCGTTCCACAACCCGCGGGCGATGCTGCCGAATTTTCGTTCCATGGCCAGGAGATGCGGGTAGAGGGCCTGCATACTCAGGCGCTCAGGATCCCCGGCGTGAACGCCAGCCATCAACGGCTCGGCGATGCCCTCGGCGAAGGCGCGGCCAAATCGACGGCGCAGGAATGTGGCCAGCGGCTCATCCCCATCCGAACGGCGCGGCGGGATCCAGGGCTCCAGGAGGGCCCGGAGCCGCCCGCCCCACGACAGGTTCCGCGCTCGCAGCACCGCTCCCGGGTCCGGCCGCAGCATGAGAAGCGCTTCAGGGATGGGCATCAGCCGGCCCCGGCTCAGCACATACACGGTGCGGGCCTGTGGCGCGATGATCTCCATCTCCAGCCCCAGCTCCCGGATCAGCGCCCGCCCTTCCGTTCTGGCAGCCAGAAAGGAATCCGGCCCACCCTCTACCAGGAATCCGTCCTCGCGCACGGTGACGATCTTCCCACCCAGGCGCTGCCCGCGTTCGATCAGCAGGATCTCCCCGCGCCAGCGGCCTTCCGCCATGGCGCGCTCCAGGAAATACGCGACGCTCAACCCGGCGATCCCGCCTCCGACAATGATGACCCGCATCGCCTCATCCCCTTGTGTAGAGCGACACGCCGTTCCACGCGCGGAAGGGCGTTTCCTGCCTGCCTCATTGTGCAGGACAACTGCAAGCAGTTGTCCTACAGGGGAGCGCCCGAACAGGCAACCGGCCACGCATGCACCCAATCGACGAGCCGGGCCACCGTATCCGGCGGCGTCTCGGGGAGGAGGCCATGGCCGGTGTTGAAGATGTGGCCCGGCCGGCTACCGGCCTGGCGCAGGATCCGCGCCGCGTGTTCCACCACCACCTCGAAGGGAGCCAGCAGCACCGCTGGGTCCAGGTTCCCCTGAACGGCCACCTGATCCCCCAGGCGCGCCCACGCGACATCCAGCGGCACCCGCCAGTCCAGCCCGATCACCGTTCCCCCAGCCTCCGCCAGATCCTCCAGCAGGGCCGCTGTCCCGGTCCCGAACAGGATCACCGGGATCCCCGCTGGGCGCAGGGATTCGATCAGGCGTTGCAGATAGGGGTGAACAAACGCCCGATAGTCCAGCGGATTAAGCACTCCGATCCAGCTCTCAAAGATCTGCAGGGCGTGGACCCCCGCGGCGGCCTGGGCCCGAGCGTAGCGGCTCAGGCTGTCCGTGAGGAGATCCATCAGGGCGTGCCAGCTCTCCGGCTCCCGGAACATCCAGGCGCGGACCCGGGTAAAATCCCGGGATGCCCGGCCTTCCACCAGATAACAGGCCAGGGTGAAGGGTCCTCCGATGAAGCCGATCAGCGGGACCTGGAGCTCGGCCCGCAGTCCCCGGATGGTCTCCAGCACGAACGGGAGATCGGCCTCCGGCTCCAGAGGGCGCAGGCGGACGAGATCAGCGGCCTGCCGGATCGGGGATTCGATCACCGGGCCGGTTCCCTCCTCCAGGATCAGACGGATCCCCATGCCCAGGAGGGGGAGGCTGAGGTCCGAGAACAGGATGGCCGCGTCGACCTCGAAGCGCCGGAGCGGCATGCGCGTGATCTCCGCCGCCAGCTCAGGCTGCCGGCAGAGCTCGAGGAAGCCATAGCGTTCCCGCAGCGCCCGGTATTCCGGGAGATACCGGCCCGCCTGGCGCATGAACCAGACCGGGGTGACATCTACCGGCTCGCGGCGGCAGGCTCGCAGGAATCGATCGTTAAAGGCCGCCACGGGCCACCTCCTGAAACGCTGCCCGGGCTGCCCGGATCGTCCGCTCGATGTGGGACTCCGTATGGGCGGCGGAGACGAACCACGCCTCCAGCGGGGAAGGGGGAAGGTAGATCCCGCGCGCCAGCATCGCATGGAAGAAACGGGCGTAGCGGGCGCGATCGGTGGAGGCGGCGGTGGTGTAATCCACAACCGCCTGTTCGGTGAAGAACACGCTGAGCATGGATCCTGCCCGGTGGATCTGAACCGGCACGCCTGCCCGTTCGGCCGCCGCCTGCAGGCCCTCCGCCAGCGCGGCGGATCGTTCCTCCAGCTGCTGGTAGAGGGCGGGGGTCAGCTGCTCCAGGGTCGCCCGCCCGGCGACCATCGAGAGCGGGTTGCCCGAAAGGGTGCCCGCCTGATACACCGGCCCTGTGGGGGCGACCCAATCCATCAGCTCCCGTCGGCCCCCATAAGCGCCGATGGGCAGCCCGCCCCCAATGATCTTTCCCAGACAGGTCAAATCCGGCTCCACCGGATAGAGAGCCTGGGCCCCGCCCCGGCTCACCCGGAAGCCGGTGATCACCTCGTCGAAGATCAGCAGCGCCCCGTAGCGGCGCGTGAGCGACCGCAGGCCCTCCAGGAAGCCCGGCTTCGGCGGCACCACCCCCATGTTCCCGGCCACCGGCTCCACGATCACCGCAGCGATCTGATCCGGGAACCGCTCGAAGAGGGCAGCCACCGCCTCCAGGTTGTTATAGGGCGCCACCAGCGTGTCCTGAACCCAGGCTTCAGGGATCCCAGCGCTGTCCGGAATCCCGAAGGTGGCCAGCCCGGAACCCGCGCGGGCGAGCAGGAAATCCGCGTGCCCGTGGTAGCCGCCCTCGAACTTCACGATCTTCGAGCGGCCGGTGGCGGCCCGGGCCACCCGCAGGGCGCTCATCGTCGCTTCCGTCCCCGAGTTCACAAATCGAAGTTTTTCAATGGAAGGGAAGGCCTCCTGGATGCGGCGGGCCAGCTCGATCTCGGCCTCGGTGGGGGCCCCGTAGCTGGTTCCCCGACGGATCGCCTCGCGGAGCGCGCGGACCACCGCGGGATGGGCGTGACCCAGGATGAGGGCCCCCCATGAGCCGACGTAGTCGATGTAGCGGTTGCCGTCCACGTCCTCCAGGATCGCCCCACGCCCGCGGGCGATGAACCGGGGTGTCCCTCCCACGGCGCGAAAAGCCCGCACCGGGCTGGAAACCCCTCCCGGCATGAGCTCCTGGGCGATGGCGTAAAGCTGCTCCGAGCGTTCGGTGCGCATGGGGACCTCGCTCCTTTGAGGGCTGAGCTTGATTGGCGAAAACCCGGTTGGGGCAGAGCAGGACGGCAGCCATGCCTCCTACGGTTGATAAGGGCACAGGGGATCGCTCTCCAGCGGATCGCCGGTGACCGCGTAGGCGCGGGCCCGCGATCCCCCGCACACCACCCGAAACGGGCAGCGCCCGCATTTGCCCTTCAGGGCATCGGGATCCCGGAGGGCCTGGAACATCGGATGGGTCCGGTAGATCGCCACGGGATCGTCCTGCCGCACGTTCCCCAGGGCCAGCGGGAGAAAGCCGGCCGGATAGATTTCCCCGATATGAGAAATGAACAGAACTCCATTGCCATCCCGGACCCCGAACCCCCGTCGCGCCGAGGCGGGGGCATGCCGGCCTTCCCGCTGCAAAACCACCCGCCGGTAATGGTGGGCTTCCGTCGTTTTGATCTCGAAGGGGACATGGGGAGCCAGATCGAGCAACCAGTGCATCAGCCGCTCGCTCTCTTCCGGCGAGATCTCCCGCAGGAGCCGCCCACGGCCAACCGGGATCAGGAAGAAGAGACTCCAGCGGCGGGCGCCCAGAGCGGCCACCCGTTCGGCGATCGCGGGCAAATCGGGCAGGGTCTCCGCGCAAACCAGGGTGTTGATCTGAAAAGGGAGACCCACGGCGGCGGACCATTGGGCCGCCCGCACGGTCTGCTCAAAGCTTCCTGGAACCCCGCGCAGCCCGTCGTGGCGTGCCGCGTCCGAGCCATCCAGGCTCAGGGCCAGCATCCAGATCCCTTCCTCCTTCAGGCGAGCGATCACGGCCTCCGTCAGCGCATAGGTGCCGCTGGGGGTAAGGGCGACCGTAAACCCCAGGCTCCGGGCATGGCGGATCAGATCAAACAGGTCCGGCCGCTTGAGCGGATCGCCGCCCGTGAGCACCAGATGGGGCAGGGGATCCCCGAAGGCGGTCAGGCGTTCCAGCAGCGCGAAGCCCTCCGCTGTGGAGAGCTCCCGTGGATCCCGCCAGGGGATCGCCTCCGCGCGGCAATGTCGACAGGCGAGATCGCATGCGCGCGTCAATTCCCAGTAGATCAGCAGCGGTCGCTCATCGTAGCGCATCTCTCAACCCCTTCGAGAGTGGATCGGGTTTCCGGTCCCACAGAGCGTTCCGGGCGCCGGGCGGAGGCTCCGCTCAACCCAGGAGCGTCAGGATCTCCTCCGGCGTCTGATGGACGGCCGTGAAGATCGGCGTGTCCCGCAGCGTGTAGCGACGCGCCTCCGTGCTCCGCAGGGCCTGAACCAGATCAGAGAACAGGATCAGGTCATCGGTCTCGTACACCACCACAAACTCCTGATCCTGGAGGCCGAAGGTGTAAAGCAGCCACTGCCGGATCGCCGGGTACTGCTTCCCCACCCGGATATGCTCGTTCATCATCCCCTGGCGGGCATCCTTGCTCATCTGATACCACTCCGCAGTTTTCGCGAAGGGATAAACGATCAGATATGGCTTGCGGTCCTCATCGAAGGGATCGATCTCCTGAGGGGAGCGCCCGGCGGCGTAGATGGAAGGGCGGGTGAAGCCCCACAGGGTGAGGACAGGCTGGAACAGGGCGCGGCAGTCATTGATCGCCCGGGCGAAGCGCTCGAAGAACCGGGCCGGTGTGCGCTGCTCCTCCACCGGCTCCGCGCTCCAGAGCAGCAAATCCGCCTCGACGCGGCTGGGGAAGACCTGATACAGATAGACCTGCCGGGCGCTGCCCGATAGCCGCTCCCACCAGGCGGAGGCCTGGGCCCGACGCTGGGCCGCCGGCAGCGCCCAGAACGCCTCGCTCAGGCGGAATAAGGCGAAATGGCCCAGAACAGTTTTTTCCATCGCTGCTTCCTCCGATCGGACGCTCGTGACCGGGCACGACACAAAGGAACCATGCCTGCGAACAGAATGGATGATGAAGCATCCTTGTTTTCGGAAGGCGCGCTGCCGGATGCGCCGATCTTGCCTTCCCGATGCGACAGGAGACCTGCTCAACCCTGAAGCCGACGCGCCGCCTCCTTCGCGAAATAGGTGATGATGAGATCCGCCCCTGCCCGCCTGATCGCGGTGAGGATCTCCATCATGGCCCGCGCTTCGTCCAGCCAGCCCATTCCCGCCGCGGCCTTCACCATGCTGTATTCCCCGCTCACGTTGTAGGCCGCGAGGGGATGATGGAAACGCTCCCGCGCCTGACGGATCACATCTAAATACGCCAGGGCCGGCTTGACCATCACGATGTCCGCTCCCTGCGCGATGTCCCGCTCGATCTCCCGCAGGGCCTCCCGGGCGTTCGGTGGATCCATCTGATAGCTCCGCCGGTCGCCGAAGCGCGGGGCGGAGTCCGCGGCTTCCCGGAATGGCCCGTAGAAGGCGGAGGCGAATTTGGCCGAGTAGGCCATGATCCCCACGTGGGAGAAACCCGCCTCATCCAGGGCCTCCCGGATCGCCCGCACCTGGCCGTCCATCATGGCGCTCGGGGCCACCAGATCCGCGCCGGCGGCCGCGTGGGCCAGAGCCATCCGGGCCAGGATGGGCAGGGTGGCGTCGTTGTCGATCTCGCCGTCCCGCACGATGCCGCAATGCCCGTGGTCGGTGTAAGCGCATACACATACATCCGTGATGATCACCAGCTCCGGGGCGAGGGCCCTGATGCGGCGGATCGCCTGGGGCACCACGCTGTTCTCATCGTAAGCCTCCCGGGCCTCCGGGTCCTTTCGCTCGGCCAGCCCGAAGAGCAGCACCGCCCGGATCCCCAGGCGGACGACCTCCTCGATCTCCGCGTCCAGCCGATCGACGCTGAACCGGAACTGGCCCGGCATGGAGGGGATCGGCTCCTGGACGTTTCGTCCCGGCCGCACGAACAGGGGATAGATGAAGTCCTCCGGGGCCAGGCGGGTTTCCCGGACCAGCGCCCGCAGCCCCTCAGTGCGCCGCAGGCGCCGCAATCGATCCGTGGGCTCCACCAGCGTTCGCGAATGGATCAACGCCATAGGCTGCCTCCTGGTTCAAACGTCGCTTTCAGAATCGTATTTGCCGGTCCTCTCTCCCGGACGCAGGGAAGAGGCGTTAACGTTCATCCCTGCCCAGCTCTCCACCAGGGCCTGGATCAGGCCCTCCTGAGAATGCTCCCGGGCCACCGCTACAACCGGGAAGCCCAGGGCGCTGGCTTCCGCCGCCGTGATCGGCCCGATGCACACCGCGGGCAAATCTGCAGGCCGGATTGGGGCCGGGAGGCGCTCCAGGAGCTCAGATAAAGCTCGGGCCGTAGAGGGGCTGGTGAAGGTCACCCGATGGGGTCGTGGGGTGAGCGCAGCCTCCAGGGACCTCGGATCCCCGCCGAGGGCTACCCGGTAAGCGGCCACCTCCACTACCTCCGCCCCGCGGGCTCGTAATCGCTCCGCCAGCGCCCGCCGGGCGATGTCTGCACGGGGGAGCAGGATCCGTTGGCCCCTCACGTCCTCCAGCCCATCGGCGATGGCCTCTGAGAGATATACGGGAGGAAGATAATCCACCGTCAGGCCGTATTGTCGAAGGGCCCGGGCCGTCGCCGGACCGATGGCCCCCAGGCGGACCCGGGCCAGGTCCTGTGGGGATCCCCCGGTGGCCTGAAGAGCGTTCATAAAGGCGTGAACCCCGTTCGCACTGGTGAAGAGGATCCAGTCGAACGTGGCGGCCTGGCGGGCCGCTTCCTCCAGTGGCCGGGGATCCTCCGGAGGCTGGATCTCGATGACCGGCAACGGCACGGGGATCGCCCCCAGCGCCCGGAGCCGTTCCGCCAGATCCGTCGCCGCCCGCTGCGGACGGGTGATCAGCACGCGACAACCAGCCAGGGGAAGCGGATTCATCCCTTTGTCTCCAGCAGCATCCATGCATCCTGGGCCTGCATTCGATCCGCCAGGGCCTGGCCCAGGGCCTCCGCCGCCTCCGCGGGTCCCTCAACCCGATCCCGGATCCCCCGGGAGCCATCCGGCGCCATCACCAGGCCCTCTAACGTCAGACGATCCCCTCGGACCTCCGCGTGCGCCGCGATGGGCACGCGACATCCCCCGCCCAGCGCGCGCAGGAAGGCCCGCTCCGCCATCACCGCCCACCAGGTGGGAAGGTGGTTCAGGCGTTCCACCCGCATCCGGGCCCGCTCATCATCCGCCCGGATCTCCAGCGCGATCGCCCCCTGGCCGGGAGCGGGAAGGAGCTGTTCCAGGGGGAAAACCTCGGTCGCCCGATCCGCTCGACCCAGGCGGATCAGCCCGGCCATCGCCAGCACGATGGCCTCGTAACGCCCTTCCTCCAGCCGTCGCAATCGGGTGTCCACATTCCCCACCAGCGGGAGATAAACCAGATCTGGCCGCAACGCCCGCAGCTGCGCCGTCCGGCGTGGGCTTCCGGTTCCGACCCGGGCGCCTGGGGGCATGGTCGCCCAGGTCCATCCGTTCCGGGCGATCAGCGCGTCTCGAGGGTCTTCCCGCTCCAGCACGGCCGCCAGCCGCAGGCCCGGTACAGGATCGGTGGGCAGATCCTTCAGGCTGTGAACCGCCAGGTCGATCTCCCCCTCCAGAAGGGCATGTTGCAACTCTTTCACGAAGGCCCCCCGTGTCTCCCGATGCCCGCGATCGCCGCTGGTGCGGATGATGACGGTCTCCAGTGGGAGCGATGGGTCCAGAGCCCGGAGCTTGCGGAGGACCTGCTCGGTCTGCGCCAGGGCCAGGGCGCTACCTCGTGTGCCGATGCGGAAGGGGCGTGGGTGAACCATCGGAGGCTCCATGGTTGAAAATTTCCGGCGGCCCGGAAGCCGTCGAGGGGATCTCGACCCGCGCGCTTTCTTTCTGATCCCACAGCGTCTGGAGCCGCTGGAGAGCGTGAGGATCCCTGGCCATCTCTTTCAGGCCAGCGATCTGAACATGGAGGAGCTTCTGGACGAGGCGATGGGCGAACTGTTCGATCCGCGCCCGCTGGGGCGGGGTGAGCTCCCCCAGCTTGGGCCAGAGCCATTCCAGCTCCTGACGCCGGAGCGCATCGGCGTGCTGTTGCATCTGCGCGATCAGAGGCCCAACCTGGCGATCTCGCCACCATCGCTCCCACTCCTCCACGGCCTCCCTCACCATCCCCTCCGCCCGCGCGATGGCCTCTGCCATCCGTTCCCGATGCTGGGCGCTGAGGGCCTGCAGATCCTCCAGGCAGATCCGATGAATCGCCGGGGGCAGGACCCCATTGGGATCCACATTCGGCGGCGCTCCCAGATCCACCAGCCAGAGCGGTGCCCCGCCGCGAGCGGCCGCGATCGCCTGCAGATCCGGCGCAGAAAGAACCGGTTGGGGAGCGGCCAGGGCGAAGAAGGCCACATCCGCCTGAACCAGCCCGGGCGCCAGATCCGTTAGCGTTCCCGCTTCCCCTCCAATTGGCTCGGCCAGGGCGCGAGCCCGCTCCAGCGTCCGGCTGAGCACCCGGATCCGAACCGGTCGGTAGCGAAGGATGGCATGCGCGATCTGGGCCCCCATCGTTCCGGCCCCGGCGATCAGGATCCTCTTCCCTTCCAGGGGGATCCGACGCTGGGCTTCCTGGACCGCCAGGGTGGCCAGCGATATGGGGAGACGGCCGAGCTCGGTTTGAGCGCGGACCGCCCGGCCCAGGGCCAGGGCGCGCTCCAGCAGGGGGCCCAGGACCGGCCCGAGCGTCCCGGCTTCCCGGGCGATGGCCAGGGCGTCGCGGACCTGACCGAGGATCTCCGCCTCGCCAACCGCGGTGGAATCCAGGCCCGCGGCGACCCGGAATAGATGGACGACCGCCGCTCGGCCCAGCCAGATGGCCGGGGACTGATCGGGGAGGGATCGGCGCAGGAAGGCCACCACCTCCCTGAGCGGACCGGTGCCATAGATCTCCAGGCGTTCGCAGGTGCTCAGCACGACGACCTCATCCATCCCCAGGGCCCGGAAGGCCGCCAGTCGCGCCCGCACCCCCTCGGGTGGAAGCCCCAGCCACGCCGTCAGGCCTTCCCCTCCCTCCCGCCGGTGAAAGCCCACCCCGAACAAACCGGATTCCGCTGCTCCGGGCATCCGGGCCTTCCCTGTTCCAGCAGGCTGAGCAAAATTCTATATTTTTCTCGGCGAATCGTCAAGATTATTGAGAATTTTTTGGATTCCCGGATCCAGATTGCGGGGCCTGTGGGGGAGTCCGACAGACGGGACTTTTGCTAAGTGGGGATGGAAGGCGGGGGGAGAAATGTGAATCGCGCTCAGCGAATCCGGGCCGGATGGGTAAAGGGGCTGCCCAGCTGCTTCGATTCCGGTCTGGATGCGAACGTCCCGGGATTTTCGCGGATGCCTTTCTGCTTTTGGGCCCCGGTTTCGGCCCGGTGGGGCGGTGCGCCGATGGAGGACGTTTGCCGCGGGTCTCCGTCTGAGGAGCGTTGAAAGGCCCCTCCCTGCCCCCAAACCCTGAAGAGAAGGGCAACCGCGCAACTCTGGAGGATGAGGAGATCCTCATCGCGGGGTAGCGTGGGGGAGAGAGCAGGGGGTAGAGCCCTGATGGATAGGGAGGGATGCACTCGATCCGGGGCTTTTTAATCCGAACGTTCCCATCTCCCCACGGCCCTTCGGGCCGTGGGGAGGGATGATCCAGAGGGGCGGGGCCATCCGCCGGACCCGAATGGGATGATGACGGAAAAGCCCTGCACCCCTATTTAAGGAGAGTTTGCTCACCCCCGCTCTTGGACTATAATTTTTGAAAATACGTTCACACCCCTCAGGACATCCGAAATCCCAGGAGTTCTGCTCAGAACGGGAAGGAGGACACACAATGGAGCTGGCCCACCGGATCCGCCTGGCGCGCGGTCAGGAGCCGGCCGATTTGCTCCTCAAAGGAGGACGCCTGATCAATGTGTTTACGGGAGACATCTATGAGGCTGACATCGCCATTCACGGTTCATTCATCGTGGGCATTGGGGAGGGCTACACAGCGCGGGAGGTCATCGATCTGAAGGGACGCTTCGTGGCCCCCGGGTTCATCGATGCCCACGTCCACATTGAGAGCAGCATGGTTCCCCCGCCCGAGTTCGCCCGCGCCGTTGTCCCCCGCGGTACCACCACAGTGATCATCGATCCCCATGAGATCGCCAACGTTCTGGGCCTGGACGGCATCCGCTACATGCTGAACGCCGCCAAATATAACCCCCTGAGTGTTTTCGTGATGCTCCCCTCCTGTGTTCCGGCCTCCCCGATGGAGACCGCCGGGGCCGCCCTTTACTGGTACGATCTGCAGCCGCTGCTCTCCAGCCCCTGGGTGCTGGGGCTGGCGGAGATGATGAATTACCCGGGCGTCATCAACGGCGACCCGGCGGTGCTGGACAAGCTCCGGGCCTTCGCCCACGTGGTCCGCGATGGCCACGCCCCGCAACTCACCGGCCGGGACCTGGTGGCTTATGTGGCGGCGGGGATCACCTCGGATCACGAGTGCACGACGGCAGAGGAGGCCCGGGAGAAAGCCCGGCTGGGGATGTATGTCTTCGTCCGCGAATCCTCCGTGGCCCGCAACCTTGCTGATCTCCTCCCCGCCATCACCCCCGCGAACAGCCGCCGTTTTTGCTTCTGCACCGACGACCGCCATCCGCTCGATCTGCTGGACGAAGGCCATATCGATTCCCTGATCCGCAAGGCGGTGCGCCTGGGCCTGGATCCCGTCATAGCGATCCAGATGGCCACCCTGAACCCGGCGGAGCATTTCCGGCTTCACGATCGGGGCGCCATCGCCCCGGGCCGGGTGGCCGATCTGGTGGTGTTCTCGGACCTTTACGACCTTCGTCCGGAGCTCGTTTTCCGCCATGGGGTCCTGGTCGCGGAGAACGGGCGGCCGCTCTGGGAGCCGGTCAGCCGGAGGATCGACCTGCGGAGCACGATGAACATCGCCTGGGATCGGATCCATTTCCGGATCCCGGCCCGGGGCCGTCGGATCCATGTGATCGGGGTGATCCCGGATCAGCTGATCACGCCGCACCTGATCGAGGAGGCCCGCATCCTCGACGGCGATGCGGTGGCGGATCCCGAGCGGGATCTGCTGAAGATCGCGGTGATCGAGCGCCACCGGGCGACCGGGCAGATGGGCCTGGGGTTTGTGAAGGGGATCGGGTTGCGGCGGGGCGCGCTGGCTTCCTCGGTGGCTCACGATCATCACAACGTGGTGGTGGTTGGGGCCGATGATCGCTCGATGATGACGGCGGTTCGGGCGGTGGCCGAAGCCGGTGGCGGCATGGCGGTGGCCGATGGGGATCGGGTGCTGGCCCGCGTCCCCCTGCCCATCGCCGGGCTGATGTCCGATCAGCCCATCGAAACGGTCCGGAAGCAGATGGAGGAAGTGCTGGGGGCGGCCCGGGCCCTGGGGAGCGAGCTCCCCAATCCCCTGATGACCATGAGCTTCCTGGCTCTCGAAGTGATTCCAGAGCTGAAGATCACCGACCTCGGCCTGGTCGATGTCAATCGGTTCGAGCGAATCCCCCTCTTTGTGGAAGAAGGGGGATGAAGATGGGGAGGTGGGAAGGCCACAGCAACGGCCTTCCCACCTCAGGCGCTCTTTCAACCTGTGGTGCGCAGCCCGGCAGCGACCCCCTGGATGGTGAGCCACAGGGCCTCTTGCAGGCCCTCAGCCTCTAACGGTTCCCGCCAGCGCCGAAGCAAAAGGATCTGAATGAAGTTCAGCGGATCCACATAAGGGTTCCGCACCTGAATCGAACGCTTCAGCCACGGGATGTCCTCCAGGAGATCCGGCAGGCCGGTGATGCGCAGGAGCGCCCGCCGGGTCCGGTGATATTCCCGCTCGATTTGGGACCAGACGGCCTCGCGGATGGATTCGTCCGGCACCAGCTCGGCGTAAGCCCTTGCGATTCCCAGGTCGGTCTTGGCGAGAGCCAGGGCGGCGTCGGCCAGGACCACCTGGAAGAACGGCCAGTGGCGGGCCATCTCCTCCAGAAGCGACCAGCCGGTGGCCCCTTCGGCCTGCACGAAGGCTTCCACCCCTGCCCCCAATCCGAACCATCCCGGAAGCAGGTGGCGGCTCTGGGTCCAGGAGAACACCCATGGGATCGCCCGCAGGTCCTCCAGTCGTCGCTCCGGCCGTCGGCGGGCCGGGCGGGAGGCGATGGGAAGCGCTTCGATGCCATCGATCGGCGTCGCATGTTCGAAGTAGGTGAGAAAGCCTGGAGTCTCCAGGAGCTCCCGATACGCGCGATAGGCCGCTTCGCTCATCCGTTCCATGGCTTCCACCCATGCCGCCTCCGGCTCTGAGGAGGGCAGGGCGGAGACCAGCAGCGTCGCCCACAGGACCTGCTCCAGATGGCGGTAAGCGATGTGGGGATCATCGTAACGCTCCGCCAGGACCTCACCCTGTTCGGTCATGCGCAGGCGCCCGCCCACGGCGTCGGGCGGGAGCCCGAGGATGCTCCGGGCCGCCGGGCCGCCGCCCCGCCCCAGGGCCCCGCCCCGGCCATGGAAGAACGTGAGGGCGACCCCGTGGGTGCGGGCCACCCGCACCATCTCCGCCTGCGCCCGGTAAAGAGCCCAGACGGCGGCCAGATATCCGCCATCCTTGGTGCTATCCGAGTAGCCGATCATGACCATCTGGTGGTTCCCCTGACGGCTCAGATGCTCCCGATACAGAGGAAGCGACAGCATCCAATCCAGGATCCGCGGCGCTTCCCGCAAGGTCCAGATGCTCTCAAACAGCGGTGCGATCTGGAAGAACGCCGGGGGGGTCGAAAGGCCATTGGCGCCGGCCATCAGCCAGAGCACGGCCAGCACATCGGCCGGGCTGCGGGTCATGCTGATGATGTAGGGGCCCAGCGCTTCCGGACCGTACGCCTGCGCGGCCTGATGGATCAGGCGGAACACCGCCAGGACCTCCGCTGTCTCAGGAGATGGCGCGGCCAGCCCGACCAGCTCGGCCGCGCGAGGGAAGGTTTCCATAAGGAGCGCGATCTGTTCCTCCTCGGAGAGCTCCATGTAGTTCGCCAGGCCCGCGGCCCGAAGCAGCTCCGCGATCGCTTCCGCGTGGCGACGGGCCTCCTGGCGCACATCCAGCCGGGCCAGATGAAACCCAAATACCCGGGCCTGGATCCACCAGTCCCAAAGGAGCCCCTCGGCGATGCGCTCCCCACGGCCTTCCCGGAGGCTCTCCCGCATGCGCTCCAGATCCTCCGCCAGCTCCCGAGCGGACCGATAAGCCCCTTCCGGAGGAGGGCCCGCCAGGGGGTCCCAGTGCATGGTCTGCTCCAGGCGCCAGGCGATCACACCGATCCATCGGCGATAAACCTCATAAGGGGAGAGGCGGGAGAGACGCTCCTGCAGGGCTGGCCATCGTGCCTCCGCTTCCGCCAGAGCCTGGGCCAGGGCCGGGGCGATCGGAGCCTGACGCGTGGAGATCCCCAGGGCGACGAAGAGATCACGGGCCTGTTTCAGGTGAAGGGAAAGCGCAACCTGACGATGGCGCTGTAACGTCTGGGCAGTCACCTCCGCGGTCACCCGCGGATTGCCATCCCGATCGCCGCCGATCCAGGAGCCAAAGCGCAGGAAGATCGGCACCACGTCCCCCACTTCGGGATAGGTGGCCCGGAGGGCCTCCTGAACATCCCGATACAGCCGGGGGGTCAGAGACCACAGCGTGCGGACGAAGAAGGAGAGGCCGTTCTCCACCTCATCCATCACCGAAGGGCGGCGCACCCGGGTGAGGTCCGTTTGCCAGAAAGCGGTGAGCTCTGCCCGCAGGCGTCGCAGCAACTCCGCTCGCTCCCGGGGCAATCGATCCGGCGCATCGAGGTCGCTCAGGATGGCGCGGATCCGCCCCAGGATGCCCCGGACGGTTCGTCGCTTGGCCTCCGTCGGGTGGGCCGTGAACACGGGTTCGATGGAAAGCGTCTCGAGCAGCGCCCGCACCGACGAGGGCGGGATCCCGGCGGATCGGAGCCGATGGAACGCCTCCGCGATCGATTCCGGACGGGGCTGGGGGTGCGCCGCCTGCTCCCGCGCCCGCAGCACCCGCACCCGGTGGCGATCCTCCGCCAGGTTGGCCAGGTCGAAGAAGATGGTAAACGCCCGGGCGATCATGCTCAGCTCCGGTAGCGTCAATCCCTCCAGTAGCGCCCGCAGCGCCCTCTCAGCCTCCATATCACCCGCTCGACGGGCGCGGGCCAGCCGCCGCACCTGCTCCTCCAGCTCAAACCCTTCGAGCCCGGCCTGCTCCTGGATCACCTCGCCGAGCAGATCTCCCAGAAGATGGATGTCCCGTCGGAGCGGCTGGTCGCTCACCATCGCTGGCCTTATCCTCCCAGGCTTGCGATTCATTTCATTGTAGGGCCTGCGCCGCTGGCCTTTATCTGGAGAAGGTCAACGGCGCAATTCCTTAAATTGTATTCGAGAGCGGAGTGCTCTGTTGCAAACGGATGGCTTTCGGGGGGAAGGGCAAACGCGAAACCCGAGCGGGCACCGCCAGGATCGCGACGGAACAGGAGCGGAGGTTTTCGCATAAACGAGGCGATGGGTCAGCAGCCCAGCCCCTCAAATCCACCTGATCCCTTCCCGGCCCTGAAAAGCCCTTCATTGTAATCCCGCAACCGGTCGAACGAAAACCCTGGCTGATTCTGCCGCTTTCGATTACGATTAGCCTGGAACAATAGCCTGGACAATCCAGGGTCAGGAAAGGGGCGAGGGTCGATGGAATCACGTCCCGTGTCATCCACGTCAACGGATACCGCCCAGATCGAATGGATCCTGGGCAACCTGCGCTGGTTGCTGATCGTGGCCATGGCCCTGGCGGCGGCCCTGAACCCCGGCTCATGGCAGGCGTCCGAAACCGCCTTCATCGCCCTTCTCCTGCTAACGGGGCTTTACAATCTCCTGGTCCTCCTCGCCCTGGTCTTCGTGCGCTCCCCGCTTCCTCTCCCGGCTATCACGCTGGCGGGCGATGTGCTGATTACCCTCTCCTTTATTGCGATCACGGGCGGCCTGAACAGTCCCCTGTTCTTCTTCGCCTTTCTCCCCATCCTCACGGCGGCCCTCCGGATCGGCTGGTGGGCCGGAGAACTGGTCACGCTCGGCGTGATGGGAGGGCTGATCCTTTGGGAATGGATCCAGGGTCGGACAGGCCCCGCTTTTCCCTCCTTCCTGGTTCAGGGGAGCGTCCTGGCCCTGGGCGCCTTGCTGGCCGGCGCGGTGGGCGATCGCCTGAAACGGGAGATCCTCCGGGAGCTTCACGCCCGGGAGCTGACCCAGCGACGGCTGCTGGCACAGATCCGTCAGCAGCTGCAGGGGATCTTCGAGCTGGCCGCTACTCTGGGGCAGATGCGACGGACCGAAGAGATCCTCCACGCGGCCCTCGAGGTCACCGAGAGCCTGTTCCGGGGGAGCGGCCATCCGGCTCCGCCGATGTTCATCGCCCTGCTGGACCCGGAGGGATTGCGCGTGGCCGCCGCCCGACGTCTGCCACCGCGGGATGAGCGCGCTCGCCTGCCCGGTCTGGAAGGGGCGATCCGGGAAGCCATAGAAAGTGGGGAAGCGACACTCTGTTCCCACCCGAGCCAGGATCCGGAGCTCGGGCGGCTGGTGGTCATGCGCATCGCCCGCGCGGCCGTCATCCTCCCGCTCGGGATCGGACCGGAGCGCTACGGTGTTCTGGTGATCGGCAGTCCGGACCCCCAGGTCTTCACCGGTGAGCGCCGGGATCTCCTGCGGCTGATCGCGATCCAGGCTTCCATCGCCCTGCAGAACGCCCTGCTGTACCATACGCTCCAGCGGGAGAAGGAACGTCTGGTGGAAGTGGAAGAAGAGGCCCGACGGCGGCTGGCCCGGGAGCTGCATGATGGTCCGACCCAGAGCGTGGCCGCGCTGGCAATGCGGTTGAATTTCCTTCAGAGATTGTTCCAGCACGACCCCGCTCAACTTCCCCATGAGCTGGAGAAGACGGAACAGATGGCCCGCCAGGCCGTCCAGGAGCTCCGCCAGTTCCTCTTCCGCCTGCGGCCGCTGATCCTGGAGTCCCAGGGCCTGGTGGCCGCCCTCACCCATCTGGCCGAGCGGCTTCAGGAGACGGAGTCCTTCGCGATCCACGTGGATGTGGATCCGGCGGTGGATCAGGTGCTGGACCCCAACGCGAAGGGGCTGGTGTTTTCCATTATTGAGGAAGCTCTGAACAACGCCCGCAAGCATGCGGAGCCCCGGAACGTGTGGATCCGCATGCGGATCGAGGGGGATCAGCTCTGGATGAGTGTGGAGGATGATGGGCGGGGTTTCGATCCCCAGGCGCTGCGGGTGGATTACAGCCGTCGGGGCAGCATGGGGATGCTCAATATGATGGAGCGAGCCGAGTTGCTGAAAGGGGAATTCGAGGTGGAATCCGCCCCCGGCCAGGGCACCCGTGTCCGGCTTCGGATTCCTCTTCCCAGCGCTGCCCTGGATGCAAAGCCTTCCGTCCAGGGGGAAGCCCGGTGAGCCGCTGGATCCCTGCCCTGCTGCTGGGGCTTCTGGCGTGGATGGCGGAGCTGGCCCTCCCGGCGCTTCAGCGTCGAGTTCCTCGGTGGGGAAGGCTTCCGCTGGAGATCGGCGGGCCGGTGCTCGCGGGTCCGCTTCCTCTGGGCCTTGCGCTGTGGGCGGGATGGATCAGCCTGCGGGAGGTCGGGCTGGTGGGGCCGCTCCGCCTGGCCCCGGGGACCCTGTTCGGATGGCCCCCTGCGGATTGGATCCGGGGCCTTGGACTGGCCGGTCTCTATGGCGGGCTGACGTTGTTCGCGCTATGGAGCGCTGGCCTCTGGAAGCCGCGTCCGGTTCAGTGGAGCGGAAGGCTGGAGGAGGCCTTCATCGCCCTGACCCGCGAGGCGCTGCTCGCCCTGGGGCGAGCGATCCTGATCGCGACGTTGTTTCCTCAAAATCCCCTTCCCGCCGCCTGGGCCGCCTTCGGGATCTGGTGGGGGGCATGGCGGGGGCTTGAAAGATATCTACGGATGGAACAGGGACCGGAGATCTGGGGAAGCGCTCTAACGGCCACCGCCCTGTTCGGGCTCACCGGCCATCTCTGGCTCAGCGCGGCGACCCATGCCCTGATGGCCGGGTTGCTTTCCAGATCGAATCGGCAATAGAAGACAGGCGGCAGATCATCGGGGATCCCATCGAACGGCGATCACCCCCCACAGATGCCACGGACCATCCCACGTGGACCACTCCCGAAGCTCCATGCCGGCCTCCTGAGCCAGGGGATAAAAGGAATCCAGAAAGGGAGCCCTCCGATCGGGAGGGGTGGTCCATCGGTAGAGAACCCGGAGCGCCCTGGACAGGAACGCTGGCCCGGTGGGCCAGGCGCTGAGCAACACGACGAACCGGCCCCCCGGCCGCAGCACCCGCGCGACCTCCCGCCAGGTCGCCGCCTCCAGGATGAAGGGGGCCGGGAAAGTTGTCACCACGGTATCGAAGGTTCCATCTGGAAAGGGGAGGGCCTGCGCGCGACCCTGGGCCAGGGGAACCACGGCGCCCGTTCGCCGTCGAGCCTGGCGGGCCATCGGGAGGGAAAGGTCCAGCCCGACCGGGCGAAGGCCCCGATGGACCATGGCCGCCAGCAGGTGGCCGGGGCCATGGCCGATCTCCAGCACCCGCTCCCCCTCCAGATGGTCCAGCGCTCGCATGACCCAGCTCACCCAGCGTCCTGCGGAGACCAGCGCGGCGACCCCCTCATA
>JAEVEY010000150.1 GCA_016842045.1 Candidatus Thermoflexus sinensis | reverse complement strand
TAGGCCTGGAGCGGCAGATCCACATGCACGCCGGGCGGGACGTAAATGAAGGAACCGCCGGACCAGACCGCCGAGTTCAGGGCAGCAAACTTGTTGTCGTCGGGCGGGACCACCGTGCCGAAATACTCGCGCACCAGGTCCGGATACTCCCGCACCGCCGTATCCGTGTCGACAAAGATCACCCCCAGCTTGCGCAGGTGCTCCTGGAGGTTGTGATACACCACCTCGCTTTCATACTGTGCGCCCACCCCTGCCAGGAACTTGCGTTCTGCCTCGGGGATCCCTAAGAGCTCAAAGGTGCGCCGGATCTCCTCTGGCACCTCGTCCCAGGAGCGGCTTTTCTTGTCAGTGGGCTTGATATAGTAGTAGATATCGTCGAAATTGATCGCGGAGAGATCCGCTCCCCAGGTGGGCATCGGCTTGGAGAAGAAGATCTCCAGGGCCCGCAGCCGGAACTCCCGCATCCAGTCCGGCTCCCCCTTAAGCCAGGAGATCTCCTCCACGACCTCCCGGGAAAGGCCCTTGCGCGCCTTGTAGACGTAGCGCTCGGGCATCGAGAAACCATATTTATAGGTTCCCAGCTCGCTCAGGTCAAAGGTCTCCGTTGCCATGACCCCTCCCTTCAGGCTGTCGGTTGTTCGGCGAACTGCTCCCGCAGCCACTCGTAGCCTTTCTCCTCCAGCTCCAGGGCCAGCTCCGGCCCGCCGGAGGCTACGATGCGGCCGTTATACATTACATGGACGAAGTGGGGCTTCACGTAATTCAGGATGCGCTGATAGTGGGTGATCAGCAGGATCCCCATATTGGGGTTGAAGACCCGGTTGATCCCCTCGGCCACCGTGCGCACCCCATCGATATCCAGACCGGAATCCGTCTCATCCAGGATGGCCATCTCCGGCTGGAGGACCGCCATCTGCAGGATCTCCAGACGCTTCTTCTCGCCGCCCGAGAAACCATCGTTCACATACCGGGTGGCGAAGGATTCCTCCAGCCCCAGCAGGGCCAGCTTCTCGCGCAGCAACCTGCGGAACTCCGGGATCGGGATCCCCTTGTCCTCCGGGTTCAGGCGCTTGCGGCGCTCGTTCAGCGCCGTGCGCAGGAAGTTGGCCACCGTCACCCCGGGCACGGCCACCGGATACTGAAAGGCCAGGAACAGGCCCAGATGGGCCCGCTCATCGGGAGGCAGCTCCAGGAGGTTCTGTCCCTTCCAGAGGACCTCCCCGCGTTCCACGGTGTAAGCGGGATGGCCCATCAGGACGTAGGCGAGCGTCGTCTTGCCGGAGCCATTGGGCCCCATCAGGGCGTGGATCTCCCCCTTGTGAATGGTCAGATCCACTCCTCGCAGAACAGGTTTGCCCTCCACCCGGACGTGGAGATCCCGAATGATCAGCGCATCTTCCATCGCTCGATGCCCTCCTGTGATATTTTGGGGGTCTGAAGGAGGGAGCATCCCCCGATCTTCGGTTTCCCGGGCATGCCAGGGGACGCTCCCTGCCCCTTCCACCGCCTGGATCAACTCAGACCTTATCTTACCACGCCATCCTGTGTTTGTCAATACTTTTCATAAAAATTTGAGAAATTGACATTCCGGGCGAGACCCATTAAGATAGGGTAGGGTAAGGAACCCTGGGAGGGCCTGGGGAGCGGCCGGGGAGGCTGGCGCGTTTAGAGCGGAGACGTTCAAACTGGTCCTGGAAAGGGGTGTGCTCGATGAGCCAGACCCGTCAGCAGATCCTGCAGCGTTTGAAAGAACGAGGGCGGATGACCGTGGCCCAGCTGGCGGAGGAGTTGGGTCTCACGCCGGTTACCATTCATTATCACCTGAATGTCCTTCAGCGTCAAGGGCTGGTGGATGCCCAGCTGGAGCGTCGAGGTGTCGGGCGACCCCGGCTGGTCTTTTTCCTCCGGGAAGAAGCCCTCTCTCAGTTCCCTCATGGCTATCATCGGCTGGCAGCCCGCCTCCTGAACGAATTGAAAGCCCGCATGCCCGAGGAGGAGATCCATCGTCTGTTTATCGCCATCGCCCAGGAGATCGCGGTGGAGCATGGCGAGCAGGTGCGGGCCTGCCGGACCCTGGAGGAGAAGCTGGAGGCGCTGGTGGCGTTGCTGGGGGAGGAGGGCTTCCTGGCCCGCTGGGAGCAGCTGGGCAATGAGTTGCGCCTGCATCAATACAACTGCCCGTATAACTATGTGGTCCATCACCACCCCGAAGTATGTGATCTGGATCGCACCCTGATCGCCCTGACGCTGGAGGCCGATGTGGAGCGCTCCAGTTGCATTCTGAGCGGGGATATGTGCTGCACCTTCATTATCAAGCCACAGACCCCTTCGTTCTCCCTGGAGCTCTCGCCTGGAGCGCGCGGATAAGCGGATCGCCGGGAGTTCAGGGTTCCGGGCGCTGGGCTGGGGGTCGAGGACCCCGGCCCAGCGCCCTTCGAGATCTTTCTTCCCTGAGGAGGATGCGGATGAACGAGATGAACCCGAATACCCCTTCCCCCTCCACGTCCCCTGAATCCCAGGAGGAGCTGGTCCAGAAGATCCGGGAAGCTCTTCGGGCGGTGATCGATCCGGAGATCGGGATGAATGTGGTCCAGCTGGGCCTGATCCGGAACATTGAGATCCAGCCGGATCTCATTCAGATCACGATGATCCTCACCACTCCCTTCTGTCCGGCGGG
>JAEVEY010000206.1:21727-23380 GCA_016842045.1 Candidatus Thermoflexus sinensis | reverse complement strand
ATTCGTTTAGGGTCCAGCCTGAAAACTGAAAAGCCTGGCTTGAATGCGCGCTGCTTGAAGGGGAAAATAGAGGGCGAAAGATCTCTTGTCCCCTTGATCTTCCCCCATGGAGGTGTGTCATGGCGATTCAGGAGCGCGTGCGATTTGGGGAAGCGAGGCTGTTCATTGGGGGCCGGTGGGTAGAAGGTGGGACGCCGATCCCGGTGCGCGACAAATACACCGGGGAGGTGATCGGGACCGTGCCTGAGGCCCGGCGGGAGGATGTGGAGGCGGCGGTAGCCGCAGCTCAGGAGGGCGCGAAGGCGATGGCGGCCCTGCCAGCCTGGCGGCGGGCGGAGATCCTGCGGCGGGCGGCGGAGCTGATCCGGGAACAGAAAGAGGATTTCGCCCGGCTGATCGCCGCTGAAGCCGGGAAGGCCCTGAAGTGGGCCCGCGCGGAGGTGGAGCGGGCGATCTGGACGTTCACCATCGCCTCCGAAGAGGCCCGGCGAATCAGTGGCGAAGTGATCCCCCTGGACGCCGTCCCCGCGGGCGAAGGGTATTTCGGCTTCTACATCCGGCGGCCGGTCGGGGTGGTGGCGGCGATCACACCATTCAATTTCCCCCTGAATCTGGTGGCGCATAAGGTCGCACCAGCCCTGGCGGCCGGAAACGCAGTCGTGTTGAAGCCGGCCAGCGCCACGCCGTTGACGTCGGTGAAACTCTGCCAGGTGCTGGAGGCCGCCGGGATCCCTGCCGGAGGCATCAATCTGATCTTTGGGCCAGGTGGGACGGTGGGGGAGTGGCTGGCGGCCCATCCGGGGGTTGGGAAGGTGAGCTTTACCGGCAGCCGGGCTGTCGGGGACCGGTTAACGCGGGTCGTCGGGATTAAGAAGCTGACGCTGGAGCTGGGCAACGCGACACCGGTGGTGGTGGCGGAGGATGTGACCGATCTCGGATGGGTGGCACGACGGCTGGCGGTCGGAGCGTTTTACAACTCCGGGCAGGTGTGCATCTCGGTGCAGCGGATCTATGGGACGCGGAAGGTGTATGAGCCGCTGGTGGAGACGTTTACGAAAGCGGCTCAGGAGATGGTGGTGGGCGACCCGCTGGATGAGCGGGTGGATGTGGGGCCGCTCATCGATGAACGGGAGGCCATGCGGGTGGAGGGATGGGTCCAGGAGGCGGTGAGCGGCGGAGCCCAGGTGGTGACAGGCGGTCGACGGGAAGGACCGGTGATATGGCCCACCGTGTTGATCCGGGCGCGGCCGGAGATGCGGGTCGTGCGGGAGGAGGTGTTCGGGCCGGTGGCCTCCGTGCTGGAGGCCGCGGATTTCGAGGAAGCATTGGCAGCGGCCAACGCCACGGAATATGGATTGCAGGTGGCCGTGTTCACCCGGGACATTAACCGGGTGCTCCGGGCGATTCAGGGCCTGGATTTCGGAGGGATCATCATCAACGATACGCCGACCTTCCGGGCGGATCACATGCCCTACGGTGGGGTCAAAGGAAGCGGTCTGGGGCGCGAAGGCGTGCGCTACGCCATGGAGGAGATGACCCACGTCCATATGGTGGTGATTCGCCCCGCGCCTTAGGGAAGGGAAGATGCGAGGTGTCGAAAGCATCCCGCATCCCTTCTAAACCCTTTCTTACCGAAATCTCAGGAAGTTTTTT
>JAEVEY010000206.1:0-20880 GCA_016842045.1 Candidatus Thermoflexus sinensis | reverse complement strand
GGGGCTTACCCCATCATCGCCGTGGACATCCTCCCGGCAAAGCTTGACCTGGCCCGCCAGGCCGGAGCCACGCATGTCGTAAATGCCCGGGAAACAGATCCTGTTGAGGCGATCCGGGATCTCACCGGAGGCGGGGTCCACTACGCTTTTGAAAGCGTCGGCAGCGAACGGGTTCTGGTGCAGGCTTACCAGGCCACCCGACGGGGCGGCACGACCATCACCATCGGCCTGCCCCACCCCGAGCGCCTGTTCAGCGTGCCGGCGGTGAGCATCGTTGGAGAGGAGCGGACCATTAAGGGCTCCTATATGGGCTCTGCCGTTCCTCGTCGCGATCTCCCGCGTTTCCTGGCCCTTTATCAGGCCGGAATGCTGCCGGTGGATCTGCTCTTCAGTCGCGCGATCCGGCTGGAAGCGATCAATGAGGGCTTCGATGCCCTGGCCCGAGGGGAGGTGGTGCGTCAGGTGGTGCGGTTTGCATCATGAGAACCTGTGCTATGCTTCCGGTTGGAAAGGCCTCCCTTGAAGGCCTTCCCGGCCGGAAGCATCCCTGTCTGAGCGTTGGATATGGCCTGGGAGCGGATCCTCGGCATCGACGCAAGCCGGACCACGCTGGCCCATCCCACGGGGGTCGAACGCTACGCCCAGGCAGTGGTTCGGGCGCTCATCCCCATGGCGGGGGCGGAACGGGTACGGCTCCGATTGTATTTCCGGGATCCTCCTCCCCAGGGGCTCTTTCCGGATTCCCCATGGGTTGAGCATCGAGTTCTCCCCTTCCCCCGTTTGTGGACCCATCTTCGTCTCTCCTGGGAGATGGCCCATCATCCGCCAACGGCGCTCTTCGTTCCTGCGCATGTGATCCCGCTCTATCATCCGTCGAGCGCCGTCACCATCCATGATCTGGGCTACCGCTATTTCCCCCAGACCCACCCGCCCCTTCAGCGGTTTTATCTGGAGCTCTCCACCCGCTGGAGTGCCGCTGTCGCCCGCGTGGTGTTCGCCGATTCGCAGGCGACGAGGGCGGATCTCGTTCGTTTTTATCAGGTCCGCCCCGAGAAAATTGTGGTGGCCTATCCCGGGTACGATCCCCCGCCGATCCCCACGGATCCGGAGCCAATCCTTCGCCGTTTCGGGATTCAACAGCCGTATGTGATCTCTGTGGGAACCATCCATCCCCGGAAGAACTTCGGCCTCATCCTGCGGATCATCGCCCGTCGGGTGGCGCAGGGATGGGAGGGTCAGGTTGTGATCGTCGGCAAGCCAGGGTGGTCTGATCCGGTCTTTGAGCGCCTGCGTCGGGATCCAATCTGGGCGGGCCGCCTGATTCTGACGGGCTATGTGGATGACGAAAGCCGGGGCGCGTTGCTCAGCCGGGCGGAAGCGTTTCTATTCCCATCACTGTATGAAGGATTCGGTTTCCCCATCCTGGAAGCTCAGGCATGTGGGGTGCCCGTCCTTTGCACTCCAAACGGGAGCCTGCGAGAGGTAGCTGGGGAAGGCGCTCTCCTTCTTCCCCCCGATGATCCGGATCCGTGGGTGGAGGCCTTGGACCGGCTCGCCCGGGATCCGGGCTTTCGAGCCGCCCTGATCGCTCGAGGCCATGCGAACCGAAAACGCTTCTCCTGGGAGGCATGTGCACAGACGATCTGGGCATCGCTCCGCGAATTGTTGCGCCTTTAGGGAAGCGGGATGTCCTTTCCTTCGGAGGATTTGCGGGCGGACCCGCTCAAGGCGATGTCTTTCTCTTCCTTTCCCTTAGCGTTTCTCTCCCGCAATGATTCGGCCCCTCTCACACAACGCAATGCGGATGCGGGCATTTCCCGTAGGTTTTCTCTTGGAGGCTTCTGGAGCCGAACCACGCGCCAAGAGCGCGCGGCCCCAAAAGCCTTATGTCCCTTCCCACGGCCCAGAGGGCCGTGGGAAGGGGGTAGGTGGGTGGGGCCCTTCCATTTTCTTTGCAAGAGCTCCGAACCGAATTTGGCTTGGCTGAATCGTTGCCCTCTTCCTCAATTTTGGACTTTTCGACAGCAATGTAAATGTATTAGGAGTTACGCCCCACGGCCCAACGGGCCGTGGGGAGGGGGGGAGAAATATATTTTTGGGGGGAGTCGCGCGCCGAAGGCGCGCGACTCCCCCCAAAACCCCCAGGAGAAAACCAACTGCGTAACTCCTATGTATTTTTAAAATTATCCCCCGTCCGCATGAGGTTCGGTAATCTGATCCTGGGGAGCGATGCGGAGGTGCCTATGTCCGGATGGAGGCAGCGATTACTGGTCCTGAGCCTCTTCGCGGTGGCTATGGCCTATGTGGAGAGCGCGGTGGTCGTATATCTGCGGCAGGTGTATGGGATCACCGACCTGCTGCGAGATACGCCGGTTCAGCCGGATTGGCTGACCCCCATTGAGCTGGGGCGGGAGATCGCGACCCTGGCGATGCTGTTCACAGCAGGATGGCTGGCCGGCCGCACCCCGGCCGCGCGCTGGGGCCTCTTCCTTTATGCGTGGGGCCTGTGGGATATCCTGTATTATGTCTGGCTTCGGGTGTTCATCGGATGGCCGGCTTCCATGGGAGATTGGGATCTTCTGTTCTTAATCCCGTTGCCATGGTGGGGGCCGGTCTGGGCTCCGATGCTGGCGGCGGCGCTGATGATGGGGGTAGGCGTGCGGATGGCTCGCCGGAGCGAAGAAGGCTATTCCGTTCGGCTGGACGGGCTATCCGCCGGTGTAGGGGGGATCGGGGCGCTGATCGCGCTCTACACGGTGATGGCCCCCGCGCTGCATGCCCTCCCCGGGGGGCTGGAGGCGATCGGCCGGGCTCGCCCAGCGGAGTTCCTGTGGTGGCTTTACTTGCTGGGATGGGGGCTGGTCGCCTTCGCCGGCTGGCGGATCGCACAGGGCCGGTTCAAGGACCCTGCTCTATAATTAGGGTGGTTATTTTTGTGGTTGCGTATGCCATTCATCCCGTTTGGAGCGAAAACAAGGTTGATTCGAAAACCAGATTCGGGCCATGGGCCCTCGTTGCCCCCGCATCTTTACGGAGAGGATTATTTCCTCTCCGCCTGTGAGGGCTACGAGGAATTCCTCCGCACGCAGGGGGAGCATCTTTCCCGCAGGCTTCAGGCGGCTTTCGCGGTGGCCGAGGTGAAGCCGGGGATGCGCGTGCTGGATGTGGGCTGCGGGCGTGGGGAGATCGTTCGTCACTGCGCCCGGTTGGGCGCCTATGCCATCGGGATCGATTACGCGGAAGCGGCTGTCCGGCTATCGGGAGAGCTTCTGCGGCGGGCAGGGGACCTGCAGGCTCCGGCTGGCCTCGCTCAGGCAGACGCTAAATTCCTCCCCTTCGCCAGCGCGATGTTCGATCGGGTGCTGATGTTCGATGTGGTGGAGCACCTTTTCCCCTGGGAGCTTCGCCTCGCCCTGCAGGAGGCCTACCGGGTCCTGAAACCGGGAGGGATGCTGGTCATCCATACCGCGCCGAACCGCTGGTATGATGCCTACGCTTATCCGCTGGTCCGGCTGGTCCGCACGCTTCAGGGCCTGGGACATCTGTATCCACCGAACCCGCGCGCCCTCAATGTCCCGATCAATGAGGCGGTCCACGTGAACGAGCAAGGCCCGCTCGGTTTGTGGTGGATATTGCGCCGCGCGGGCTTTCGCCGGGTGAAAGTCTGGCTGGCCACCCCTCCGCAGAACCGGCAGGAGGGCTGGGTTTTCCGCATCCTGCGCCATATTGCCTTCCGCTGGATCCCCTTCCGCTGGTTTTTTGAGCGGGAAGTGTTCGCGGTTGCTGTTCGACCGGGATAACTCATCATCCGGCATCTTCACAGGAGGGGGCGTTTGATGGGATCCCAGAGCTTCTGGCTGCTCACGGCCGGACCTTACACGCCCAATCCACCCCTGGTGGGCGAGGAACGTGCGGATGTCGCCATCCTGGGGGCTGGCTTCACCGGGCTCTCCTCTGCGCTCCATCTGAAAGAGGCGGAGCCGGGGTTGAGGGTGGTGGTGCTGGAGCAGGCGTTTGTGGGCTATGGGGCCAGCGGGCGGAATGCGGGCTTCGCCATGACCCTCTTCGGGCTCACTCTCTCCCTGACCGCCCTGCGCTTCGGGCGCCAGGCTGCGGTGGAAGCTCATCGCTACATGGAGCAGGCGGTGGATTACGTGGGGGAACTGGTGGCCCGTTATCGTATCGATTGCGACTACGAGCGTCCAGGGTTCCTGCGGGTGGCCACTTCCCCCGCTTACGTCCGGCGGATCCGGGAGGAGATCGAGCTTGCCCACCGCCTCGGGTTGACGGGGATCGAATGGCTGGATGCCGCCTCGGTTCGGGAGCAGGTCAACTCCCCGCTGTATCTGGGCGCATGGTGGGAGCCCCGCTGCGCCCTTCTCAATCCGGTGAAATACGTTCGCGGCCTGAAGCGGGCGGCCGAGGACCTGGGCGTCCGCATCTATGAAGGAACCCCGGTTCTATCGATCGAGCGCCATTCGAACGGCTTCCACCTGCACACCCCTCAAGGATCGATGCAGGCGGAGAAGATCGTGTTCGCCACGAATGCCTACTCCCATCTGTTGTCCCCTCTCCGACGCAAGCAGGTTCCTGCGTTCACCTATATTGTGCTGACGGAGCCTCTATCCGTCGAGCGGCTCGAGCCGATCGGCTGGCGGAATCGGCAGGGGATTGAGGACGCCCGCAACCTGGTGCATTATTACCGTCTGACGCCGGACAATCGATTGTTAATGGGCGGGGGCGATGTCGGCGTTCCCTTCGGGAGGCAGATGAACCTGGATGAAAACGAGCGAATCTTTCGGGAGCTGGAAGCTTACATCCCGCATGTTTTCCCACCCCTGCGAGGGGTGCGGATCGAGCATCGATGGGGCGGGCCGGTCTCGGTGACCATCGACATGGCCCCGGCGATCGGCTTCCTGGGGGACCGCCGCGCCGTTTACGCCCTGGGCTGCATCGGCCATGGAGTCGCCCTGACCACCATGAACGGCCAGATCGTGCGGGACCTGATCCTGGAGCACCGGACGGCCCTCACGGATCTTTTCTTCGTGAACCGGCGGGTGATCCCCTGGCCTCCTGAGCCGATCCGGTTCCTCCTCGGTCATCTCATCCGGGGTTATATGCGGCTGGAGGATCGAATTCTGGATCGGGGAAGTTTCCGGGCGGGACAGGCCGCCGAAGGCGGCTCGCGCCGCCCCGAGAAATAATTTGACGCTTTGAACACCGGGCTCTGCGCAAACGGGCTGAACCCCAGGATCTCTTTCATGCAACCTGAAAACCGCAGAGAGAAGCAACTTCGGGTCGGTGAAGCGTGATGGGGAAAGAGCCGCGGGTGGAGGATCTCGAACGAGCGCTGGCTCTCAAACGCCGGGAGATCCGCCTGAAGCGCTGGATTCGGGAGGGACGTCTACCATTGGAGCCCTCCTCTCCTGCTCCCGCGCCGCCGGCCGCTGAGCCTCAGCCGCTCTCTCCCGATCCGGTCTATCATTCCGAGGTGGAATGGGAGGAGCGTCGACCCTGGGTTCGAATCCGTCTCCCCCGCCCCTCGTGGTCGGCCTGGCGGGATCGCCTGTTGCTGATCCTGGAGATCGCGGCGGTGGTGGGCGCTGTGGCGTTGCTCCTACTTTCCTGGCAGACCATGCGCGGGCTACAACCGGAGGCTGCGGCTGCGCGGGTCACTCCCTCGCCGACGCCTCTGATCCAGGCTGTGGTTCTGCCGGGCGGACATCGCCCGCCGACTGCGCCGGGAGGGCCTGCTCCGAATCCCGATGAGATCCCGGAGCACCTGAGGGCGCTGGTGGCGGCGCTCCCCACACCGGCGCCGATCACCCCCAGCCCTCGCAGCCCTACCCGCATTGTGATCCCTGCGATCGGTGTGGATGCTCCCATCGTCCCGGGCACCGATTGGGAGGCACTGAAGAAAGGGGTGGGTCATCATCCGGGGACCGCTAACCCGGGTGAGCAGGGGAACATGGTGCTGGCGGCCCATAATGACATCTACGGGGAGATCTTCCGTGACCTGGAGAAACTCCGGCCGGGCGACGAGATCTGGGTTTACGCGGGAAACCAGGCCTATCGTTACATCGTGGTCCAGAAGCAAATTGTGCTTCCCACCCAGGTGGAGGTGATGGCGCCGACTCGAGACCCCGTGGTCACCCTGATTACCTGTTATCCTTATCTGGTGGACACCCATCGGCTGGTGGTGATCGGCGAGCTTCGATAAGTGGGAATGACGCCGCTCGCTCTTCCCGGGGTTTTGAGGCTGGGAGGACTATTCAAGGCGCCTAACTCAGCTCCAAAGGCGGCTGGCCTTCTTCGGTTTCTCGGGCTGGGACGGGCGTCGAAGGCGCCCATCCCAGCCCAAGAGCGAATCTTCTCCTCCCTCCTCGCGGCCCTTCGGCGGCGGAGAGGGAGGAGAAAGGTGGGAAGGGCCCCTCCATGGAGAACTCGCAACCAGAAGTCTTATGGAATTCACGGCAGGCGTTTGCAACAAAGCAATGGGATGAGGTTTCTGGCGATGCTCGGGCTGGATGTGGGAGTTGTGATCGTCAACTATAACACGCGGGAATTGTTGCGACGCTGTCTCCAGACAGTGCAGGCCAGTCAGGGCGTGACCCTTGAAATCTGTGTGGTAGACAACGCATCGACGGATGGCAGCCCGGATATGGTGGAGCAGGAGTTTCCCCAGGTTCGGGTGATCCGCAGCCCGGTGAACGGCGGCTACGCCTATGCCAATAACCTGGGCCTTCGGTTCTTTGGGTTTGGGACCCCGAACGCAGAGCCCAGACCCCGTTACGCCCTGTTGCTCAACCCGGACACAGAGGTGCCGCCGGATGCCCTGGCCCGCATGGTCGCCTTCATGGATGCTCATCCGGAGGCAGGTGCGGCTGGCCCCAAGATCGTTCGGCCGGATGGCTCCCTGGACCTGGCCTGCCGGCGTAGCTTTCCCACCCCCGAGGTTGCCTTTTATCGGTTCTCCGGTTTAAGCCGGCTGTTCCCAAAAAGCCCGCGTTTCGCTCGCTACAATCTGACCTTCCTCGATCCGGATCAAACGTACGAGGTGGATTCCGTGGTTGGCGCCTTTATGATGGTGCGCCGCGAGGCCATTATGCAGGTAGGGCTTCTGGACGAGTCGTTTTTTATGTATGGCGAAGATCTGGATTGGGCGTATCGGATCAAACAGGCCGGATGGAAGATCTATTATTATCCCGAGGTGGTCATCCTTCACGTCAAGCGGGCGTCCAGCCGGATGAGCCCACGGGCTCGATATGAATTCAATCGAGCGATGTGGATCTTTTACCGCAAACATTATCGGTCGACGACGCCGGGCTGGCTGGATTTCCTCGTGCGAGCCGGATTGGTGCTGAAGGGTGGTTGGCGGCTGTGGAAGGAAATGCGGCGGGATTTAAAGAATGCACGGTGCTCTGCGGCAAATGGGAGGCTTTCGGGGGGTGAGGCGGCCAGCGAAACGAGCCGCCCCGCTCCCCGAACTTGATTTACCCTCCTCCCCACGCTGCAAAGCGTTGTGGGGAGGAGGGTAGGGGAGAGGGGCAAACGCGGAACCCGAGCGGGCACCGCCAGGATTACAACAGAGCAGATGCCCAGCATGAATCTATCCACTTCGGTTGTGCGGAAAGCCCATCCTTTTTATGCCGCGAGGGTGGTATGGAAAGGGTAGAGGACAGAAGGGAGGTTTGAGAGATGAGCCGGAAGCGCGCTCGCTGGCTGCTGAACACACTCTTGCTTTTCAGCGACCTGGGGTGGGCTGCTCTTGCTTTTTATACAGCTTACTGGGTCCGGGCTCAATTGCCCTGGCCTTACCCGTCCCAGAACATCGGGAGGTTCGAGAAGTATCTCCCGATGATGGGGGTCCTGTTGGGGTGGACCGTGGTGATGTTTTTCCTCCACCGTCTGTACCATCTGGGGCGGGCGACCTCTCGTTTGGATGAGATCTCCCGGGCTGCGGGGGCTTTCTCTCTGGCGATCATCTTCACCGTCGCTACCGTCTCCCTGGTTTTCAAAGAGACCCTCCTCGCTTTTGATTATCCGCGGGTGATGGTTCTTTACGCATGGATCCTGGGCATCCTGCTGATCAGCATCGGACGGATGTTCCTGCGTGTCCTGTGGGGAGCATTGCGTGCCCGGGGTTGGGATCGCAGCCGTATGCTGATTGTGGGGACGGGGGAGGCCGCCGAAGCGGTGATCCGCCGCATCCAGGGGGCTCCGTGGTTTGGCTACGAGGTGATCGGCGTCGTGGCCTTGCACGGTAACGGCGCGACCCAGGTCGCCGGGATCCCGGTCATTGGGACCGCTGAGGATCTTCCCGATCTGGTCTATGCGCGGGATGTGGATGAAGTGCTCATCGCTGTCCCGGAAGCCCCGCATAGCGAGGTGCTGCGCCTGATCTCCCTCTGCGAGCGAAGCAATCTTTCCATCAAAATTTATCCGGATATTTTCCAGCTCATCGCCACCCAACCCTCCCTGGATGATCTGGGCGGGTTGCCGTTATTGACGGTGCGAGATGTGGCCCAGCGAGGTTGGAAGCTGGTGCTCAAGCGGGCAATGGATGTGGTGGGAGCCAGCATCGGGCTGATCCTGTTCTCACCGCTGATGTTGCTGATCGCGATCCTGATCAAGCTGGATTCCCCAGGGCCGGTTTTCTATGTTCAGGAGCGCATGGGGCTGGATGGGCGGCCCTTCCTGATGTTGAAGTTCCGATCCATGCGAGCGGATGCGGAGAAAGAGGGACCGGGGTGGACCCGGCCGGACGACCCACGACGGACTCGGGTGGGGATGATCCTGCGGCGGCTCAATCTGGATGAGCTGCCGCAGCTGATCAACGTTCTGCTGGGGGATATGAGCCTGGTCGGACCTCGGCCGGAGCGTCCCGTTTATGTGGAGCAGTTCCGGCGGGTCATCCCACGCTATATGGAACGCCATCGGGAGAAAGCGGGGATCACGGGCTGGGCCCAGATCAACGGCTTGCGAGGGGATACTTCCATTACGGAACGGACCAAATATGATCTGTGGTATGTGGAGAACTGGTCTCTGTGGCTGGATATCAAGATCCTCCTGCGCACGCTGGTCCAGACGCTGACTTTCCGCAGTCCGAACGCGTATTAGGGGGGCGATCGTCCCCAGGTGGGAGGAGGGGATGGGGGATCAATTCGTAGAGAAGGTGGTTGCGGGTTTACAGAAGCGTTTGCGCCCCGATCAGGTTTCGGTTCATCCGGCGGAGCGGCTGGTTTACGGGTATGATGCCACGTGGGCGGAGGGGTTGCCGGATGTGGTCGTTCATGCCGAATCCACAGCGGATGTGGCCTGGGTGCTTCGCATAGCCAATGAAATGGAAGTGCCGGTGATCCCCCGGGGTGGAGGAACGGGGTTAGCTGGAGGAGCGGTGCCGATCACCGGGGGAATTTGTTTGAACCTGGCCCGGATGAATCGGATCCTGGAGATTGATCCGGCGGATGGGATTGCGGTGGTCCAGCCGGGAGTGATCACGAATGCCCTTCAGAAAGCGGTGGAGGCTCATGGATTGTTTTATCCCCCAGATCCTGCGTCGTTGTATATGTCCACCATAGGCGGCAATGTGGCGACCAATGCGGGCGGGCCGCGCTGTCTGAAATATGGGGTGACGCGCGACTATGTGCTGGGGCTGGAGGTGGTCATCCCGGGTGGGGAAGTGTTGCGGTTAGGTGGTCGGGTGATGAAAGACGTCTCGGGTTATGATCTCAAGCATCTGTTCATTGGATCGGAGGGGACCCTGGGGGTGATTACTGAGGTGACGGTTCGCTTATTGCCACGGCCGCCGGCGCTGGGGGCGCTGGCGGTGGCGTTTGATCGGCTGGAGTCCGCCTGTGAAGCGGTTGTTGCGATTTTAAGTTCCGGGATATTGCCGTTGATGGCCGAGCTCATGGACCAGGAGGTGATGCGGGCGGTGGAAGCGTTTCATCCTTATGGGCTGCCGGTAGAGGCGGAGGCCCTGCTATTGCTGGCGGCGGATGGGGAGGAAGAAGCGGTGCGAGCGGATCTGGCGCGGATGGTCCACCGGGTGCAGGCTTTTGGCGGCCGGGTGGTTCGCATAGCCAATGACACCAAATCCGCGGCTGACCTGTGGGAACCCCGTCGCCAAGCTTCCCCCGCCATCGCCCGATTGGCTCCGCACAAGCTCAGTGAGGACATCACTGTCCCCCGATCCCGAATCCCCCAAATGGTTCGCCGCATTCAGCAAATCGCCCGGGAAACCCGCGTGCCCATCGTGCTTTACGGACACATCGGAGATGGAAATCTGCACCCAACCTTGCTTTGCGATCGCCGAAATCCAGAGGAAATGAGCCGCGTCGCCCAGGCCGCCACGCAGATTTTCCACGCCGCTCTGGAACTGGGAGGAGTTCTCTCCGGAGAACACGGCATCGGGATGCTTAAACAAGATTTCACACCCCAGGCCTTCCCACCTGCCATCATAGAGAAGTTCTGGGCAATCAAGCTTCTCTTTGACCCTAAAAACATCATGAACCCTGGCAAAAAGCTTCCACTTCCAGGGAGCTGGATATAATTCCCCAACCCCGCCCAGAAGATGCCAGGGCAGGCGACCCTGCTTCCAAAGGAGGAAACATGACGACACTACAACGAGGAGACCGCGCTCCCCTTCTGGTTGGGCTCACTCTGGATGGACAACCCTACCTGGAACAACCTGAGGGGTCCATGACCGTTCTGATCTTCTTCAAAGAATCGTGTCCAACATGCCGCCTGATTCTACCTCGCCTGGAAAACCTCTATCGCGTGTATCCCCCATCCGAATGGCGACTGATCGGAATCGGACAGGATACTCCGCAGGTCCTGCAACAGCTTGCCCGGGAGTTCCACCTATCCTTCCCGATCCTGGCCGATCATCAATTCGCAAGCTCCCTCAACTATCGCCTAACCCATGTACCCACGATCTTCATAATTGATCCAGAGGGTCAAATCGACCGGATCATCGTGGGCTTCGTCCGAGACGATCTGGAAGAAATCTCCCGACAAGTCGCTCGGAAATTAAATGCCCCATTTCACCCCATTACCCGAGATGAGGATCCCAGCTTCCGGCCCGGCTGAGTCTCCGCCCATATGGAGCCTCGGTGAGGCTCCATATTGAATCCACCGCTCAGGCTCAGGCAAGCTTCACCTCCTTACGAAAGGCACGCGGCCTGGCTCTCAAAATATTTTTCATCTCCCTTCTCCATGGCCCAGAGGGCCATGGAGAAGGGAGCAAGAATGCGAAGCCCTTCGTCTCCTCATAAAAGCTCCGAATCAGAGAGATCAGGATGAATCGCTGCGCAACCGATTGGGTTACAATAACAATAACCATCCAGCATGTCGCTCCAGGACCGGAAACTCAGGCACACCGAGAGCAGGTGATCTCGCCATTCGGGCACACGAGCTCCCGGGCAACAGAGCCATTTCCAGAAGCATTAAGAGGGAGAAGATCGCAAAAATGAAGGCATCCAACCGGGAACAACGTCTGGAATTATTCATCCGTAACCTTCAGGAACTGCTCAACGCGCCACCGGGAAGCGCTGTCGTCTTCGAAATCCCGGGACGCCCTCTGGCATACGTCCAGTTTGAACGGACGCCGGAGGGACTGAAAGGGGAGGTCTGCAGTGGAGACTGGGGACCTCGCAAGAAAGCCCATCCTCTCCCACCTGCCACGCTGAACCGACTGCGTGCCATGGGATGGCAGATCCCCCCGCGCCTCCGGGAAAACAATCCAAGCAAAACCTTCTCCGGGGAAAACCTCCTATCCATCGCCGAGGAGATCGAACAGATCTTCCTGGAAATCTTCCTGTGCCCGCCCGAATACACGGTGCGAACAGAGGGCGTGCTCCAAAGCCCGGGGAAAGAACGCCTCCAAAGCCCTTAAGCCCGATCCCTCAAAAGCCTCAGGCCAGATAAGATAGGTGATAAGGCCCCCAGCGACCCTGTGTCTTTCCCGGCGTGACAACGCCGCGTCGGGAAAAGAACGCCATGCTCCAGCTTCCTCCCTCTCTCCCCCTATAGCTCGAAAGACTATAGGAAGAGGGAGGAAGGATATCAGAACGAGCGCTACAATGAATATCCATCACGCTGAAACCCAGAAACCGGGAGGAACATCCATGCGAGTTCTGGTGGTAATGGCCCATCCCGACGACCCCGAATTCGCGGCCGGAGGCACCATTGCCCAATGGACCCGAGAAGGCCACGAGGTGATCTACTGCCTCGCCACCCGCGGCGAAAAAGGAAGCGATGATCTCAGGATGAGCCCTGAGCAGCTTGCCATCATCCGTGAAAATGAACAGCGCCAGGCCGCCGCCGTGCTCGGGGTGCGCGAGGTAATCTTCCTGAACTACGTCGATGGCACTCTGGAGCCGAACCTCACGCTCCGACGGGACATTGTGCGCATGATCCGCCGCTACCGCCCTGACATCGTGGTCACCATGGATCCGCAAACCCTGATCCGAGGCAACCGCTATATCAACCACAATGACCACCGGGCCATCGGACTGGCCACCCTGGATGCCATCTTCCCGGCCGCGGGGAACCCCATGTATTTCCCGGAGCTGCTCCAGGAGGGCCTGGAACCCCATCGGGTCCGAGAGGTCTATCTCTCCACGACCGAATACGCCAACCACTGGGTCGATATCACTGATGTTTTCGCCCTGAAAATGGCCGCCCTGCGATGCCACGCCAGCCAGATCCGGGATCCCCTGGCGCTGGAGCAAAGGCTGCGGGAACGACTCCGATATCAGATCAATGGCCGGGAAATCCTGGCGGAGAGCTTCCGACGCATTATCCTGGAGGGATAGGAGCCTCACCCATGTGGACCGTCCAATGTGCCCGCTGCCATCAGATTGCCACCTATCATCCCACTCAATGGCGCTGTATCTGCGGGGGACCATGGGAACCTCCCCGACCCCTTCCTTTCGATCACCGGGCCATCCGCCCTCATCGGCCCGGGATCTGGCGCTACATGGGATTGTGGCCCTTCCAGCGGGATCCCATCACCATGGGCGAGGGATGGACCCCGCTGATCCCACTGTCCGCCATCGACCCGCGATTATGGGCCAAGCTGGATTACGTAATGCCCACCGGCTCATATAAAGATCGGGGAACCGTAACCGGCCTGAACGCCCTGCGCGAAATGGGAGTCGATCAGGTCATGGACGATTCCTCCGGGAACGCTGGCGCCTCGCTGGCCGCCTACGCGGCTCGGGCCGGCCTCCAGGCCACCCTGTTTGTGCCTGCCCACGCCTCGCCAGGCAAAAAAGCCCAGATGCGTGCCATGGGCGCCCGCCTGATCGAAGTCCCGGGACCCCGCGCGCAGGCCACCGCAGCTCTGCTCCAGGCTCTGGAAACCGGAGGGATCTACGCCAGCCATGTCTACAACCCGTTTGTGCTGCTGGGCCTGGCCACCGCTGCCTGGGAGATCTGGGAACAGCTGGGGCGAGCCCCCGATGCGGTGATCACCCCCCTCGGTCATGGAATGCTTTTCCTGGGCCTCTTCCTGGGTTTCGAGGCGCTGCAAGCCGCCGGCTACATCGATCGCCTCCCCCGACTCTACGGTGTCCAGGCTGCTGCCTGCGCGCCATTAGCTCAGGCCTTCACTGCCGGCCTGGAAGCGCCAGCCCCGGTCGAAGAAGGGGAGACCATCGCGGAGGGGGTTCGCATCGGGGCCCCTCCACGGGGCCGGGAGATCCTGCAAGCCGCCCGGTTGACCGGGGGCGCCATCCTGACCGTCCAGGAATCCGAAATCCAGGCCGCACAGGATCGCCTGGCCCGGCAGGGATTGTTCGTGGAGCCCACCGGGGCGCTGGCCATGGCCGTGTGGTCTCAGGTCCTTCGGGAAACCGACCGCGTCATAGTGCTGATGCTCACAGGGAGCGGGTTAAAGAGTCTCCGTTAGAAATCGTGGGCACCGCCTGGGCCGACCCGGGCGCCTTTGGCGCACGGGTCGTTTTCCTGCCCACCTCGCTATCATAACTGTGGGGAAGGATGCTCCAGCGCCCCAAAACGAGGGATCGTCCGGATGGAAACCCAACTGCCCGGCTCCTGGCTCACCATGAAGGATCTTCCGGAAAGCGAGCGGCCCCGGGAGCGCCTGATTCAGCACGGACCGGGAGTTCTCTCCACCGCCGAGCTGCTGGCGATCCTGCTTCGAACAGGCCGGCGAGGGGAGAACGCACTGCACCTGGCCCACCGGGTGCTCCAGACCTGTGGAGGGCTGGCCGGGCTGGCTCGAACCCCCGCCTACGAGCTGGCCCGGATCCCGGGCGTCGGCCTGGCGAAGGCCGCCCAGATCCAGGCCGCCCTGGAGCTGGGACGTCGGGTTGCCGCTGCCACACCCGAGGAGCGCCCTCAGGTACGCTCCGCCCACGATGCCTATCTGCTGCTGACCGATATGGCGGATCTGGAGCAGGAAATCCTCCGGGCCCTCCTGCTGGATACGCGGGGGCGGGTGATCGCCATCCCCACCATCTATGTGGGCAATGTCAACACCACCCTGGTGCGGGCAGCAGAGGTCTTTCGCGAGGCCATCCGGCGCAACGCCGTCTCCATCATCATCGCCCACAACCACCCATCGGGGGATCCCACGCCGTCTCCGGAGGATATCGCTCTGACCCGGGATCTGGTGGCGGCGGGGCGACTGTTAGGGATCGGTGTGCTGGATCACCTGATCATCGGGCGGGGACGATACATCAGCCTCAGGGAACATGGGGTTGCATTCCACACACCGTAGGGCCATCACTCATCATCCTGCAAATTCCCGGGGAGCCGGGAACATTCAGGCCATGCCGTCGAAGGCGACATCGCCCCACCCTGAAAACCCCAAGCGCAATCCCGCAAGGGGTTTCATGCGCTGAGGCGGCGCGCCTGTGCTTCCCATCCCGGTTCCCAAAGCCCGGACCGAAAACAGAGCGGCACGCCTTTGAGGCGTGCCGCTCTGTTTATTCAACGATAGGGATGGCACCCGGAGAGAGGCCCTCAGCGGGTTTCAATGCGCGCCGCGCGCTCCCGGAGCGCGGCCTGCGCGGCGGCCAGCCGGGCCACCGGAACCCGATAGGGCGAGGCGCTGACGTAGTTGAGGCCGATTTCATGGCAGAACTCAATGGAGGAAGGATCCCCTCCATGCTCGCCGCAGATCCCCACCTCCAGATCCGGCCGGGTGCGGCGGCCCTCCTCCACCGCGATGCGCATCACCCGCCCCACGCCCTTGCGATCCAGCACCTGGAAGGGGTTCTCCGGCAGGATCTTTTCCTCCAGATAACGCAGGAGGAACTTGCCCTCCGCGTCGTCCCGGCTGATGGCCCAAACCGTCTGGGTCAGGTCGTTCGTGCCAAAGGAGAAGAACTCCGCCACCTGAGCCAGCTCTCCGGCCAGCAAAGCCGCCCGCGGGACCTCGATCATCGTCCCGAACTTGTATTCGACCTCGATCCCCTCCCGGGCAAACACCTCGCGGGCGACCTCATCGACGATCTCCCGAACGATCTGGAGCTCCTTCACGTCCGCGCTCAGCGGGATCATGATCTCGGGCTTTGGCATAACGCCCCGCTTCTTCACGTTGCAGGCCGCCTCGAAGATGGCCCGCACCTGCAGCCGGATGATGTCCGGATAGAGGATCCCCAATCGGATGCCCCGGAGGCCGAGCATGGGGTTCATCTCTCGCATGGCGTTAACCGCCCGCAGGAGGGCCTCCTTTTCCGCCAGCTCCTCCTCCATTTGCTTAAGGGATTTCTCTCCCTTGCGCGGACGGTAACCCTTGATCTTGCGGCGCTCCTCGATGCGCGTCCGCAACTCCACCACCTCGGCCAGGAGCTCCTCATAGCGCGGCAGGAACTCATGCATCGGCGGGTCGATGAGACGGATGATCACCGGCAGGCCATCCATCGCCTCGAAGAGGCCCTCGAAGTCCTTGCGCTGGACCGGCAACAGGCGATCCAGGGCCTTGCGATAAGCCTTGACCGCTTTGGAAGTTCGGACCGCCCGCTCGGCCTCCCGAAGGGCCTTCTGCGCCTTTGGATCCTCCGGACGGGCCTGGACCGCCTGCTGGGCCGCGCGAAGCTGATCCATCAGGCGCTGGGCCTCGGGGGCGTTCAGGATCATCTGGCGCACATAGGGCAGGCGGTCAGGCTCAAAGAACATGTGCTCCGTGCGAGCCAGGCCGATGCCCTCCGCGCCGAACTCCCGGGCCTTGCGGGCATCCCGCGGGTAGTCGGCGTTGGCCCAGACCTGGAGGCGGCGGAACTCGTCCGCCCAGGAGAGAAGCTCCGCCAGCTCCCGCTCCTCCGCCAGGTTGGGATCGATGGTGGGAATCTGACCGGCGAACACCTCACCGGTGCTGCCATCGATGGAAATGAAATCGCCCTCGCGGATCACCCGGCCGTTGGCGGAGAACTGCTTGCGCTCCAGATCGATCTGCAGCGCCTCACAGCCGACAACCGCCGGCTTGCCCAGACCACGGGCCACTACCGCCGCGTGGGAGGTCGCCCCACCGCGCTGGGTGAGGATGCCCCGCGCGGCGATCATCCCATGGACGTCATCCGGGGTGGTCTCGGGACGGACCAGGATCACTGGCCGGCCATCCCGGCCCCAGGCCTCCGCTGTATCTGCATCGAAGGCAGCATAGCCCGTGGCGGCACCCGGCGAGGCGTTCAGACCACGGGCCAGCAAATCGCCCTTCTCACGGGCCCGCTCCTTGGCCTTCTCATCAAAGCGCGGTAGCAGCAGCTGGTTGATCTGCTCCGGCTCCACCCGCATCACGGCTTCCTCTTTGGTGATCAGGCCCTCATGGACCATGTCCACAGCGATCTTGACCGCCGCCTTGGCCGTGCGCTTGCCCGTGCGGGTCTGGAGCATCCAGAGGCGCCCGCGCTCGATGGTAAACTCCAGATCCTGGACGTCCCGGTAGTGCCGCTCCAGCAGGGCCGCCACCTCGAGGAACTGGCGGTAGGTCTCCGGCATCAGCTCCTCGAGGCTGGGGTAGCGCAGGCGGCGCTCCTCCTCCGAAATGCCATGCTCGCGGGCCCATTCCTGAGAGGCCTTCTTCGTGATCTTCAGGGGCGTGCGGATGCCGGCCACCACGTCCTCGCCCTGAGCATTGGGGAGATACTCCCCGTAGAGCTCCTTCTCGCCGGTCGCCGGGTTACGAGTGAAGGCCACCCCGGTGGCCGAGTCGAAGCCCATGTTCCCGAAGACCATCGTCTGGACGTTACAGGCCGTGCCCAGGTCATGGGGGATCTTGTAGAAGTTGCGGTAATCGACCGCCCGCTTGCCGAACCAGGAGTCGAAGACGGCACGGATGGCCTGGCGGAGCTGCTCCAGGGGTTCCTGTGGGAATTCCTCCTCCAGCTCCCGGCGGTAAAGGGCCTTGAATTCCTCCACGATGTCCTTGAGCATCTCCGCCGTCAGATCCGTATCCTGCTTTCCCTTCGTCTTCGCCTTGTAGCGATCCAGGATGTGCTCAAACTTCTCGCCAGGGATGCCTTTGACGATGCGGCCGAACATCTGGATGAGCCGGCGATAGGCGTCATAGGCGAAACGCTCATCGCCGGTCTGGGCGATCAGGCCATGAACGGTCTCATCCGTCAGCCCGACGTTGAGGACTGTATCCATCATGCCGGGCATGGAGAACTTGGCACCCGAACGCACGGAGACGAGCAGGGGATTGGCGGGATCGCCAAACCGGCGGCCCACCTTCTCTTCCACCTGATGGAGGGCCTCCAGGACCTGCTCCCACATCCCCTCGGGGAACTGTTTGCCGGCGGCGAAGTAAGCGTTGCAGGCCTCTGTCGTGATGGTGAAGCCCGGCGGAACCGGAAGGCCGGCTCCTGCCATTTCGGCCAGGCCCGCGCCTTTACCTCCCAGCAAATCTCGACGACGCTCGGCCGGGATCTCCCGGTAGCCTTCTTCGAAGAGATAAACCCATTTCTTCATCCCGCTTCCTCCAGAGGACTAAGATCGGGGAGCCGCTGACAACAAGTTTCAAAAGGAAATGATAACGCAGCTACAGGATTTCAGCAACTCGCCCTCCGCCCCTTTCGCTGAGGGCGTAGAGTGAAAATTTTCACAAACTGGATCCGGGGGAACCTGATGTCCGCAATCTCCCTCAGGACTGATAGGTTTAGGAGTTACGCAGTTGAAAGCTCTAAAGGTGGGACGGAATGGCCCCACCCCCAAAGCCCCCATGGGAAACGAACTGCGTAAGTCCTAAGGTTATTTCCCGGGCTTCCTTCTATCTGCTTGTTGCACCATTATGGATGGGGCGGCATTTGTGGTTGGGAAGGCTTAAACCCGAGAATAATAGGGAAGCAATCGAGATCCATCCGATTCCGCTCCTGGAGCTCGATGATCAGAGTAGGAGAAGAGTATGAGGAAAGTGGAGCTTCTCAGCGTTCTCCTGCTCATCCTGTTCTACGCCGCCGTGACAGTCTGGATCCTGACCCATCACAGGCCTATCGATTACCCGGTCTACGCGATGGCGGCCTGGGGCTTCCGGCGGGGGGAGGCCGTTTACCGCTGGGGGGAAGGGGATTACGCCCGGGCGGCAGCGGCACTGGGATTCTCTCACTACACATCCCCTTACCGCTATCCACCCCTTGCCGCATTGCTGGCGCTCCCTTTGCTGGGACTCCCGGACCGGGGGATCGGGATGTGGATAGTTCTGCAGGCGGCATGCGCGCTGCTCACCGCCGAGACCCTGACACGATCCTTCGGGAGCTCTACGCCGGCGATACGGATCGTCATCCGACTCGGCGTGGGATTCTTCACGCCTTTCCTGACCAGCCTCTACGCGGGTCAGATCAACCCGCTGGTGACATGGCTGGCTGCGCTGGCGATCTGGTTGATCGCTCATGGACGAGAAGGCAGAGGAGGGTTCCTGCTGGGGCTCGGCTTGATGCTGAAGCCGCTGGCGATGGGGATCGCCGTCCTCCTGCTCTGGGAGGGACGCTGGAAAGCCATGGCCGGGCTCCTCCTGGGGGCCGCGCTGGCTCTGGGGATCAGTGTTCTCACCTTCGGCCCACCAGCCCTGGGATTTCTCGGCGTTTCTCTTCCAGGCACCGGCAGCGCGTATCCACCAGCTCAGAACCTTCCCTCCCTGGCCATCCGTTGGGGGACCCACCATCCGTACGGGTTCGCGCTGGCCGATGTCCCTGAGGTGGCCCGAGGGACTGGCCTCGCTCTCGCCGGATTGCTGATCTTCCTGACGCTGATCGGATTGGGACGACCTGGAGCACCTCGCGGGTTATTCAAAATTCGCGCCGCATGGGTGCTGACCGCCACCTTTCTGGCGAATCCCGGGACATGGTATCATCACGGAACAGTGCTCAGCGTGGGCCTTGCCGGGCTCCTGCATCGGGCATGCCAGCGCTCCAGGTGGTGGCAGGCCATCCTGGCGGCGAGCGTCAGCGCGATCGCCCTCTGGGGAGTGGCCTGGCATGCGTTCATCGGCTGGACCCCATTGCTGGACCTGGCCACCTTAGGAGCACTGGGGATGTGGATTCTCCTGGCTCGGGAAAGGGAAGATGAATGAACGACGTCATCGGATCGCTCTGCTTGGGCTCTGGATCGGTGTACTGCTTCTCCTCTTCCGTCCTCAACTCCATGGGATGGACACCATCGCTTATTACTCCTGGCTTCGCTCCGGGATCATCCAGGGGAGCCTGGACGTCAGCGACGAGTTTGCGCATTTCGGGTATCTTGCGGAACGAGGGCGTTCCCCCACCGGATATCGCATCAACGAGTGGCCGGTTGGGCCGGCGCTGTTGTGGTCGCCCTTCTTCCTCGCCGCCCATGCGCTGGTCCGGATGGCGAACCGATTGGGGATCCCCATCGCCGCCGATGGCTACAGCGCGCCTTATCCGATGTTCACGGCCCTGGGATCCGCCTTCTATGCCCTGGTCGGCCTCGAGCTCCTCCGTCGTACGGCCAGCCGGATCGTCACGCCCGCCCCGGCTTTCTGGGGAACGATCGCCGCCTGGCTGGCCTCGCCGCTGATCTTTTATATGTCGGCCCACCCTTTCATGGCCCATGCGGTGGATTTCTTTATCCATACGCTGTTCTGGTGGGAATGGATGAGGAACAACCCGGCCAGCATCCGCTCCCGGTTCCGGCTGGGGCTGATCGGCGGCCTGGCCGCAAGTGTCCGCTATCAGAACGTCACGCTGCTGATCTGGCCGGCTCTCGAGGATCTGACCTCCTTCCTCCGCCAGCCCTGGGAGAGGTGGCTTCGGCTGTTGATGCTGGGGGCAGGGGCGGGGATCGGTTTTCTGCCTCAGATGATCGTCTGGCGGGTGGTGTTCGGACAATGGGTGGTGGGGAATCCTTATGGCATTGCGGGGGCTGGATCATTTGACTGGCGTTCCCCTCATTTTCTCGATGTGCTGTTCTCCACGGATCGAGGGCTCTTCCTCTGGACGCCCATTGCCGCTTTCGCTCTGCTGGGGATCCTTGGGCCACTCCACCGAGATCATCCGGCCTGGGCTCGGGCCCTCCTGGGCCAATGGTTCCTCCAGGTGTATATCGTGGGTTCATGGAGCGCATGGTCCGGCGCAGCGGCCTTCGGCCCCCGTTTGCTCATCGGCCTGGTCCCTATCTTCGCTTTCGGGCTGGCGGCGCTGTATGCGGTGGGGGAACGACGCTGGGGAATGCGCCCGGCCATCGTCCTCAGCCTCGCCGCCATCCTCTGGAATCTGATCCTGCTGGCCCGCTATGGGCTCCAGGATGTCCCCCGAATGGGCCCGGTGCCCCTGGAGGATCTCTGGCTGGGTCAGCTCACGTTCCCCCTGCGCCTCCTCGGACGGATGGGGACGCTCTGGCATGCGCTGCTTCGACAGACGCCATAAGCGATGAGAGGAGCCCCATCTGAGC
>JAEVEY010000100.1 GCA_016842045.1 Candidatus Thermoflexus sinensis | reverse complement strand
TTGCCCGGTGCTGACCGCGCCCTCCCCCATTCGGGAAGGCCGGCTGGCCCTGGTCGCCGCCGCCCGTCAGACCATGGCCAACGCGCTGAACCTCCTGGGGATCCCCGCACCAGAGGTCCTCTAAAAGAAAGGGTCCGAGAATTGGGGCAGTGTTCGCATGGTCTACGATCCGCTTTTATGCCCCTCGCCAGGGCCCCAAGGACCACGGATAGCCCTGTCCAGGGCGTTCAGGTCGTCTTCAAATCCTGCAGTGCCCCCACTGGTGGCAGCGAGGGCAATCCTCTTTATGAAAGCTCGAACCGAAATATTCGTCGGCAGGTAAGAAAATTTAATATTGACGATATGCGCTCTTCGAGCTATAAGGATATTGAGATTGATCTGAATTAACAGTAGAATTGATCAAAAATCTTCCGGGAGGATTTTGAGCCGGAGAAGCGACCTTTGGCTTCTTTAGCTTAAAACCCTGCTTCCTTTCTCGCTGGGCTTTGAGCGGACACATCAGTCCTCTGATCCGAGGGGCCGTGGGATAAGCAAGGCCGCCAGCCTCGTCTGCTTCAAGGAATCAAATTTCCCCCTTCCCCGCAGCTGACTTCGTCGAAAGTTCAGCTCCCCATCGGGCGAGGAGGAAGCCATGAGCGCGAAGCGTATCTCTTTTCCCGTGCTCATTGTTTGTCTGATCTTCCTGGCGCTCTTCACAGGAGGAGTTACCAGTGCTTCAACCGCCCGGGATTCCGGTCCGTGGTGGAAGACCACCCCCGAGCCAGAGGTCCCATCCTCCTATTACCGATCTATCCTGTATACGGAAATCGGGCCCAGGCTTCGCGAAATCGAGACTACCAGCAACCGCGTCCGGGTGGAGGTCATCGGACAATCGGCCGGGGGACGGAATCTGTTCCTGGCTATTGTTTCCGCCCCTGAGGCCTTCGGGCGTCTGGGCCAATACCAGGCGATCCGGCAGACGATGCTGAAAGATCCAGAGAAGGCGCAGGAGATGATCGATCGCTTTGGCGATTTCAAGGTCCCCGTGTTTATTAACGCGAGCATCCATGGAAACGAATATCCGGGGGTGGACGCAGCCATCCGATTGATCGAAAAACTGGCTTATGAAGATAGCGAGGAAGTGCGGCAGATCCTGGAGAACGTGATCCTCCTGGTCAATGTGGTGCAGAACCCGGATGGGCGGGTGATGGGGAGGCGGACCAATGCCAATGGCTTCGACCTGAACCGCGACTTCATCACCCAATCCCAGCCTGAAACGCGCGCCACCGTCCGTGTCTTAACAGAATGGAATCCGATGGTGGTGCTGGATCTGCATGGATTTGTGGACCCCATGCTGATCGAGCCGTGCACGCCCCCTCATAATCCGAACTATGAATACGATCTTTACATCAAGTGGGCCCTGGATCTCGCCCGGGCGATGGAGGCTGAGCTGTTTGCACAAACCGGGTTCAAGGCCCAGATCCCCTTCCGGGATTTTCCGGAGGGATGGGATGACTGGCCTCCTATCTTTGCGCCCATGTATGCGATGTATCACGGCGCCTATGGCCACACCCTGGAAACTCCCTACCGGGACGAACGCGGAGTGGCGGCGCATTTCGCCGCAGTCTGGGGCGCCCTCAAGTTCGTGGCGGCTCACCGCCAGGAGATGGTGCGGGATCAAATCGAAATCTTCCGCCGGGGCTTTCTTGCCATGCCCCAGGTAGCGATCCCGGATGAGATCCTGGCCCAGACCCCCTATAATCAATATAACGAGCTCACCACCATCGAGTTTCCAGCGGCCTACGTGATCCCGGCAGACGCCTCATTACAGGCAAACCCCCATGAGGCTGCACGTCTGGTGGATTTCCTGATCGCAAACGATGTGCAGGTCGCTCAGACCGCCGAGCCCTTCAGTCTGGATGGAACCAGTTATCCGAAGGGCACGTATATCGTCTGGATGGATCAGCCCAAGCGAGGTCTGGCAAACACGATTCTCTGGTCGGGATGGGATATCTCCACACGCCCGGGACTCACCATGTATGACATCTCCGGCTGGAGCCATCCCCTGCTCTGGGGGGTCAGCCGTGCGATCATGACGGATCGCATCCCGGTGCGCACATATCCGATCAACCGGGCTGATCCCGTCCAGGGATTCCGGGAAGGAGGGGCTGCAAAGGCTTATGCGTATCTTCCAACCAGCAACGCAGCCATCCGGGCGACCAATGATCTGCTATCCCGTGGAGTGACCGTGTATCGGGCCCATCAGCCGTTCGTGGACTCCAATCGAGCTTTCGGTACGGGGACCTTCGTCATCCCGGCGATTCCCGCCCTGGCTAATGAGCTGGCCAATCAATATGGCCTTCGCGTATACGCCCTCTCCAGGATGCCTCGCGAGCTCAGCCCGCTTCGCCTTCCGAAGATCGCCGTAGCCGCTGATGAAGGCGTGCGATTCGTTTTGAAAGAGCTGGGGTTCCTTTACACCGAAGTAATTGCCGATGATTTGAATGCGGGCATCCTGACAGGTGGAAACTTCGATGTGTTCATTAATTCCACCATCAGGTATGAGGCTCTCAATGAGCGGGGGCGAAACTCCGTAGCGGCATTCATCGCCGGAGGCGGGGATTACATCGGCATCGGCCGCACTGGCGTTCCCTTTGCCATCTCCGCCAAGTTGCTGAGCGGGACTTACCGGATGAGTACAGCCCGCGATAACGGCGTGGTTCA
>JAEVEY010000127.1 GCA_016842045.1 Candidatus Thermoflexus sinensis | reverse complement strand
AACCCCTGAACGACAACACCTTCGTGATCGCCGACGTCAGCGTCGTCTTCCCATGATCAATATGCCCAATCGTCCCCACATTCACATGCGGCTTCGCCCGCACAAATACCGCCTTCGACATCGCTGCCCTCCTGAACAGTTTTCGTTGTTTTAGAAATTCCAAAAATAAAACTTACGCTGCATTCATGATCAGCATCACCTGGAGCTTAGAGCACAGGGTTCAGCCAGGAAGGCCCGTGACCCCCGCAACCCTTTCGGCCGCGGCGGACGGCATCGCCCTGATGAATTGGGAGGCACGCAACCCCAATCGATCGAGACGACCGGCGAACAATCCCTCTCACGGCCCCGAAGGGCTGCAGGAAGAAAGGAGGAAGTCCCGCAGCTGATCTTCCTCCGGAGGTTTCAGGAGGTCCAGCAGGCCGTCTCCGATCGCTCACTCCATCCTCAACTCTGGATAAAACCTTGCGGAACGGAGCTGGAACCCCAGGAGCCCACGACGGGACTCGAACCCGTGACCCCACCCTTACCAAGGGTGTGCTCTGCCGCCTGAGCTACGTGGGCTCGCAATGATACAACGGATCTCTGCTCAGGGCCTTCTCCTTCACCCTCACCCGCAAATAGAAGACCAGGAGAAGGAGATAAAGGATCTCTTTTGAAGTCGAGCCGGGTGCCTCTGGCACCCAGGTCCATCAAAAATCAGCAGAAAAGAATCGACTGCTTAATAAAAAATAAACATAGTGGGCGGGGAGGGATTCGAACCCCCGAAGGCTTCCGCCACCTGGTTTACAGCCAGGCCCCGTTGGCCGCTTGGGTACCCGCCCCTGCCAAGCCGACGGCGGGATTCGAACCCGCAACCTCGCGCTTACAAGGCGCTTGCTCTACCGGTTGAGCTACGTCGGCACTCCAGGTGCAATTATACCTGGTTCGGATCAAAGCGGTCAAGACGGGGCCCCTATCCAAGACTCGAAGTATACCGGCGAGAGGCTCGATCCGTCAAATCGCCCCAGGATCAGTCGAGGCTTTCCGGTTTTAGACCGGTTGTATCCCTGGCCTCGCAGGGCTTCTCCGTCATCATATCGTTCGGGTCAAGCGGATGGTCCCACTCCTCCTTATCTCCCTCCCCACGGCCCTTCAGGCCGTGGGGAGGGAGATAAGGAGGCTGGGGGGCGAGCCGGGCGCCAGGGGTGCCCGGCTCGCCTCTCAATCCCTGGGAACTTTCAGATATTAGCCCTGCTGGCCTTGCCCCCTGGATTCCCCTTTCACGCTATGGGGCCGGACCAGCAGGATCAGGTCGAAAACTCCCGGTCCAGCCCCTGAAAACCTGGATCGGAAACAACCGAATTCAGTTAAAATGTGAGCAAGCCCGTAACCATCAGGCTGTCGGAGGAGCTGACCGCGATGACGAAACCGACCTTCCTCGAGCGTCTGGCCCGGGGCCCCTTGCTGGCCGATGGAGCCATGGGCACCATGCTCTATGCGCGAGGTTTCTCCTTCGATCGCTGCTATGAAGCGCTGAACGTGGAGGCTCCCGAAGTCGTGCTGGAGATCCATCGCGCCTACCTGCAGGCAGGGGCCGAGTTGCTGGAGACCAACACCTTTGGGGCGAATCGATATCGCCTGGTCGAACACGGCCTCGAGGATCAGGTGACGCTGTTGAACCGCGCGGGAGTCGCGCTGGCCCGGCAGGCAGCTATGGAGGTGGATCGCCCGGTGTGGATCGCCGGCTCCGTTGGGCCGCTGGGAGTGCCCCTGGCACCCCTGGGTCGGGTGAAGGCTGTAGAAGCTCGGGAAGCCTTCCGAGAACAGATCGCCGCGCTGGCGGAGGCAGGTGTCGATGTTCTGATCCTGGAAACCTTCTCATCCCTTCCAGAGATCCTGGAGGCCGTTCGCGCGGCCCAGGAGACCGCTCCTCATCTGCCGATCATCGCCGAGATGACCTTTGCCCAGGATGGCCACACCCTGATGGGCCACACCCCGGAGGAGGTCGTTGAGACCCTTCTGGAACTTGGGGTTCCCATCGTTGGAGCGAATTGCTCGGTAGGGCCCGCCAAGCTGCTGCCGGTGATCCGCCGGATGGCCTCCCGGGTGGCGCAGGCCGGAGGACCTCCACCTTACCTGGTGGTCATGCCGAACGCTGGCTGGCCTGAGATGGCCGCCGGGCGCCTTCGCTATCCGGCCACGCCGGATTACTTTGCAGAATATACACATCGCTTTCTGGCCCTTGGGGTGCGGATCCTTGGAGGGTGCTGTGGGACCACGCCGGAACACATCGCTGCCATGCGTCGAGCGCTGGAGGCGTATGCGGAACCTCCTGCCGAGGACCGACGTCCGATCTTTCGCGCGGTTTCTCCCCCTGCCCCGACCGAACCGGAACCCACCGACCTGGCTCGTCGCCTGCGAGCAGGTCTCTTTGTGGTGAGCGTGGAGGTGGATCCGCCACGGGGCCATGATGCCAGTGCCCTCCTGGAAGTGGCCCGCTCGCTGAAAGCCGGCGGGGTGGATGCGCTGAACATTGCGGATAGCCCGATGGCCCGGCTACGGATGAGCCCCTGGGCCCTGGCTTTCCTGGTCCAGAACCATGTCGGTATGGAAACCATCCTTCACTTCCCGACCCGGGGGCGCAACCTTCTGCGTATCCAGTCGGATCTCTTAGCCATCCATGCCCTGGGGGTGCGCAACCTTCTCGTCGTCATGGGGGATCCTCCCGCTCAGGGGGATTACCCGCAGGCCACCGATGCGATGGATATTGTGCCCTCAGGACTGGTCCAGTTGATCAAAGAGCGGTTCAACGCGGGGCTGGACCATGCGGGGGAATCCATCGGCCGGCCGACTGCGTTCTTTGTGGGTGTCGCCCTGAACTTCAACGCGCCGGATCCGGCGCGCGAGATAAAGACACTGCGCCGGAAGATCCGGGCGGGGGCGGATTTCATCATGACCCAGCCGGTTTACGAGCCAGCCGCCCTGAAGGATTTCCTCCGACGCTATGAGGAACAGGAAGGCCCTCTTCCCATCCCGGTCCTGGCCGGGGTGCTTCCCTTGATGAGCCTCCGCCATGCCGAGTTCCTGCACAATGAGGTGCCAGGCATCCAGGTTCCGGAAGCGATTCGAGAGCGCCTCCGCCGGGCCGGAGAAGAGCGCGCCCGGGTGGAAGGGCTACGCATCGCCCAGGAGGTGGTGGCGGAGCTTGCAGAATTCACCCATGGGCTCTATGTGATGCCGCCCATGGGCCGCTATGAGCTGGTTTTCCAGGTCATGGAAGCGATCCCCTCCCGGCGCCGGCAGAAGGCGCTACCACGGGATTGAGCGTGTTTTTGCCCAACCTGCCGTAGGGAGAAAAGTTCACCTCCCATCCCGGGGGAATTCCGATGTCAGCCGCCCAGCCCGCTTCATCCAAAGTCCAGTTGTTGAACACCGATACGGGAGGGTCCCAATGGGCTATATCGAACAACTATTGGGCGAGAACGAACGCATCCTTTTCCAAACCCGGCAGCATCCTCTGGTTCTCCTTCGTCCAGTGCTGGGTTATGGAATCCCCGCTGGCGTTCTGATCGGCCTGACCATTGTTAGCGGCATCCTCTTTCCCCCATTCACGCTCCCGGTGGTTATCGCAGGCATGGCCCTGGCGGCGATCCCGCTGGTGCTGCTGATCCGTTCCCTGCTTCGCTGGTGGAACGAAATATATATGGTGACCACGCGACGGGTGGTCCAGGTGGAAGGGATCCTGAATAAGAACGTTCTCGATTCCTCTCTGGAAAAGGTCAATGATGTGGTTCTGCGGCAATCCCTGTGGGGACGCCTGTTCAACTATGGTGACATCGAAATCCTCACGGGGAGCGAGATCGGAGTGAACCGTCTGAACCGGATCGCCGATCCCCTGCGTTTCAAGCAGGTCATGCTGGATCAGAAGGCCATGCTGGGGGAACGCCCGGGGCTGGAGAGCCCGGGGGGTGGGGAAATCGAGGTTTTGCTGGCGCAGCTGGAGGCATTGCGCCGCAGCGGCCTGCTGAGCGATCAGGAGTTCGAGGAGAAGAGGCAGGCTTTGTTAAAGCGTCGGGAAACATGACTTACGCCGCTGGCCTTTATCCGAGTCGAAGGGTCCTTAACCCGGGGGAGAAGAGCAACGTCGTAAATCATAAGGCTATTATTAAGATGTGGGGCTCGGGAGACGGCCTTCGGCCATTCTCCTGGCCTCCGAAGGCCTTCATCCTTCAGGAAAAGTGGGAAGCCGGGCAGGCCGCCCGCCCTCTTCTCATTATCCCGAACTCTGAGTTTGCACCAGGCATGGAAACTTCATGTTCTGGAGATCGCCATGCATGTTCATGAAGTGATCCCTCGATCGGAATATGAAGCTGCTGCCGCATGGATCCGGGAACGGATCCCTTTTCCGCCGCGGATCGGGCTGGTGCTGGGTTCCGGCCTGGCCTCGCTGGCTGATGCGGTCGAGGCATCCATCACGCTGGCCTTCACGGAGATCCCGGGTTTCCCAGCCGCTACCGTCGAAGGGCATCCCGGCCGGGTGGTCATCGGGCGGCTGGAGGGGCACCCGGTGATGGTGCTCCAGGGGCGCGCCCATTTCTATGAGGGGTATTCGGTCCAGCGAATTACTTTTCCCATCCGGGTGATGCAGCTCCTGGGCATCCAGATCCTGATCCTGACCAACGCCGCCGGGGGGCTGAACCCGGCGTTCCGGCCTGGGGATGTGATGATCCTCCGCGACCACATCGGCCTCTTCGGGATGGCGGGGGCCAATCCCCTCCGGGGTCCGAACGAGGCGGATTGGGGCCCCCGCTTTCCCGATCTTTCCCGCGCCTACGACCCGGAGCTTCGGGCGCTGGCCCGGGAGGTCGCTGAGGCGGAAGGCATTCCGATCCATGAGGGCGTCTACGTGATGCTGGGCGGACCCAGCTTCGAGACGCCGGCGGAGGTGCGATTCCTGCGCCTGATCGGCGCCGATGCGGTTGGGATGTCCACGGTCCCGGAGGTGATCGTGGCCCGCCATGGCGGAATGCGGGTTCTCGCCTTATCCGGGATCTCGAATGTTCTGAACCCGGACGCTTTTGAGCCTCCAAGTCACGAGGAGGTGCTTCAAGCAGGCCGGGTTCTGGTCCCCCGCTTGATAGCGATCATCCGTGGCGTGCTGCGGAGGCTTTGAGGAGCGATCGAAGATAGCTCCACCCGCCCTTCAAAGCCCTGGATCGAAGGATCCATTGGTGGTTTTCGGGAAAAAGCACGAATGGAAGCTTTTTGGACATTGCTGGAATCCTTAGCTCCGGTGCTCTATGGAGGCATCGGTCTGCTGCTTTTGATCACGCTGGGACAGGCCTGGCGGGCCTATCGCCGGCTCGTTCAGGCCTTTTTCCGTGTGGAACGGGAGATGGCGGCCATGGATCTGTTCAATGGGCTGGCCCGGGCCGCGTTCCTGCTCGTCCTCGGCCTGGGTCTCTGGCTTCTCGTAGGGCCAGGGGTTCTCCGCCCCTCTTCCGTGTCCCCTGCCCTCCCGACGCCTGTGCCGGTCCTCTCCCCAACGGTTCCGGGGCTTCGCCCGCCAGCCCCCATGGTTTCGCCGTCTCCGGTATTCCCCCGCACTCCTTCTCCATTGCCTTTCCCTTCGCCATCGCCGGCCCCTTCTCCTTCCCCGACCTCTACCCCGACCCCCACACCGCCCCGGGCGCGCTGCCCGGATCCCAATGCCCAGATCGATTTTCCATCCCCAGGCCAGGTGATTTCCCAGCCCATCACGCTGATCGGCACAGCCGCCCATCCCGCTTTTCAGTTCTACAAGGTGGAGATCAACGGACCTTATACGGGAGGCCAGTGGGTAACCCTGGGGGATGTGGTGTGGCAACCCGTGATTCGCGGGCCGCTCTGGACTTTCGATCCCCGCCCCTTTTTCCCCCAGCCAGGCCACTATCGGCTCCGCGTAGTGGTGGTGGATATCGCGGCGCGAGAGGTGGCGATCTGCGAGGTTCCGGTAGTGATCGCTCCTCCGGAAGGCGGCTAATCGATGGATAGACCGTGCGGTAGAAGGGAGAAAGACATAAAAAGAGAGGGCGAGACCCGGGGTCTCGCCCTCTCTCTGGAATGCGTGGCCTGAGCCACAGGCACAACGAAGGTGGCTTACTTTTGCGCGTTCAGGAAGGCTCCGAAGAAGGCATTAAAGTATTCGAAGGTCCCCGTGCGGCCCTTGTGGTTGGGATCCTTGGCGTCCCACTGCGCCTTGAAGGTGGCCACCACATCGTTGGCGTCCAGCTCCGCGCCGTTGTGGAACTTCACGCCCTTGCGGAGGTAGAAGGTCCACACTGTGAGATCCGCGTTGGCCTCATAGCGCTCGGCGAGAGCCGGCTCGACCTCGGCGCCGCCGACCTTGTAAGCCAGCAGGGATTCGTAAACCTGCTCGCAGGCCCGGAAGGTCTCGCCGTCGGTCTCGTCGGCGCACCAGAGGACGATGGGTTCGGCGTTCTGCATCCAGATCAGCTCGTCCTTCCCGGGATCCATCACCGAGAAGCGCTCATTGTTAAGCGGGCTGGCATGGGCGCCCTTCACAGTGGCCTTGAAGGCGGCCGCCGAGACCCCATGGGCCAGTGGGATCATCGGGACGTGCAGCTTGATCAGTTCGTTCACCTTATCGTAGTGCTTCTGGCGCTCCGCGGGATCGCTCAGCTTGGCCGCCGCCCGGATCTCCTCCACCAGATCGGGGAAGAGGTTGCCGAATTGCTTGTTGGCCTCAGTGGCGAAATGGAAATCATAGAAGTTGGTGGCGTCCGGGTAGTCGGCCAGCCAGCCCAGGAGATACATCGGCTCATTGCCCTTCTCCACCGAGTCCAGGAAAGCTCCGGACTCCATCACCTTGATCTGGACCCGGATGCCGACCTCGGCGAGCTGGGCCTGGATGTCCTGGGCCACCTTGCCCGGCTCCGGCAGATAGCCGCGCACCACGTCCCGGTAGGAGAGGGTGATCTCGAAGCCGTTGGGGTAGCCGGCCTCAGCCAGGAGCCGCTTCGCTTCCTGCGGATTGTATTCATACCACTTCAGGCCCTCGGTGTAGCCGGGCTTCAGCGCAGGCGGCACGAACTGCTCGGCCACCATGGAACCCGCCGGGTAGAAGTTCTTGACCAGGCGCTCCCGGTCGATGGCCATCGCAATGGCCTGGCGGACCTTCTCGTTGTCCAGCGGCGGCTTGGTGTTGTTCAGGCCCAGGTATGCGATGTTCAATGGAGGCCGGATATAAAGCTTCAGGTTCGGATCCTGCTGGATCGTCGCAAAGTCATTGGGGTTCGGATTGTCAATCCCATCGACCGTCCCGGCCTGGAGCTCCAGGAGGCGCGCTGCCGCCTCCTTGGACCAGCGGAAGATCAGGGTCTTAGCCCTGGCCTTCTCGCCCCAGTAGTCCGGGTTCGCCTCGAAGATGATGCGGTCGCCCCGGATCCATTCCTTCACTTTGTAAGGGCCGGTCCCGTTGGGCTTTTCGCTCATCTTCACCGAATCGCCGCCATTCGCATCCAGATAGTCCTTATCCTGGATCGCGAAGGCGGCGAAGGCCACTTTGGCCGGGAAGGCCGGGTCAGGGTAGCACAGGGTGAACCGGACGGTATATGGATCCACCGCCTCGATGGCTTTGAACTCCCCACCGTAGTTGCAGTCCGGCGCCTCGACTTTCATCGGTTGAAACGCTGGGGTAGGGGTGGCAGCGGGAGGCGGGGTGGGCGAGGGGGGCGGAACCGCGGCGGTCGGCGTTGGGGTAGCCCCGGGTGCACAGGCGGCCAGCACCAGGGCGAGCAGAACCCACATGGAAACGAAACCCTTCCGACGCATGGCTTCTCCTCCTTTCTGGATGGGGGGATCCGATTGTGGGAATCGAGAAGGGCTTCTCGCGAAGCCTGCGTTACGAGTATAGTCGGAACCGCAGGCCTCGTCAACTGAACGGGGAGGCCGAAAGCTTTTAACAGCGGCGATCCTGGATTCCTTCTCCATGTGCTCTCGTGGCATGGACGAGGTGGAGTGGAGCACGCCGGCGAAGAGGATGCGTTCCCCAAAAACAATTCAGGAGGGCCTATGAACCGGGATCCTCACCCTCCGATTCGAGCCCATGAAGTCGGGGAATATGTGTTCTGCGCCCGCGCGTGGTGGCATCGACGGCAGGGCCATCCTTCAACGCGCGAGGAGGACCGGAGGGCCGGCCGCCGCTTTCATGCGCGCTCCGAACGACAACGTCGCTGGGGAAACCGCCTGATCGCTGTCTCTATTCTCCTGACGATCGCTGGCATGGTCCTCCTGATCCACGCGCTGGCTTTCCAGCCATAGCCATGCCCCGGATTGGTCGCGTAATCCGGCGACGCATCGCTCCACTTCCCTCCTCCCGGACCAAAGGGCTGTGGAGGAGAAAGAGATCAACGCCCCCAGGCCAATCCGCCCCAGGTGGCAGCGAACAGGAGCACGCTGATGTAGGCGTTGACGTTGAAGAACGCCACATCCACCCGGGAGAGATCGTGCGGGGAAACCAGACGATGTTCATAGGCCAGGAGAGCGCCGACCAGCCCCAGTCCCAGCCAGTAAGGCCACCCCAGCCGAAGCATGAATCCCAGGCCGGCCAGCAGGATCAGCATCCCCAGGTGGTTCAGACGCGCCAGCCATAATGCCATCGCCACCCCGAAGCGGGCCGGAACGCTGTAGAGCCCCTCTCGACGGTCGAAATCCACATCCTGGCAGGCATAGATCAGATCAAAGCCGGCAATCCACAGGGTCACCACAGCGATCAGGATCCAGGCCGGCAAGTCTTCCGGCTTCCAGAAGGATCCACGGAGGGCGATCCAGGCTCCCATCGGCGCCAGGCCATCTGTGAACCCCAGGATCCAGTGGCTGAGCCACGTGAAGCGCTTGGTGTAGTGATAGCCAATCAGGAACAGCAACGCCCCGGGAAGGAGCGCGACGCACAGGGGATTCAGCGCCCATGCGGCCACCACCAGCACAACCCCGGAGATTCCCACCGCCCATTTCAGGGCCTCCGGCCGAAGCAGGCCGCGAGGCAACGGCCGGTTCGCCGTGCGAGGGTTTCGCGCGTCATATTCCCGATCCGCCAGGCGGTTCATGCTCATGGCCAGCGTGCGAGCCGCTGCCATTGCTACCGTGATCCAGAGAACCTGATCCCAGCGCGGCCAGCCGCCGGCGGCCAGAAGCATCCCGATGTAGGCGAACGGCAAGGCGAAAACGGTGTGCTCGAATTTAATCGCCTCCAGGAAGATCCTCAACCTCTGCCACATTTTTCTGTATTCCTCCCGCTTTGTTGCGATCTGGGCGGTGCCCGCCTGGGTTCCGCGTTTGTCCCTTTCCACATCGCGAAGCAGCGTGGAAAGGGACAAATCAAGCCCGCAGTTTGCAACAGAGATCGTTCTGGGATTTCTGTGTGGGGCGGGCCGCTTCCGCGGCCCGCCCCACACAGAAAATCTTCCTGAAAGGCAAGGCCTGTAACGTTCCGGCCGGTACCGTCGGGCACACCTCCGGGAGGCTATTTGAAAAGCCCCACTCAGGGCCTGCGAAGCCTCCCCCGGTGACAACACCCCTCTTTCTTCCTCTCCCCCAGGCCTCTGGGGCCACAGGAAGGGAGGGTTTCAACTTTCAGGAATTGGGGAATCGCTACTGCTTCTGTTTTAAGAAGGTGAAGGCAAACGGTCCCATCCCCCCTGAAGTATTTAGGAGTTACGCAGTTCGGGGCTCGCGAGAAGAGGTAGAATGGCCCCATCCCCCTTTATCCCCCCTCCCCACGGCCCAAAGGGCCGTGGGGAGGGGGGATCAATATATTTTTTGGGGGAGTTGCGCGCCTTCGGCGCGCGACTCCCCCCCAAACCCCCAGGAGAAAACCAACTGCGTAACTTCGAGTATTTTAAGGGTGAGCCGGGCGCCAAAGGCGCCCGGCTCACCCGCCAATCCCCATGGAACCAAAACCCAAAATCAAATCTGGAAGGAGCACTACTCCTCATCTTCCCATTGGCTCAGAACCGTCAGGATCTCGCTTAGAGAACGGATGATCGCATCGGGCTGGATATGGTTGGGGAAGGATAACGGTCCGGATCCGGCGGCCATCGCCGCCCAGACCCCGCGCATCCCGGCCAGATGAGCGCCCCGGATATCGGCGTCGAGAAGATCCCCAATGACCACAATGGCTTGCGGGGGAACCGCCCAGGCCTCCGCGATCCTTAAGAAGAGGGCAGGATGGGGCTTCCGCCATCCGACAGCGGCGGAGATCACGATGGGATCAAAGTAGCGGCGCAGGCCGAACCGCTCGATCAACCGCCAGGAGTGTTCCGCATCGCCCGAGTTCGTCAGGAGCGCCAGTCGATATTTCCGGCGGAGTTCTTCCAACGTTGTGAACGTATCTGGAAAAGGTCGCCAGCGCGCCTCCTGGGGAGCCAGAAAGGCCCGCACGACCTCCCGCACCAGCTCCCCCGGCAGTTCTCCATAGCCCAGCTCCCCCAGGGCGAGGGCAAAGGTCTCCACCAGCGGATATTCCCGCCAGTCCTCCTGCCAGCGTCCATAACGAAGAGCCATCCAGCGCTCCACCGCGCCAACAAGGGCTGTCTCTTCAACCGGGATCCCGCGGCCATGCAGCACCTCGAGAGCCGCCGCGAACATTTCCGAACGTAACGTCTCCGGATCTTCCGGAAGCTCGATCAGGGTATGGCCGAGATCAAAGATCAGACCCTGGATCTTCATCGGCGATCCCTCATTGGAGAGTTAGACAGGGGAGGAAAGGCGCCAGCATCCCTTCGCTCCGATGGAAACACCACCTCCCCTCAATTCGCCCCGGAACGGTGTAGAGGGATCGGGCCCGCGGATTGCAATCGTGCCCAGAGCTGGGCCTTCAAAGCCTCCAGCCGTCCCCGATAATCCGGAGAGCGCACGCCCTCCACGCTCATCACAAGAGCATCCTCGTTGTTATCCCGGTAATACCGTGGACGGCGGCCCACGACCTCCAGCCCATATTTCCGATAGAGGTTCTGCGCCACGAGATTGGAGGCCCGCACTTCCAGCGTGATCAGATTGGCGCCCAGAGCGATCGCCTCCTCGATCAGGGCCAGGAACATCAGCTCCCCCAGGCCGCGCCCCCGCCACGGCGCATCGATGGCGATCGTGCTGATGTGGGCTTCATCCGGGACCAGCCAGAAACCTCCGTATCCCAGGATCGGCAATCGCGGAGGCGGAAACATCGGTCCAACGGTGCGAACCTCGCGGGGACGCAGGACCAGATAATGGGCGTTCGGGTTCCTGAATAGCTCCTGCTCATAGGCCCGCATCGGCCACGGCATGGAGAACGCGCGTCGTTCGATCTCCATGACTTCGGCGATGTCCTCCCACCGCATCGGGTCGACCCGGAAAGGCACCGACTCCGGGATCTCCAGGGCTGGCATTTTGACCTCGCCTGGTTTAATCCAGATAGTCCCTCTCAGTAGCTCCAGGGCTCCTCAGTCATCATACCATCCATGGCCCCACCCCTCTCGATCCCCCCTTCCCCACGGCCTGAAGGGCCGTGGGGAAGGGGATGAAAAGGATGTTATCCCTATGGGAACGCTCAGATGATTCAAAAAGCCCTGCAGCAACTCAGAACATGACTGAAAAGCTCCAGCTGGCGCCCACTGAGCTTCCCTCCGGTGGCGACCGGCAAGGCGCTCCGGCCGGCGTCGGGTCCTCTTTCCTCCGCATCCTCGGCCCTCCAGGCCGTGGAGAGGGGGATCCCGTTTATTTTCGGGCAGGGCCGGGCGTCAAAGGCACCCTGCCCAGCCACAAACCCGGAGGAGACAGTCAACGGCGTCAGTCCAGATGAGAGAGCGAGTGGTGCGGTATAGCGGATCTTATCCCTCCGGGACACTCGGGGTGCGTAAATAAATGGGACGCAGAAGCGCAGGGTCAGGGCGCTCGCCCGCCTGATAGCGCGCCCAGGCCAGCCGGGCGGCTCCCATAACCCGGGATGGGCCGTCCCGGGGGATCAGCCAGGCAGCAATGGGATGCTGAGCCAACCGCGTGTGCTCTCGAGCCGTCCATTCCCCGACCAGCCAGACCCCAGGCGTCCAGGAAGCGATCAGGGCTTCCACCGTCGTCAGCGCTGGCTCCCCTTCCGGGATCCATCGCTCCGCCCACCGATAACGGCGCTGCGCCAATCGTCCCCTCCCTGCCGGGAGAACCACGGTCAGCGTTTCCATCCAGGGGGGGAGACCGGCGAGCATCGCCTCCTCCGTTCCGATCCCAAACAACGGACAGTCCAGGGCCATCGCCAGCCCCTTGGCCGCCGCGATGCCCGCCCGGAGCCCGGTGAAGGAACCGGGCCCGCGTACTACTGCTACGGCGACCAGGTCCTCCGGGGTCAGGCCAACCCTGGCCATCCATTCCTGGCAGCGTTGCATCAACTCCGCGGTGTGTCGATCGGTGGTTCGCCAGTAGGCCACCGCCGCCCATTCCGCTCCATCGAAGAGCGCCAGGGCCAGCCCCAGGGTCGCTGTGTCCAGCGCCAGCAGATAACCCGGTTTCCCCTCCATCCGTCGAAGACCTCTTGATAGAGTAACAATCCGGCGCGCATTTATTCCCGATCCAGCAGGGTCTGAAGCGCCCTCAGGCGTTCGAGGGGGAATGCGCCAATCGCCTCGATCCGAATATGACGGATGGTGTCTTCGACCGGGATCAGAGTGACCCGAAGATAAGGCTCGGGGATAAACCCGGACGCTCGTTCCGGCCATTCCATCGCGATAATCGCCGTCTCATCAAACAGATCCCACAACCCGAGGGCCCACACTGCTTCCGGATCTTCCAGCCGATAAAGATCCACGTGATAGAACCTCCCGCCGCCCGGCAATGAGTATGCCTGGATCAGAATGAACGAGGGGCTCTGGACCGGTTCGGTGACTCCCAGCCCTTCCGCGATCCCCTGGATAAAACGGGTTTTCCCGGCCCCCAGAGGACCCTGGACGGCGACGATATCGCCGGGCTGCAACCAGTGCCCCAGCGCCGCTCCGATCCGCCGCGTTGTGGTTTCATCTTTGGAGATCCGTTCCAGAAGCTGCGCGGTGGTCATTCCCCCTGCTGCCTGATGCGAACTGAAAGGATCCTCCTCTCTCCACGCCGCTTCGCGGCCCGAAGAGGAAGAAACAGATCTGCCCCCGCCCTATGCCCAGCGGACCACAGGGCGAAGGAAGAGCTCAGCCTCGTCGACGAAGCCGTCGGATCACCACCCACAGCAGGCCAGCGGCGCCGATCCCTCCTGCAATCCACCATAGAAAACGCCGCCCATGGAAATCAGCGATGAGCCTCCGCGGCGTTCCTTCCCCCGGGGAGGCTACGGGGTGAAGCCGAATTCCCCGCGCGGCCTCCGGATCGAAGGGCTGGCCGTCCGGTGGGATCCCATGACGCTGAAGCAGAAAAGCGGTGACGGCCCGGTAATCTCCTTCCGGGAGGCTTCCTGGCGCATGGAACGGCATCTGGGCGCGGATGTAAGCGTAGAGATCCGCGGCCGTCGCGAACCGCTGCAGGGTGTTCGGCCCGATCAGGGCCGGAACCACGCGGGGAAGGGTGAAGCCGCTCTCCGGATAGGGCTGAGGGCCGTGGCAATTTGCCTTCCAGCAATTCTGATGGGTGGGCGGCCAGGTCGCCCGCCATTCATCGGTTAACCCCTGCCCCTGATCCCCATGGCATGTGGAGCATCGGCGGGCGAAGACCGCTGTCCCTCGTTCCGCTTCCTCATCCTGATAGGCCTGGGCAGAAGTTGCAGAAAGCGCAACAATCAACCCCACCATTCCCAGGGCCGCTCCCCACCACCGGGCGCAAAGAAAACCAGTCCAGCAGACCTTCCATCGATCGCCGGAGAAGGCCTCGGGCTTCCGGAAGCAGCGGATCCTCCTTTTCCGATTCAGGCCCCCCAACAGCTCACCCTCCTGGAGATGATCCGGGCGTCGCTCAGGTCTTCGGCCCCACTTCCATCGGCGGGAGGGTGCTGATCCCCTCCACCGCCCGGCGGAGCTCACTCACCAGGCGCCGGATCGGATGTTCGGCGAACTGCTCGGCGTAATCCAGGGCCGCGGCCTCCGGATCCACCTCCGGACCGTAAACCTCCCGAAGGTAATACAGATGATCCATAATCCAGAGGTAGAGATCGGCCTCGGTTCGACCCGGGAAATCCTCCAGCAGGCCGTGCTCGCGAATGATCTCCACCACCGGCAAATAGACCGCATCATACCAGTGGATCACCGCCTCATCCTCCGGGATCTCGCGCCCCTGCTCGAGGCCCATAAAGTAGCGATGCACGGCGATATGCTCGAGCAGGCGCTGATATCCCCCCGCGATGGTAAAGCGGATATCCGCCTCAGGGCGAAGGAGATCCAGGCGGGTCCGCTCCAGGAACTCCTCGTATTCGTGAAGGATCTCCAGATCCTCCGCCCGGAGATCCGGCCCCACCGGCACCCGGCTTCGAACCTCGATCACCTCGGCCTCGATCTCCTGCCACCCCAGCGCCCGGGCCGCCGAGATCCGGTGATGGCCATCCAGGACGAAGTAAGCATCCCCAACCTGATAAAGCCGAACCGGGGGGAGGCTGGCTTCCTGGAAAAGGATCGTGCCGACAGCGATCCAGCGATCGGCCATGTGGCGGCGGATCGGCAGGAAGGCCCGATCGAAGTCCTGGTATCGGTTGACGCTGCCGATGATATGATCCAGCGGAACGCGCTGAATGCCCCGATACACAGATCCGCGCAGGTTCAGCTTCTCTTTCACCTCATCGAAGGCCAGCAGCCGGTTCGAGCGCCCGGTCAGGCGGGCGATGAGATTCCGCAGCATCGCCCGGAAGCGGGCCCGTCGATATTGAGCGACGACCTCCGCGGCCACCGGCTCGTTTCCGTTCATCGTTTCCCACATCGCTCACCTCAATCTCCAGCACGTAATAAGGAAACACGTTGATCACCAGCGTCGGGCCGACCGGGATGATCGACCGGCGCCCGTGAAAGTGCAGATGTCCATGTAAGAAATAACGCGGGCGAAAACGGCGGATCAACCACCGGAAAGCCGAGAAACCCTGATGGGCCGGATCCGGCCCATCGCCGATGGATCGCGGCGGCGCGTGGGCGATAAACACATCGACCGCCCGACCATAGCGCTGTCGGTTCCATAGCAGCCGTGGAACCAGCCGGAAGGCCCGAAGCCACATTTCCTCCTCCGTGTATTGATAACGTCCCTCCGGGTGATATCGTCGGGAACCCTCCAGCCCGCTCAGCAACAGGCCCTGCTCCCATACCACCGTCCCATCCAGATTCTGCCCGCCCTCCGGCGCGTGGCGAACCCGCCCGTCGAAAAGAAGCTCCGGCCGGTCGTGATTTCCATGAACATAGAACAGCGGGGCATTGAAAAGCTCCATCAGAAATTCCAGATATCCGTAGGGCAGGTCTCCGCACGAAAGGATCAGGTGGATAGGGGAAAGCCATTCCCGGGCCTGAGGCGTGTACAACGTCTCGACCACCTGATCGGAGACCGCCAGGATGCGGAGCCGCCGTCCGTCGCTCATGGCCACTCCCGCCGGTAATTTCGGGCCAGTTTCGCCATCACCGCCTCGCCCAGGTCGATGCCGTGCAGACGGGCCAGCTGCAGCAGATAGAGCATCACGTCCGCCAGTTCCTCGGCCAGCGCCTCCCGATCCGCGGCCTCTTTCCACTGGAAAAGCTCCAGCACCTCCGCCGCTTCCAGGACCAGCGAGATCGCCAGATTGCGAGGGGTCTGCGGCCGCGGCGAGTTCGGGTCATACCAGCCCTTCGCCGTAACGAACTGCTCCATCGCCTCCTCGAGCGCGCGCAAATCCATCGGTTCCCTCCTGATCGAACGGACGCCGCTTTCCGGTAGTCTCCCTCTTCGGTGTGGATCGGGAGGGATGGCCGGCTGAACCGGCTCCTCCCCACGGTCCCTCGGGCCCTGGGGAGGAGCTCCCACCTCCCTCAAAGGAGCACCGGAGACAGGACGAAGCCCGATAAGAGGGAGTCCAGTCGCTTTCCCCGCTTTCCCTATTCTCTGACACCCTGGTTGTAAAATCAAAAGCTGAGCGCAATCCCTGCGCATCTCCAGGAGCCGAGGCCGCAAGATGGAGTTTAAAGATTACTACGCGATCCTGGGGGTCTCCCCCGATGCCAGCGAGGAGGAGATCAAGCGCGCTTACCGGAAGCTGGCCCGACAATACCACCCGGACGTCAACCCGGGTGACAAGGCGGCGGAGGAGAAGTTCAAGGAAATCAATGAAGCATACGAGGTGCTCTCCGATCCCGAAAAGCGCCGCAAATATGATGAGCTCCGCCGTCAGTATGAAGCCTGGCGTCGGGCCGGTTACGATCCGGGTCAGTTCGACTGGTCTCCCTGGGTCCAGCCGGGCCGGGTGCGGGTTGAGATGGGAGACCTGGAGGACCTGCTCTCCGGGTTCTCGGACTTCTTTGAGATGCTGTTCGGCGGCATGCCCCGGCGGACGCGGGGATGGACGACCACCCGGCTCCGGGGACGGGATATTGAACAGCCGGTGACACTCACCCTGGAGGAGGCGTTCCAGGGAACCACCCGGATCATCCGCACCCGGGATGGACGTCGTCTGGAAGTCCGTATTCCCCCCGGCGTGCGAACGGGAGCCCGCGTGCGGGTTCCGGGGGCCGGAGAACCCGGCTATGGCGGGCCGCCCGGGGATCTATACCTGGTGGTCGAAGTCGCTCCCCATCCTCGCTTTGAGCAGCGGGATCAGGATCTTTACGCCACGTTGCCGGTCGACCTCTACACCGCCGTTTTGGGAGGCGAAGTTCCCTTCCGCCATCTGGATGGAAGGACCCTGATGGTTCATATCCCGCCGGAGACCCAGAACGGCACAATGATCCGCCTGCGTGGAGAGGGCATGCCTTCCCCCCATCGTCCAGGCGAACGGGGGGATCTTTACCTCCGGGTCTCCGTGGAATTGCCCCGGAACCTGACTCCGCGGGAACGGGAGCTGTTCGCCGAGCTGGCCCGTCTGCGCCGGGGGCGTTGACGGATGGGAGGGGTCTCAAAGCCCGCAATGAAACCGGGCGTTGGGGATGTGGGGCACGCCGAAGGCACGCCCCCACATCCCCAACTTCCTCCAACTCATTGCAAGCGATCATCTTCAGGAGTGACAACCCATGGGTTCGCGAATCCGGGAAGGGATATGGATCCTCATCGGAGGGATCCTCGCACTGAGCGGATGCCGCTCGCTTCCGCTGCGGGAGTGGATCTTTATTACTCCCACGCCGGCGCCCGATGGGGTGGTCGTTGCTCCCGCAGGACCTCTGCCAACGCCCCCGCCGATCCCACCAGGGCTCACGGAGGAAGAGCAACGCCTGATCGCTATCTACCAGAAGGTCCTGCCCTCTGTGGTGAACATCGACGTGGAAGGGGTGGAAGCCTCAACCTTCGGCAGTGGATCGGGCTTTATTTATGACACCCAGGGACACATTGTCACCAACAATCACGTGGTTGAAGCGGCCCAGGAGATCTGGGTGACGTTCTACGACGGGACGGTGGCGAAGGCCCGGGTAGTGGGGCGAGATGTCTTCAGCGATCTGGCGGTGATCCGCGTGGACGTCCCCACGGAGCTTCTGCGCCCTGCCGAGCTGGGGGACTCGGATACGCTTCGGGTGGGCCAGAAGGTGGTGGCGATCGGCAACCCCTTCGGCCTGCGGGGGACGATGACGCTGGGGGTGATCAGCGCCCTGGGCCGCGCCCTCGAGACGCCAACCCGCTTTCAGATCCCGGATGTCATCCAGACGGATGCGGCCATCAACCCGGGCAACTCCGGCGGGCCTCTGGTGGATCTGCAAGGCCGGGTGATTGGCATCAACTCCGCCATTCGCACCGATTCCAACAGGACAGGGATAGTGGCCAACATCGGCATCGGGTTTGCGGTCCCGGTGAACATCGTCAAGCGCGTGGTGCCCCAGCTGATCCGGAACGGCCAGGCCCGCTATCCCTACTTAGGGATCACTTCCACCGGCGCCATCTCGCTGGCTGAGCTGCGCGCGCGAGGATACGAGGTCCCCGCCACCCGCGGCGTCCTGATCCAGGAAGTGGTTCCGGATGGTCCGGCCGCCCAGGCCGGCCTGCGGGGCGGCACCCGCGAGGTTCAGGTGCGGGGTGTCCGTATTCTGCTGGGTGGAGACATCATCACCGCCATCGACGGCCATCCGGTCTCCTCCTTCGACGAGCTGGTTTCTTACCTGGTCAATCGCACGGAGGTCGGCCAGACCGTGACCTTAACCATCCTGCGGGATGGGCAGGAAAGGCAGGTCCGGGTGACCCTGGGGGAGCGGCCCTCGCCCTAAAGCAAGCCCATCCCTTTTTTGAGAGGAGGATTCAGAGCGATGCGACGCGCCATCTGGTTCGTGCTGGTCGGGATCGTGCTTGTTATTGGAGGTTGCGCAGCCACAACGGTGGGTGCCCTTCTATGGGCCCGGGCGGCCCTGACCTATCCATCGGGTGGAGTCATCCGTCCGCAGTCGGAAAGCTCCGCCACCCCCTCCCCCACCCCAACGCCCATCCCTCCCCGGATCCTGTCGGAAGCCCGGGCGCTGGAGGCAGCGTTCATTTCGGTCTATCAGCGGGTCAGCCCCTCGGTGGTGCATATCACCACCCGGGCAACGGCTTTCGATCTCTTCCGGGGCCCCATTTACCAGGAGGGCACCGGATCCGGATTCGTATGGGATCAGGAAGGTCACATCGTCACTAACAACCATGTGGTGGAAGGCGCGGACCAGATCGAGGTGATTCTCGCCGACGGCACCACCGCTTCCGCCACGCTGGTGGGAGCGGACGCTTATAATGATCTGGCCGTGCTGCGGATTCAGGTGCCCCGGGAGAAACTGATCCCGGTGACGCTGGGGGATTCCTCTCAGTTGCAGGTGGGGCAATGGGTGATCGCCATCGGGAATCCCTTCGGGCTGGACCGCACGATGACAGTTGGGGTGATCAGCGCCCTGGGCCGCACCCTGGAGCTCTCCGACCGCCCTCTGGGCGAGGTGATCCAGACCGACGCGGCCATCAATCCGGGCAACTCCGGGGGGCCGCTGCTGGATTTAGATGGGCGGGTGATCGGGATCAACACAGCGATCCGCTCCCCCAGCGGCGGTTCGATCGGCATCGGCTTCGCCATCCCGGTGAACACGATCAAGCGAGTGGTTCCCGAATTGATCGCCCGGGGACGTTATCCTCATCCCTGGCTGGGCGCTTCATTTTTTGAGATCACCCCTGCCTTCGCCCAGGCCTTTCGCCTCCCGGTGGATCACGGCCTGTTGACCGTTCAGGTGGTGCCCGGGAGCCCGGCGGATCGGGCCGGGCTGCGAGGAGCGACCCAGCGGGTGCGCACCCGCTTCGGCGATGTGTTCCTGGGCGGGGACATCCTCACCGCCATCGATGATCGCCCTTTGCGCCGGGTGGACGAGCTGGTGATTTATTTGGAGAATTACAAGCGCGTCGGGGAGACGGTGACCCTCTCGATCGTGCGCGACGGCCGCTCGATGACGCTCCAGGTGATCCTTGGGGAGCGACCGTCCGAATGATCACCGCTTCGTCGACAATTCATCCTGGCTCCATTCGGTTCAAGGCTCTTGCGAGGAGGTGGAAGGGCTCTACCCCCTTCATCCCCCTCCCCACGGCCCAGAGGGCCGTGGGGAGGGATGAAAAAGATTTGGGGGCCGAGAGGAAACCCGGGTAAAACGCCCGTATCCGTATGGCAATTGCGCGAACGCCGCTTCGAATCGAAATGCCACCTGCCGTAACCGCACACCCCCGATCCAGGAGGTGAGGGGAATGATGGACCTTCAGGCCCACTCTGTCGAGGTGGTGGATGAAGATCAGCCCCGGTATCGGATCGGGACGGTGGCTGCGATAGTGCAGTTGCATCCGCAAACCATCCGCTACTATGAATCCATCGGTCTGATCTCTCCCCAGCGGGTCCGCGGCCGGATGCGCCTGTATTCGGAGCGAGACGTGGCCCGACTGCGCCAGATCGTGGAGCTGACGCAGCTGGGCGTCAATCTGGCAGGGGTGGAGATCATCCTCCGCCTGCGAGAACAGATCGTCGCCCTTCAGGCAGAAATCGAACGGTTGCGTGCGCTCATCGGGGCGGAGCTGGCCCCGCCCTCGAAGCCCGAGTAGGCCCGGGGTTCCAATGGTTCCCCTCCCCCAGCCGGGGAGGAAGGAAGCATTCTCTTAGGTCCTGCGGCCTCATGAGAGGTTTTCCCCCTCCTGCAGCCCTTCAGGCCACATCCGGAAAGCAGGGCGAGGACGTAACAGGTCTTTTCGCTGGGCCGGGGCTGGAGGCCCCTATCCCAGCCTCCCAATACCCTGTTTCGTTTTCAACCCGCACAGACAGGAGGCCCGGATGACCCTGCGGATTGTGAGCGACAACCGACCGGTGGAGCTGGACGCGCCGTTGACCGAGAACCTGGTGAAAGAAGAGATCCGCCGCTATGAGAATGGACCCTATCGGGCCCTGACCCTGTACCTCTGGTTCCAGACGCGGGAACGGCGGGCGATCATCCGTCTGACCGATCGGGTGCGAGAGGCCGTGCGGGAGAGCGGGATCCGCGAGGGCTTCGCGCTGGTCAGCGCCATGCATATCACCGCGGCCGTCTATGTGAACGACCACGAAGAGGGCATCATGCAGGATATGATGGAGTTGCTGGACCGCCTGGCTCCCTTCCGTCCAGATTACCGGCATCACCGCACCGGCGAGGATAACGCGGACGCCCATCTCAAGAGCCTGCTGCTCCATCATGAGGTGATCGTTCCGGTCACCAACGGAGATCTGGATTTAGGCCCATGGCAGGAGATCTTTTATGCCGAATTCGATGGCCAGCGCCGTAAACGGGTCCTGGTCAAGATCGTTGGGGTTGTGTGAAAGAATTTTTTCTCCTGAAACCCGAGAGCCCAGCATCCGGAGCGGAGGACCCATGCACATTGGCATCTGTCTGCCGAATTATGGACGGGCTTCATCGCCGGAGGCTATTCGCGAGGTGGCGCAGGCGGCGGAAGCCCTGGGGTTTGACTCTTTGTGGACCACGGATCATATCCTGGTCCCGACCGCTCACTACGAGCCCTATGGCCGCATCTTCGAGACCTGGACCACCCTGGCCTATGTGGCCGCATTAACCCAGCGGATCCGGCTGGGGACCTCGATCCTGCTCCTCGGGCTGCGCAACCCGGTGCTGGTCGCCAAGCAGGCGGCCACCCTGGACCAGCTGTCGAACGGCCGCCTGATCCTGGGCATCGGCGCCGGGTGGCTGGCCCGGGAGTTCGAGAACCTGGGGGTCTCCTTCCGAGGCCGCATCCGGTTTCTGGAAGAAGGCATCGTCCTGATGCGCACCCTGTGGACCAGCCCCCGTCCCCGCTTCCAGGGCCGCTTCTTTCGGATCGAGGACGCGGTGTTCGAGCCTCTGCCCGTCCAGCCAGGCGGTCCCCCGATCTGGATCGGGGGGAACACCGAAGCCGCGGTGCGACGGGCCGCCCGTCTGGGGGATGGCTGGCATCCAGTGGGCCTGGACCCGGAGACGCTCCGCCAGCGTGTGGCACGGCTTCGAGAATGGGCTCAGGGGCGCTCGATCCCGGTTGTTTGCCGGATGTATATCGCTCTGGATTCCCAGCTTCCCCCCGTGTATACTTCGCCAACCGGCGAGCGGCGAATGCGCCTGACCGGCTCCGAGGAGCAGATCCTGGAGGGGTTGCGCGCACTGCGGGACGCGGGGGCGGATGGGGTGATCCTCACCTTTGAGGCCCCATCGGTCGATGCACAGATTCAGCAGATGCGACGGTTCGCCGACCTGCGGGCTCAGCTCGCTCAGCTCAGGGATCCAAGCGAGTCCTCCTGAGAGTGTGATGGGTCGACCATATCAATGCTCCCGTGTTCAATCCGACCCTCAACCCCATGGGGAACCGTTGACATTCTGATCACCAACCGGCCGAGGAGGCATGGATGTGGAGGCATCCTCTTGAGGAGGGCCTGTGGCTCCAGATACTGGAGCGCCATCACGCGGGGCCATTGTTCGCCCTGACGGATCGCAATCGGGAGCACCTGCGTCCCTGGCTACCCTGGGTGGATAATGTTCGAGAGGTCAGGGACAGCCTGGCTTTTATCGAAGAGGGATTAGAACGGTTTGCGCAAGGGGTTGGTTACGAGCTGGGCATCTGGCTGGAAGGAAACCTGATCGGAGTGATTGGCGTCCATCGGATCCATCGGGTGAACCTCTCCGCTTTGATTGGCTACTGGCTGGATGCTGGCCATCAGGGCCGTGGGATCATGACCCGGGTGACGGCGGCGGTGCTGGATGATCTATTCCTTGCCCGCGGGCTGCACCGGGTGGAGATCCGCGTCGCCCCGGAGAACCATCGGAGCCGGGCTATCCCGGAACGCCTGGGCTTTCGGATGGAGGGGATTCTGAGAGAGGCCGCGCGCCATGGCGACCGCTGGATCGATTTGATGATTTACGCCATCCTGGACCGGGAATGGAAGGCCCTCCGGCGTTAGGCGCCTCGCGCGGGGACGATTCTCCCGGGAAACTGCGGTCGGGTGCGGCCGTGGGATGACCTGGGACAGACACGAGGCCTGGGGGCGGGCACAAGGCCCGCCCCTACCATCGGCATCCACGCATCATATGGGGGCACCCCGGGGGTGCCCCGTAGCAGTTGGGAGGATGGACCGTGGAAACCCGTGAGCATTCATGGCTTCCCATTCCGATCACGGTGAGCCTCATTACCCTGGGATGGGTGATGGTCCGGCTCATCCCTTCGGAAGGTCCGGAGATCGCCTTTCAGATCCTGGGATCCCCTCTGGGGTTCCGATGGACCCCGACCTTCTGGATCGGGATCTTCAGCGCGGCCCTGGCGGCCACCGGAACGGAATCGCTGCTTCAGCTCCACCCGCGTTTCCGGGAGGAGGCACCCTGGCGTCAGATCGGCCGCCTGATCACCCCCATGTGGGTGGCCGTGGGCGGGCTGACGTTCACGTTGCAGCTCCCGCCCAGCCCGATCTGGTTGATCGGCCTGGGGCTGGGCGGATTGGCGTTAACCCTGGCGATGCTGGGTGAACGTTATCGCCTGGAGGCCACAGGGGTTTCAAAGCTGGTGATCCCCCTCCTGACCCAGGCCCTGATCTATCTGGTCACCCTGGCGGCCATGGTGTGGATCTTCCGGATGGGGCTCCGGACGCTGGTGTTGATGCTGATCAGCGGGATCCTGGCCTCCGGCCTCGCCCTGGCCCGTCTGGTCGAAGCGGAGATCCCGGAGCGTCGGCGATGGCTATATGCGGCCCTCATTGGGTGGAGCATGGCAACGGTCGCGGCTGCTTTCCGTTACTGGACCCTATCCCCGGTTACCCTGGGGCTATGGTGGATGATCCTGCTTTATGAGCTGGTGGAGATGAGCCTCTGGCATCTCCAGGGGCGGGCTCTTTCCCCCCGGGTGGCTGTGGAGTTTGGAAGCCTCGGCTTCCTGATCGCCCTCCTCGCCCGGTGGGTGGCGGGATGAGG
>JAEVEY010000064.1 GCA_016842045.1 Candidatus Thermoflexus sinensis | reverse complement strand
ATAAATATATTTTGGGGGGAGTCGCGCGCCTTCGGCGCGCGACTCCCCCCAAACCCCCAGGAGAAAACCAGCTGTGTAACTCCTATTATTGAGCTTTGTCTGGCCAGAGCAACCATCCGGAAACCAGCGGAGCGCTCCATTGAGGAAGATGGAGCCCCTCCCCCTAAACCCACCGCATGGGGCTGGGGCTCGCTCCAGCATCCATCGCTCTGGATGTTTCTTTCACACCGCGAGACTCCATAAAGACATCGACACAGCGGCTCGTCAGCCAGATCCATCTCAGGGCTGGGCCTCCTGTCCCACCCTGAGCTGATTTCCCGCTTATGATCCCCTGGGCCATGGGGACCTGTCCAGCCGACGATCCCGCTCGCTCCACATCGAAGCGGGAGACGACCCTCCGCACCTGAAATCCTGAAACATCTTCGAGGGGGAACCGATGATCGGTTACCTTTACATGTTGACTGCGGCCTTTCTGTGGGGGTTGATCGGTCCCGTGAGCCGGCTGGCCTTCACCTATGGGCTGACGCCCCTGGAGGTCGCCTTCTGGCGGGCGGTCTTTGGGGGCCTTTTGTTCGGGTCGCACGCCTTCCTCATCGGCCGGATCCGGGTCGCATGGCGGGATCTCCCGAGCGTGCTGAGCTTCGGCCTGATCGGTGTGGCGCTGTTCTACGCCTCCTTCCAGCTCGCTGTGCAGGCCGGCGGCGGGGCAATGGCCGCGGTGCTGCTTTACACAGCCCCCGCCTGGGTAGCCCTCCTCTCATGGCTTTTCCTGAAAGAGCCGATGAACCTCCATAAGCTCCTGGCGCTGTTCCTGACCCTCGTGGGCGTGGCCGGTGTCAGCCTGCAGGGCGGCGACGTGCAAATCCGCCCGGCTGGGGTTTTCTGGGGTCTGCTCTCGGGGTTGACCTACGCCCTGTATTATCTTTTCGGGAAGATTTACCTTCAGCGGTATGAGACCCCCACCCTGTTCGCTTACGCGATGCCGGTGGGGGCCCTGAGCTTGCTTCCCCTGATCTCCTTCCATCGCGCGGAGCTCCCCGCCTGGGGAGCGATCGCGTTCCTGACCGTTTGTTCCACCTATCTCGCCTATTCGATTTACTATGCTGGCCTGCGGCGGCTGGAAGCGACCCGGGCGGCTGTGGTGGCCACGCTGGAGCCGGTGGTGGCCATGGTGGTTTCATACTGGATGTGGGGGGAACGATTCGGTCCGCTGGGCTACCTGGGCGCGGCGTTAGTGATCCTGGGGGTATTCACGATGATGCAGGCCCCGTCCGCCTGAGCCACCGTCCCATAGAAAATTCGGGGGCCGGGAGAGCCGCTGAGCAGCCCCAGACCCCCTTATGGGAAAGCCCTGACCACCGCCCTCACTTACCATGCGAGCAACGGATGGAATGGCGCAGGGTGCCCTATACCAGGCGCTGATAGACCCAGCGCCCGCCCACCATCGTGCCGAGCACGGTTAGTTCGCGCAGCCCCTCCGCTGGGATCCTGAAGGGATCCTCCGGGAGCACAATGAGGTCCGCCCACATCCCGGGCCGCAACCGGCCCTGCCAGCGCTCCAGTCCGGCGGCCCATGCCGGGCCCACGGTATAGGCTTCCAGGGCCTCCGCCAGGGAGAGGGCATGCTCCGGATGCCAGCCATCGCGGACCACGGCGGCGTGCAGGCCCCAGAAAGGGTTCGGCGGCTCCACCGGGGCATCGGAGCCGAAGGCCAGCGAGGCCCCACGCTCCTTCAGGCTACGCCAGGCATAGGCGGTCGCGCAGCGCTTCCCCCAGTAACGCTCCGCCATCGGCCGATCCGAGACCGCGTGGATCGGCTGCATCGAGGCGACGACTCCCAGCCGGCCAAAGCGCGGGATATCGTCCGGATGCACGAGCTGCGCATGTTCGATGCGATGACGCCGGGCCTCCGGCGGGATCCCCAGCCGCGCCTCCAGTTCCCGTAATTCGGCATAAAGATCCAGGGCCTCCCGGTTGGCCCGATCCCCGATGGCGTGGATGGCCAGCCAGAGGCCTGCCGCGGTGGCCCGCCGCGCCGCTTCCCGCATGGCCTCCGGGGGCGTGAAGGCCATCCCCAGGTTCTCCGGCTCTCCTTCATATGGGGCCAGCATCCAGGCGGTCCGCGGCCCCAGGGCACCATCGGCGAAGATCTTCACCGCCCCGATGCGCAACCAGTCATCGCCGAACCCGGTGCGCAGGCCCAGGGCCAGCGCATGATCCAGCATGGTAAGGGGAAGATGCTGCACCACCCGCAGGGGCAAATCTCCGCGCTCGCGAAGGACCTGGAGGGCGGCGAAGGCGCGAGGCCCATCGAAGTTGTGAACGGCCGTCAGGCCCAGGGCGGCCAGCTCGTGGAGCGCCTCATACAGGGCCTCGGCCAGCTCCTCTGTGGAGGGCTCCGGGATCGCCCGGACGATCAGATCCATTGCCCGTTCGAAGAAGAGACCGATCGGCTCCCCCCGGGGATCCCGGGCGATGCGCCCGCCAGGCGGATCCGGGGTCTCGCTGGTGATCCCCGCCTGACGCATGGCCTCCCGGTTCACCCAGAGGGCATGCCCGCTGCGAGCCCAGAGGGCCACTGGATGCGCGGGCGCCACCGGATCCAGATCATCGGCCGAGGGGAACCGTCCCCATCGTTCCTGCAGCCATCCCCGGCCGATGATCCAGGTCCCCGGCGGCGTGTAGGCGGCCCGACGGGCCACACGCTCCAGGGCCTCCTCCAGAGTCGGTGTATCCACATCCACCCCCATCCGGCGTCGGGCATACCCTTCCAGATGGAGATGGGCATCCACCAGGCCCGGGAGCACCGTCGCGCCGCCCAGATCCAGGGTCCGGGTGCGAGGGCCCTGCCAGGGTCTCATATCCCCGGCGTGGCCGACCGCGCCGATCCGTTCGCCGATGATGGCGATGGCCCCGGCTATAGGTTGCTCCGGATCCTGGGTGTAGATCCGGGCGTTCCAGAGGATCCAGTCCGCCGTTTGCATCGATCGACCTCCAGAATGGGAGGTGAGAGGATGGCATCCGAGGGGTTGAGGGAGGCGCCTTCAGCACCCATCCCGGTTCCCCACCCCTGAGGGCTGTGCTCCCATCATACCGCGGTAGGATTCGCCCCACACTGGAGAGCAATCCGGATGGCCTCATCCACATTGGAGATATGAGATAGGAGTTACGCAGCTGGTTTTCTCCTGGGGGTTTTGAGGGGAATCGCACGCCTTCGGCGCGCGATTCCCCCAAAAATATATTTCTCCCCCCTCCCCACGGCCCTTTGGGCCGTGGGGAGGGGGGAGAAAGGGGGTGGGGCCCTTCTACCTCTTCTCGCGAGCCCCGAACTGCGCAACTCCTATTTGAGATTTTCGAGGCTGGGCCGGCAAGAGGAGCCCTCCGCCCATGTCCCTATAGGCTCAACGCAGGACGCCCCGGAGGACCTGGGGCCCGGTGGGCCGGGGGCTTCCCCCTTCCGGCTCGATGGTCACCCCGATGCGAACGTAAAGCGGAAAGTTCGATGGGACGGTCACCGTGTAAACGCCATACGGGCGGGGAAGGGTGCGGAACGTGCCGCCGCTGACCCGTCGCTCCGCGGGGTCCACGAACCAGACCTGATACACCTGGCCTTCGGGGGGGACCGCTAAGCCTTTCGTGACCAGCAGGCCCTGGCCGTCTTCCAGGATGAGATATCCTTCCGCGTCCGGGGCGGCCTCCGCGCCCTGCAACGGGATCACACGGGGGGCGACCGAAGGCCGGGTGGCGAAGATGAGCGGGGCGGCCAGGGTCAACAGCAGGGTGGCCACCACCAGCGCAGCGCCCATCCCCAGCCACTGCCAGTTTCCCCGTTGGGGCCGTCGCACCCGGGCCATCAGGCGGGCCTTCAGGCGAGGAGGCGGGGGCCGCAACGGCACCGCATAAGCCAGGGCCGTGGCCGTCTCCCGATACCGGGCCACGGTTTCGCGGCAAACAGGACACCCCGCCAGATGGGCCACGACCGCCGCCGCCTCCTCCGGCGGCAGCGCCCCCAGCGCGTAAGCAGCCAGCTCTTCCTCGAAGACCTCATGCTGGGCGTTCATCTTCCGCAGATCCCCTATGGAATAATACGCAACCCACTTCGCCGGAGATCACATAGCGGCGCTGATCGAATTCAGGGAAACAGGCCCCGTTCGGCCAGCCAGTCGTGGAGCTTCCGGAGCGCCAGATGCAGGCGGCTTTTCACCGTGCCCAGCGGCTCACCCAGATATTCCGCGATCTCCCGATGCGACCATCCCCGAAAATAGGCCAGCTCCAGCACCTGCCGCTGCGCTTCTGGAAGGGCCGCCATCGCCTCCCGGATCGCCCGGGACAGCTCCTCCGCCTCCGCCAGGGCTTCCACCGTCGGATCCGCAGCTGCAGCCTCCGCTGATTCGGGCTCGATTTCATAGGCCCGAGGCGGCCGGACGCGACGCCGACGCAGCGCATCGATGGCCCGATTGCGAACCATCGCATAGAGCCAGGTGGTGAAGCGGCTCCGCTCCGGCATGAAGGTTCCGGCGTGCTGCCAGATGCTCCAGAACACATCCAGGACAACCTCCTCCGCGGTCTCCGGGTCGCCCAGGATGCGAAGGGCGAGGGAGAACGCCCGGGGCCCATGTCGGTCATAGAGAGCGGCCAGCGCCTGTTCATCGCCGCCGGCGATCCGCATCAGGAGAGCCGCATCATCCAGATCCGCGTAGCCCGGTTCCTTCACGGCCGGATCACCCATAGTTCAGTCTGTGGATGGCTGATCCACTCCGCGCCCCGCGGCGTGACCAGCACATCCTCCTCCAGCCCGATGTAACCATACCCGGGCACCTTCACGCCCAGCTCCAGCGTGAAGACGTTGCCGGCTTCCACCACCCCATAAGGCGTCTGCCCATAACGCTCCCATCGGGGCCCCAGGACCGTCGAGCCATCATGGACGGTCCGCCCGATGTGATGACCCAGGGCATGCAGATACTCGGGATAACCCTGCTGGGTGAGGGCCCGGCGCGCCGCGGCGTCCACTTCCCATCCTTGGACCCCCGGGCGCAGGGCCTGGAACCCCGTTAGGAGCGCTCCACGGACCGCCTGGAAGGCCCGCTGGACCTCCAGCGGCGGGCCCTCTTCCCCTTCCCGCAAAACATACCAGACCCGCTGTAGATCGGAGCAGAAACCGTCCTGTCGCACGCCTACATCCACGTGGATCAGCACCCCGGGGGTCACCGGACGATCCCCGGGCATCGCATGCCCGATCGGCGCCTCCGGCCCGATGGCCACAATGGGGCAATAATCCGGGTCCCACGCCGGCTCCACACCCCTTGCGCGCATCCGCTCATGGACGAAGGCCTGGATCTCCCGTTCCGAGCGCCCGGGGCGCAGGAAGGCCCCGATCTCGTCAAACAGAGCCTCGGTGGTCTCCACCGCCCGGCGGATGGCCTCCACTTCCAGCGGGGTCTTGCGGCCCCGCAGCGCCCCGATGAGATCCTCAGCGGAGATCAGACGGCCCACAAACGGTGTGCCGCTCAGCATCCGGTGGAGGAGGCACCACATCCCGTGGGTCAACCCATCGGCAGCGGGGTCATTTTCCGAATAGTTAATGGCGATCTCCCGCGGGTTCAGGCGCTGCAGCGTTTCCACCAGAGGCTCGCGAATGCTCTCGTCATACCCGATCACCGGGTCCCAGATTCCCAGCGCCGCCACATTCTCCCGATCGAACCGCCCGACGATCGCCACCCGGTCTCCTTTCGCCGTGAGAAGGAACGCGGAGACCCAGGTCACGTTCAGATCGAGGATCAGATCCAGCACCGGATCCCGCGTCTGCTCGGTCTCCCGGACGAATGTTAACCAGGCGTCGATCCCCTTCTCGTTCAGAATGCCGATCGCCTGTCGGACCTTCTCGCGGATGAGGGCAGGGTTGGGCATGGAAGGCCTCCTCTTCCCCTGAGCTTTCAGGAAGATCTTTGGGGCTGGGGAGATTCCGGAAGGGGATCTCTCCGTCCCCAGACGCTGCGATAGGGTTTCTTTCCCCTCCCTGCGGCCCTCCGGGCCGCGGGGAGGAAAGGAGAAAGGGAACAAGGAAGGATCCGCTGTCGTAACGATTCCGCCATTCTCACACTGAAGAGATTTTGGGGGCGAGCCGGGCGCCTTCGGCGCCCGGCTCGCCCCCCAATCCCCAGGGGACCAAAACCAAAAAATCAAATGGGCATTTCACACGGGTTTTCGCCTGGGGGCTTAAAGGGGTGGAAGGATCCCACTCCTTCGCCATAGCCCCGAACCGAATGTGGCCAGGCTGAATCATCACCTGTTTGCCTTACCCTGAACCCAACAGGCGCCGGGCAATGGCCTCCAGTTCCTCGTCCGAATAGTAATAGATGACCAGACGCCCGCCTCGACGGCCGGCGGAGAGACGGACCTTGGTGCCCAGGGCCTGGCGCAGGCGGTTTTCGATCTCGATCAGACCGGGAGGGCGCGCCGGGGCCTTCCGCCCCTGAACGCGCTGGCCCTGCAGGCGACGGGCCAGTTCTTCCGTCGCGCGAACGCTCAGCCCTTCCTCCAGGATCCGTCGGAGAACCATCTCCTGCTGGGCCGGGTTGCTGAGCATCAATAGCGCCCGCGCATGACCCTCGGTGATGCGCCCTTCCATCAGATGGGCCTGGATCGCAGGGGGGAGCTGAAGCAGGCGCAGGGCATTGGTGATCGCCGCCCGGCTCCGCCCGACCCGACGGGCGACTTCCTCATGGGTCAGGCCGAAGGTCTCGATCAGATAGCGATACGCCTGAGCCTCCTCAATCGGATTCAGGTCCGCCCGCTGAAGGTTCTCCACCAGCGCCAGCTCCAGCATCTGCTGGGGGGCCACCTCCCGCACCACCACGGGGACGGTGGTCAGGCCTGCCCGTTGGGCCGCCCGCCACCGGCGCTCCCCTGCGATCAGCGTATACCGCGGAGGCTCCAGCTGGGTCTGGGTCACAATGAGCGGCTGCAGCAGGCCGTGTTCCCGAATGGACTGGGCCAGCTCCTCCAGCTCTACCTCGTCGATCTGCCGGCGGGGCTGGTGCGGATTGGGGTCGATGGCGTCGATCGGGACCTCCAGGAGGCCGGTGGTCTCGCCGGTGGGGAGCAGGGCTTCCAGCCCCTTTCCAAGTCCGAATTTACGCGCCATGGGCGCCTCCTTCCCGGGAGGGGACGAGGATTCCATCGCCCCGCATCAGCTCATGGGCGAGGGCTGTGTAGGCGATGGCTCCCGGCGAGTGAGGAGCGTAGGCAATGATGGGCAGGCCGTAACTCGGGGCCTCCGCCAGGCGAACGCTCCGGGGAATGACCGTCTGAAACACCCGGCCGGGGAAATGGTGACGGACTTCCTCTACAACCTGCTGGGCGAGGCGGGAGCGGGCGTCGAACATGGTCAGCAGGAAGCCCCGCACGTGCAGACGCGGGTTGAACCCCTGGCGCACCCGTGTCATCGTCTGAAGGAGCCGGGAGAGGCCCTCCAGGGCCAGATACTCACACTGGACCGGCACGATCAGCGCGTCGGCCGCGACCATCGCGTTCAGAGTGAGCAAACCCAGGCTGGGAGGGCAGTCGATCAGAATGTAATCGTAGGCGGCTCGAACGCCCTCCAGGGCCTCGCGGAGGCGGAACTCCCGCCGTGGGGCCTGCACCAGTTCCACCTCGGCTCCGGCCAGATCCGCGCTCGCGGGAGCCAGATGGAGGTTCGCCCATCGGGTGGGGTAAACCCGCCCGGCCATCGGCAGGCCATCGATCAGCACCTCATAGACAGAACCCCTAAGGCTCTTCCAATCGATCCCCAGACTGGCCGTCGCATTGGCCTGGGGATCGAGATCCACGAGCAACACCGAACGCCCGGCCGCCGCCAGGCAGGCGGCCAGGTTCACAGCGGACGTCGTCTTCCCCACCCCTCCCTTCTGGTTTGCGAAGGCGTAAACCGGCATCCTCGACTCCCGCAAGAAAGCACGACCGCGCCCGTCCTCCCCGCGAGCATCCATAACGGGCACTCCGTTTCGCTCTGTGCCCGACTACAAACAAGGGATTTTCCTGTTCGTAGTCGGGCACGTCCGTGCCCGTTCTCTTTTTGTGAACGCCTATGACGGGCACTCCGCTTCGCTTCGTGCCCTACTACAAACAAGGGGCCTTTCCTGTTCGTAGTAGGGCACGTAAGTGCCCGTCCTCTTTGTTGGGAACGCTGAGACGGGCACTCCGCTTCGCTCCGTGCCCTACTACAAACAGAGCCTTTCGTTCGTAGTAGGGCACGTAAGTGCCCGTTCTTTTCAGCGAACACTATGACGGGCCCCCGCTTCGCGCTCGATCACCGGAACTCCAGACGGATTGCCTCAATCTCCTCTGGACGCGGGGTTCCCTCCAGCCCAGGACGGGTGACGGAGAGCGCCGCCACCCGGGCTGCGTAATGGGCCGCCGCCAGGGGATCCCGGGTTTCCCACAACCGGATGAAGAAGGCAGCGGCGAACACATCCCCCGCCCCCGTTGGATCGACCTCTTCCGCCGGATAAGCGGGGATCGGATGCGGGATCCCATCCCGAAACAGGGTGGCCCCGCGGGCGGCCTGCGTAACCACCAGGATGGACGTCCGGCGGGCCCAGCGACGGGCCAGCCCCCAATCCCCCTGGATGTCCTCCTCGCTGAAGACCACCGCATCGGCATGGGGAAGGAACTGCTCGGCTTCCGCCCAGGGCCGAGGATATACGTGGCCCTCCGGGTCCCAGGCCCGCATCCAGCCCTGGGGCGTGATCCCCCGGAGGGCGCCCTCGAACAGAAACAGCAAAGAGGGATCCACTTCCCCGGCCACAGGGGCCAGATGAACCACGCGGGGGCGACGCCATTCGAGAGGCACAGCAGCCGGCCGCAGCCGTTCCGCGACCCCATGGAGGCGCTGCCGCCGACCCTGCGGGGTGTAAAGGTTTTCGAACTCCGTGGTCTGCTCCGCCGGCAAATTCATCACCATTGCCCCGTCCAGGGCCAACCGGGGATCCCAATCCGGCCCGGTGCTGGTCAGGACCCCCACCCGCCATCCGTGGGCCAGCGCCGTCCGACCCGCATACGCCGCTGTCCCTCCAAACATCGGCCCGAACGGCGTTCGATCCCGACAGACATGCCCGATGATCAGATAATCGATGAGATCCATCCGCGCTCCAATTCCGGGAATAAGCTCTGGCGGGGAAGCGGGCCGCTCCTCCTCGCAGCCCTCCCGGCTGCAGGGAGCCCTTAATTCCCCTCCGAGGTCCAGCGCATCGCAATCACCACCCGCCGCTCCTCCCCTTCGCCGATGCTGTAGGTAGTCACCTTCGGATGATCCTTCAGGGCCATGTGGATCACCCGTCGCTCGGCGGCTGGCATCGGTTCCAGCTCCACCGGGCGGCCGGTAGCCATCACCTGTTCCGCTTTCTTAAGGGCCAGGCGGCGCAACGCCTCCGCCCGCTTGGCCCGATAGCCGTTGATATCCACGACCAGCGGAATGAAAGCGCCCAGGCGCCGGGCGAGGATCGCCCGCACCAGGGTCTGGAAAGCATACAGGGTGCGGCCATGGCGGCCGATCAGGCGCCCTGCGGTTGGGCCCTCGATCCGCACTGTCCAGATGGAATAATTTCCACGCTCCTCGGGCCCTTCGACCGTCTCCTGGGCGATGGAGAGCGTCGCCTGGATTCCCAGGGAAGTGAGAAGGCCACTGACCGTCTGCGCCACCGCCTCCTCGATTTGCTCCGGCGCCGGGCCCGGCGCCGGCGGCGCGGCAGGCTCCCGTACCACGAGGCGAACCCGCGCTTCACGGGCCCCGATGCCCAGAAAGCCCGGGCTGCCTGGATCCAGCACCTCAATCTCTACCGCTTCTCGAGGAACGCCCAGTTGAGCCAGCCCTGCCTGGATCGCTGCCTCAATGGTGGGTCCACTTACGACCAGTTCCATATTCACCTCGCCAGGATGATTCCCATCAGTTCGAACTTTTCACCCCTCGCGCTTTGTTTGCTTAAATATGAGGGATCGCTCCCTCTCTGGGAGGACCACGGAGCTGGAGGGGCAAAGCAGTTTCCCTTCTCCTCTCCTTCTTCTCCCCGTACTGCTTCACAGTGTGAAAATATGCTCCGGGTGATGACGGGCCATCGAAGACAGCCCCACCCACCCCCAAACACCTCGATTTACCGGGCTCCCCGAGGTTTACGGCGTGGTCGAGCGGACTCCGGTGAAGGGGAGGAGCCAGAGGATGACGACGAAGTGGCCGCCGGCATCCCTTCGCTTCGCGCGAAGCGACGAACCAGGAATCCCTTCCAATCCCGCGTGATGAGGGCGAACTGGATCACCGAGATCAGGTTCGTGACGATAAAGTAAATGCTCAACCCCACCGCCAGGTTGTAGCTGATCCAGCCGAAGAAGAGCGGCATATACAGGTTCATCAGCTGGGTGGTCATGCGGGTTTGGGGATCCGTGCTCGGCGGCGTCATGACCTTCTGAGACCACCAGGTGGTGAGGATCACCAGCAGGGTCATGATCGGCAGAGGGATCAGAATCCCCCCCACCGGGATGAAAATCCGCTCCGGCCGCCCCAGATCCCAGAGCAGGAACTGGCTCTGGATGGGAAGCAGGGCGGCCAGGGCCGGGAACCCGTTGAAGCGATAGAGCAGTTTGGCCAGGTCGATGACGGACATCGGGTTCAGGGCCAGGACGTGAATGATGGCCTGGTAAACGGCGATCAGGATGGGGAACTGGATCAGGAGGGGAAGGCATCCCCCCAGAGGGTTAACCCCAGCCTCCTTATAAAGCTTCATTTGCTCCTGGGCCAGCTTCTCCCGATCCTTAGCGTATTTCTTCTGGAGCTCCTGGAGGCGAGGCTGCAGCTCCTGCATCCTCTTCGCCGCCCGTTGTTGCTGGGCCATCAACGGGTAAAGCAACAACCGGATCAGCACCGTCAGGGCCACGATGGCCAGCACGAAATTCCGGCCCAGGACCGCATAGAGCACCAGGAGGAGATTCACCAGCGGCTGGAAAAACAACAGGTTCGTCACCAGCGTAATGGGATTCATCGAACCTCCTTGAGGGAGCTTCGTCCTGCCACAGTAACGATTTCAGCGTCCTAACTTCCAGGCCTCCGTCAGATCCAGGCCAAACGCCACCAGGCGGAACGGCCCACCCGTGGGCGCCACCACAATCCGATCGGCGACCGCAACGGGAGCGGTGAGCAGGCGCCCTGGAGCCAGGTTGACCGATTTGATCTTCGCCCCATCCTCCAGATTCAACAGATGGATCCAGCCCGCCTCATCGGCGACGTAAACCCGGTTCTCCACCACAAGAGGCCGGGCGCGAACCGGTCCGTTGGCCTGGAACGGCCGGGGCCAGAGAGGGCGCCCCTGGCGATCCAGAGCGAAAACCTGCCCGCTCATATCGCCCACGATCAGCCGGTCTCCCACCACCGCCGGCCCATCCCAGACCCAATGATTCGCCCGAAAACGCCAGCGCTCCTGGCCTGTGGTCGGATCCACCGCGTAGAGATGATCATCGAAGGCTCCCACGTACAGCGTGTCCCCATCCAGCGTCAACGCCCCCGCGATGGCCCCGCGGGCCTGGAACGGCGCGGGCCAGCGCAACGCGCCGCTCTCCACATCCAGGGCCAGCAGGCGATGATCCATCGTCCCTACAATCAATAGGGTTCCCGAAAGGACCGGGGTGGCCCAGATCCGAGCGGCGCCCCGCCCGGCCTCCGGGAGACGGGTCTGCCAGAGGACCTGACCGCTTGCCCCCTCCAGGGCAATCACCCATCCATCCCCGGTCCCGACGAAGACGCGCGTCCCATCCGCGATCAGGCCCGCGAAAATCGGGCCCAGGGGGCGCTGATCGGGTGGCGGGTACACCCATTGAAGGGCCCCGCTCCCCCGCTCCAGCCCGCAAAGGCGGCTCTCGCCGGTCCCCGGGTTCTCCGCGGCGATGACCACCCATCCCTCCAGCACGGCGGGAGCGGCATGGTAAGCGCCTGCGCAGGCTCCCGCGTTCCCATCCTTCGGGGGAAACCGCCACCGTTCCTGCCCGGAGCGAGCGTCTACCGCCAGCACATGATCCAGATCCGCCACATACAGGATGTCCCCCACCACCTGTATCCCGGGCCAGCTGGATCCTGCGCCACTGCATCCCGTGAGCAGAAGCGCGAGCAGGATCCCAATCCACAACGCGTTTTTCCACGATATCGCTGCGAGTTTCAACGATCAACCCTCCATTGCCAGATGGCGCGTGATCAGGTCATGATCCTGGACTTCGGATCTTCAGGGCACCGGATCGTATCCGCCCGGATGAAAAGGATGGCAGCGCGCGATGCGCTTCACCCCCAGCCATCCGCCCCGGATCAGCCCGTAACGGGCGATCGCCTCATAGGTGTATTGAGAACAGCTCGGGTAGAAACGACAGGCCGGAGGTAAGAGGGGAGAGATCAGCCGCTGATACAGGCGGATCAACCCCATCACCACCCACGCGGGCAAACGGGCCCATTTCCATTCCGAAATCCTCATCACGATCCCTTCTCCACCGATGATGTGAAACGCCATATGCCTCCCCGCGGTGAAGGCGATCGAAGGACCTCCTCAGGGAAAGGCTCCAGGGCTCCCTCCCATGCAGGGAAGTTGAGGGGCCTGGAGGGCGCGCCTTCCGCGCGCCCTCCAGGCCTCCATACCCGGCCCATCGTTTACCGTGGGAACCCTCTCCTCAGGTTATCGAACAGGGTCATGGGTTCCCTCCCGCAACAACCCCAGCCGGGCCAGGGCCTCTAACAGCGCGGCTTCCACATCCTGTCGTTTGCGCCCGATCAGGCCCGGCCGGGCGATGAGCACCAGATCCCAGCCCGGCCAGATCTCATGGAGATGCAGGCGGGCCGCCTCCCGAAGCAGGCGCTTGGCCCGGTTCCGTCGAACGGCCTTGCCGATGGCGCGACGCCCGGCGATCACCGCCACCCGGGTGATCCCCAGATCGTTCGGGGCTGCTTTCAACTTCAGGAGCGCATTGGCCCAGGAGCGCCCTTCCTGCAGGACCCGCTCAATGGCCTTCCGGCGGCGCAATCGAACCAGCGAAGCCACGGCCCGGGGGACATTCAGTCTTTACGGCCGGAGGGACCCCGATACTTCCCCTTCCAGTTGATCCGCTTGGCGCCTTCGTATTGCGGCGTCAGCCGCCAGCGACCCTTCAACCGCCGCGCCTTCAACACGCGCCGCCCGCCTTTGGTGCGCATGCGGGCCAGGAAGCCATGCACTTTCAACCGCTTGCGCCGCTTGGGCTGGTAAGTCCGCTTGGGCATCTTCGATGAACCTCCTCCCTGAGGCTACGCAATGGGTAATTATAACATAACGCAACGGGCCGCCCGCAGCTCTCTCCATTGGACTTTGGACAAACGGGCCGTCTGAATTCTCGTTCAGGCCCTTCCCTTGCGCGAGGCAAGCCCCTCCCCCCTGCCCCCCTCCCCGCGGCCCTTTGGCCGCGGGGAGGGGGGAAGTTGAAGGATTTGGGGGTGGGTGGGGCCGCCTTCGGCGGCCCCACCCACCCCCAATCCCCCATCCTGGTCCAGCTCTCCAAAAGGATAGGGCTTTTCCGTCCTCACACCGTTTGGGTCCAGCAGATGGCCCCACCTTCCTGGATCTCCATGGCCTCAAGGGCCGTGGGGAGAGGAGATGAAAGGGATGTTGACTCCCATGGGAACGCTCAGATGATTAAAAAGCCCCGTCCATGGGGCCAGGCTTTTCAATCGTGGGGCTTCCGCCTGCGCTCGCTTGCTTACATCTGTTTCCCTTTCTATACTTTAACGCAACTCTCTGCCCGAGGATGCATGGCCCAGTGCCCCAGCAAAAAGGGAAGGAGGGGAAACGAATGGCGGAGGATGCGCGTCTGCCACGGATCGCATTCATCGGCAGCGGCGTGATGGCTGAGGCGATGATCCGTGGGCTGTTACGGGACAACCTGATTGATCCCTGCGATATCATCGCCAGCGGGCCACGACCGGAGCGCGGGCTGGAGCTTCAAAGCCGCTATGGGGTGCGAACCACCACCCACAACCCCGAGGCGGCGGCCGAGGCCGAGATCGTGGTCCTCTCGGTGAAGCCCCAGGTGATCCCCCGCGTGCTCCCGGAGCTCCGGGGCCAGATCCGCCCCGGGGCCCTGATCTTCTCCATCGCCGCCGGGGTGCGCATCGCCACCCTGCGGGAGGGCCTGGGGGTCCCTGCCATCATCCGCGCGATGCCCAACACGCCGGCTCAGATCGGCCAGGGGATCACCGTATGGACCGCCACCGATGAGGTGACGCCCCGCCAGCGGGAGCAGGCCATTCTCCTGATGCGGGCGATGGGGGAGGAGGTTTACGTCGACGACGAGCGCTACCTGGATATGGCCACGGCTCTGACGGGGACAGGGCCCGCTTATGTGTTCCTGTTCATGGAAGCGATGGTGGATGCGGGAGTGCACCTGGGGTTCTCCCGACGGGTGGCGGAACAGCTGGTTTATCAGACCGTCATTGGATCCGCCCTCTATGCCCGGCAATCCGGCCTGCACCTGGCAGCGCTGCGGAATCAGGTAACCTCGCCGGGAGGCACAACAGCGGAAGCCCTGTATCACCTGGAGAAAGGGGGCTTCCGCACCGTGATCTCCCGCGCCATCTGGGCTGCCTATGTCCGATCCCGACAGTTAGGGCGAGGAGCCGCCGATGAGGTGGAACGCCTCGAGCGTTGAGCCGCCGATTCTGGTCGCGGTCGTCGGAAGCGGGGAAGCCACCCCTCAGGAGGAATCGTGGGCCTATGAGGTGGGCCGTCGGCTGGCGATGGCCGGGGCGGTGGTGGTATGCGGCGGCCGTGGAGGCGTCATGGAAGCCGTCTGCCACGGGGCTGTGGAAGCCGGCGGGCTGACCATCGGGATCCTGCCCGGGAACGCTCATCGGGAGGCCAACCCTTATGTGCGTCTCCCGCTGCCCACCGGGCTGGGAGAGGTGCGGAACGCGCTGGTCGTGCGGGTCGCCCACGCCGTGATCGCCATCGGCGGGGAGTTCGGAACCCTCTCGGAGATCGCCCTGGCCCTCAAATGGGGGATCCCGGTGATCGGCCTGGGGACGTGGACCCTCCACCGGCCGGGCGTGACCGTGCCCCTCGAAACGGTCTCCACCCCTGAGGAAGCCGTAAACCGCGCGCTCGCCCGGGCGCGGATGCGATGGGCAGAAGGATAGAGACGCCGGAGATGTTTTCGAGTGAATGGGTCCTGGATGCCCACCCGTGATCTGCAACTGCTGACCGTCGGCGATGTAACCGTCGATCTCTTCCTCGCGCTCCCCCAGCTCCCGGAGCGCGGAGGGGATGTGCACACCCGTCAGGTCTTCCTCCGGCCTGGAGGATCAGCAGCAAACGTGGCCGCGGTGGCCGCCGCCCTGGGGTTCCCTGCTATCCTGGTGGGGGCCGTCGGCCAGGACCCCCTGGGCGAATGGGTCGTCCAGGCGTTGCGCGCCAGCGGGGTGGAGACCTCCACCATCCAGCAACGCCCCGAGGCGCTGACCTCCCTGATCGCTGTCCTGGTCACCCCGGATGGGGAACGAACGATGATCTCCGGGCGCGGGGCCAGCCGGTTCCTCTCGCTGGAGGAGAACGCCCGGGCGCGGGTCAGCCAGGTCGCGTTCTTCCACCTCTCCGGTTATGCGCTCCTGGAAGAGAGCCCGCTGTCCTTCACGGCGATGACCCTGTTGAAAGAAGCCCGCCGGGCGGATTGCTTCTGCGCCCTGGATCCCGGTCCGCCGGCCGCTCGGATCGCCCGGGAGGCCGTATTCCGGACCCTCCCCCATCTCGATGCCCTCCTCCTGAGCGAGCTCGAAGCAGCGGATCTCTTCGGATCGGACCCGACCCTTGCCTTCCAGCACGGAGAGCGCCTGCGCTGGGTGGTCGTGAAACAGGGGGATCGGGGCTGCCGGCTGTTCGGACGCGCCGGGGAAGACCTTGCGATTCCCGCTTTTCGGGTCCAGGTGGTGGATACCACCGGCGCAGGAGATGCCTTCGATGCCGGCTTCCTGACAGGCCTGGCCCGGGGTCTCCGTCCGGCGGCCGCAGCCCTCCTGGGGAACGCTGTCGGGGCTCTGGCCTGCACCACGTGGGGCGTGATCGGCGCGTTCCCCGGCTGGCCTGCTGTCCGGAGGTTGCTGGAGGAGGCCCACGCAGATCCCACCTGGGATCCCTGGCGGAGCGCTCTGGAGGAAGTGCTGGCCCTTGTCCCCGGATCCCCTCCAAACCATCCAGGGGAGCGCTCATATTGAACCTTGTCTTGCCAGAGTAACCACCGGAGGCCCATCGGGTGTTCCATCGAGGAAGCGTGAGACTCTCCCCACGGCCCCCTGGGCTGTAGAAGGCGGGGTCGGGCGCTGAGGGCGCCTGATCCAGTCTCAACAACCCGTGGAGAAGTCCAACCGCGTAACTCTCCCCCCTGCAGTCCACCTGGCCCAAAGCCCAGCCTCACAGATCCTCCCCCTTGTAGCACAAGGCGCGATGAGAAGCCATCAGCCTGTTCTGAAAGCCACGTTACCCCCGCTATGCTTTCGCATCTAATGAAATGGATACACGGATACGAACCCTTTCTATCGGGGAGGCCTGAGATGGCGAGGATTTTAATCCTGGGAGGCGGCAGCGGAGGGCTTGTGGTGGCTAATAAGCTCGCCCGCGGCCTGCGCGGAACCGACCACGAGATCCTCCTCATAGACCGAAGTCCCTATCACTACTTCATGCCCTCCTTTCCATGGGTCGCCCTGGGCTTTAAGGAGCCTGAACAGGTGAGGCGTCCGCTGAAGAACCTGGAACGGAAAGGTGTGCGCGTCATCCAGGGGGAAGTCCAGGAGATCCGCATCCCTGAAAAGCGTGTGCGGGTGAACGGCGAGGATCTCTCTTACGATCTGATGGTGGTTTCCCTCGGAGCAGAGGTCAAGCCGGACCTGATGCCGGGGTTCGAGATGGCTTATCACCCGTGGACCATCGACGGGGCGCTGCGGATGCGGGAGGCGATCCAGCGGTTCCAGGGCGGGCGGATCGTCATCGGGGTCTCCGGGCCTTACTATCGATGCCCTCCGGCCCCCTATGAGATCGCTGGACAGCTGGATTTCGCCCTGCGAGCCCGGCGGCTGCGGGAGAAGTCTGAGATCGTCCTCGCCCACCCTCATCCGCAACCCCTCTCCGCAATGGGCCCGGCAATCAGCGGCGTGATCTCGGAGATCCTCGCGAACAAAGGCGTTCGCTTCGAGGGGAATTTCAATGCCAAAGCGATTGATCCCCAGCGCCGTGTGTTGATGGGGACGGACGGCCGGGAGATCCCCTTCGATCTGCTGATCATGGTCCCACCTCATCGCCCCAGCTCCGCCGGGATGTGCCCGGGCCTGCTGACCCCCGCCGGCTTCCCGCTGGTGGATCCGAAAACCTTCCGGTGCATGGCGGACCCGGAGGTCTTTGCCATCGGGGATATGGTGAACCCCGCCATCAACCTGCCCGCCGCCGGCGTGGTGGCCCACTTCCAGGCGGAGTTCGTGGCCAACCAGATCCTGGCCGAGCTCAAAGGCGCTTACATCGGCGAAAGCTTCACCCCGGTGGCCATGTGCATCATGGACTTCGGGGATGACGCCGTGTTGCCCATGTGTGACTTCACCCGCATCCTGGACCTGGCCGGCCCGCCTTCCTGCGGGGTGCTGGGCCGCAGTAAGGCCATCCGCCTGGTCAAGATGATGTTCGAATCCATGTGGTTCGCGACTTACCTGAGTTAACTTCGCGATCGGGAGGCCATCCATGGAAGAAATCACCCTTCAGGACCCGAAAGCCCAGGAGGCCCTGGAGCGAGCGCTCCGGCTTCTGATTCGAATGAACGAAACCGGGACGTTGACGTTCCTGGAAGATGTAACCGAACTTCTGCCCGACTCGCTGTCTTATTTGATGGATCCCCGCCTGCTGAAAATCGGTGCGAACCTGGCCTATCTCCTTCATGTAGTTGAATTGCTCGAGCCTACCCTGATCACGGTGATGATGAGCCGGCTGGTGGAGGAATTAAACCAGGAGCTCACACCGGAGCGAATGAAAGAGCTCCCTCGGGTGGGGCCGGTTTCCTTGTTGAAGGCTATGGGGGATCCGGACGTCCAGCGAGGCCTGGGGATCCTGCTGCTCTTCCTGCGGGTTCTGGGGCGAGCTTTCGACCGCTCCAGTCAGGAGCTACTGGGGTTGATGGAGCAGACTGAAAAAACCCTGGCGGAACTGCGCCGCCAGCGGGCTGAGATGGAACGACAGGCCCTCAGCGTCCAGGCCTCATAAGCAGGACAACGGCGAGCAGTTGTCCTACTCCTTCTCCGCGGCCCAGAGGGCCGCGGAGAAGGAGGGATCAGGGAGGATCCTTCCCCTTCTTCAAGGAGCTTCGAACCGGACGGGGCCAGGCTGAATTTTTACTTTGGCACGAGCATGGGCAACTGCGCGAAATCCTCCGGCCCCAGGCGATCCATGTTGGACTCCTTCGAAGGCCGGTAGGCCGAGAGCATCTCCTCCTGGGTCGGTCGCGCCCCAGCCGGCCAGGCGACATCCAGGATGCGGGTGTGGTTGGTGTCATCCGGCCCCCCGCCTAATCGCCACTGAGCGGCCTGCGGGAGCACATCCCGCACCCGCCATACCCCCGGCGATGGGAACCCTTCCTGGCTCAACACCACCGCGAGGTAGGCCGCCTTCCGCGGATCGAAGTCCGCCCCAAAGATCCGCTTCGGCGCTCGCAGCAGCACGGTGCGCTGGTTGGGGTTCACTGCGATCCGCAGCGACGTGCCCGGGACCGGTTTGGGCTTCCCCTGCTCATCCGGCGCATAGATCCCCGGCGTCCACCCCTCTGCCCACAGCGCAATTTCCCACCCGAAATCTCTCTGTAGCGCGGCGTTCCGGCCCGGCAGCAGCAGCCGCGCGCCTGTCCCCTTCCCTGGATCCCGATCCACATAGACATCGATGGTCTGCAGGGCCAGGCCGTTGGGGGAGCCCCAGGGATTCGGGATCGGGCCGTGAAACTCGAAGCGGAAGACCATGTCGTCCCCTTCCACCCCAACCTGGAACCGCTTCAAATCGAACACCTGGGGCAGGAACACCGGATCCGTGGGATAGACATAGCTCCCGGGCCCGTGATCGTCCTTCTCCGGGTCCTCCACATCGAGAATGACCTCCGCCAGACCGAAATCGGGCATCGGGAAACGGGCCACGCCGGCGGAAGGAAAGCGTGCGGTTCCCTGAGGTTGCGAGACCACCACCTGCCAGAGCACCGGATCTCCCGCCTGCAGGGTCCCCAGCGCCGCCTGGGGCAATGCCAGCTCGAGCGTCCCCTGCCCCAGCCGCGCCTCGAGCGTCCCTGACGCCGGAACCCAGCGGCCATCGGCCCCCGCCTGCCACAACTCCACGCGCACCGTCCTGCCCTGACGGATGACCTGGACGGCGTGGGTCGCTCCGAACCCCAGCGGCACCCGCGGGCCGAAGGGCTCCAGCGAGAAACCGGCCCGTCCGCCCCCCCGCGGCGCGGCCATATAGAAGCCGATGGCCACATCCCCTTCCCAGGTTCCATCCACCCGCGCATAGAGGTGCGTTCGATCCGCCCCCAGCCAGAACCCCTGCAACGCCGGATCCGTCCCCTCGTATCGGGCAGCCGGATCCCATTCCCCGGGCGTTGCCCGACCGTCGAGGGTCGGTGTGATCGGACCGGTGAAGGGCGCCGCCGGCTCGACAACAGGGGGCGAAACGATGGGGATCGAGAGGAAGTCCGGCGCGGGCTCCCCCAGGGCTTCGTAGACCTGACGGAGGAGCATGCGGAAGGCGGCATCGAAGTAATCATCCTGCCCGCTGTCCTGATCCGCCCCATACCACCAGAACCAGTCCGATCCCTCCGCCTGCAGCATGGCCTCCCGCGCCCGTTCCAGCGCCTCCGCCGGGGCGGACTTCCGCCCTTCCTCGTAATCTTTCAACACCTGGCGCGCGCGCCGGAGCGCCGTCCACGCCTCCCGCTCCTCCGCCTCCCCAATCCAGGTGTCGTAGTTCGGGCTGAACCATGCGCCGGGGAACAGCTTGGGGAGCGGTCGGGCGGCTTCCGGAAACCGCGTCAGAAACTCGGAGGGCGTCACGGTGCGGATCGTTCGGCTTTCGTTCAGCCGTCGGTAAAGACCGTGGAGGAAGGCCTTGCCGTCGTTCTCGTAGTATTCCCAGGCGTTCTCCCCGTCAAGGATCACCGAGACCAGCAGGGGGCCCTTCACGCCTTTCTCGCGGGCTTTCTCCCGAATGTTCTCCAGACGGCGAATGAAATCCTCGGCGGCGGCGTCTCCGGGCATCCCCGAATAGGTGAAGCCGATTTTGTCCGAGAGCACGCCATCGCGGAACACGATGAAGAGCGGGCGATCCTGCGGATCGGAGAGCCGATACGGGCGATAGAGGAGATCGATCTCCTCCACGGTCTCCCGCGCGTCACGGGTGAAGCCGCTGATCCCCAGCGAACGGGCGAGGACCGGTTCCCCGGAGGCCATCCAGGTGAAGCCGGCATCGATCACCATGGGGACGATCTGCTGGGCCACGGCCCCTTCGGCCGGCCAGAGGCCCCGCGGCCTCCGGCCGAAATGGGTTCCGTATAGCGCCACTGCCCGGCGCAGGTGCTCCCGCGCGTCCTCCGGGGCGACGAAGGGCGGGTCCGGCAACAGCGCCTCCGGGTTCCCCACCCGCGCGAGATCCGAATAAACGAGGAGGGGCAGGATCGGATGCGCGTAAGGCGTCGTGGTCACCTCGATTTGCCCGACATCCTGGAGCGCTTTGTGCAAGGGGAGGATCTCCCGAAGGATGCGCCGCGTTTCCTGGAAGATCACCTGCTTGTCCGCCTCCGCGAAGCCCTGTCCCTTGCGGACCAGATCCGCCAGGGGCGGTTGGGCCAGGAAATCCGGATCGAACCAGGCCAGGTTGAACAGCACCTGGAGATCCCGGAAATCCTGGACGCTGAAGGAGGTCATCGCCCGCTCGATGGTTTCCGCATCAACACGACGGCCCCGTTTCTCCAGGAGCTCCTGATAGCGTGGGAAACGCGGGATCACCCGGTCCCAGTTCGCATCGAAGAACCGGCGGAGGATGAAACGTTTCTCCTCATCGGTGAGCGCCTCCGCCGGCTTTTCAGCCAGCGCCCAGTAGACGTCTTTGGCCCCCGCCGCCAGATCCTCCAGCTGGCGGATCAGCGAGGGGGTCAGGTTGAAGGTCACGTGGACGTTCGGGTAATCCCGCAGAATGGCGGCCATATCGTAGTAATCCTTGGTGGCATGGACGCGGGCCCACGGGCGGGTATACAGGCCGGTCTGGGGGTCCTTCGGATAGAAGGGCTGGTGCTGATGCCAGATCAGCGCCAGGTAGAGGGGCTCCTCTGAAGGGGCCGTCGTGGGGGTCAGCACGGGCGAAGTTGGGGTCGGAATGGGCGTCGGTGTCGGCCGACAGTTAGACAGAATCAGGAGGAGAACCCCGCTGAACAAGACCAGCGCGCGAGTCGCTTCCCTCCGAAAGAACAACCACCGGAGAGGACCTGCCCCAGATCCTATCCGACGATTCCACCGCGGAAAGGAAAGGTGGCTCTGGTATTTCATCGGGCTCCTCCGGATAAAGTAAAGCGCTTTATTATCTTGAAAGGAAACGACAATTTTGTCAATACGGTTCTGATGGGAGCAGGTTGCTCAGTTGCAAACCGGGGGGCTCCCCACACCGCCTCGCGGCGTGGGGAAGGGCCCATGCGGAACCCGAACGGGCACCGCCCGGATCGCAACCGGGCAGGAACCGGTCTTATGCCCGCCCTGTTGAGGCGGTGGGCGATGTTACGGAATCGAGCAGGCCTCCGCGTCGGCTCATCCCGGGCCGGCCTTCTGCATACGGAAGGGCGGCGCCCCGGTGGGCCGCGCTTCGAAAGCCCGCTGCCCGGCCCGCGCTGCGCGGCCTCCCGACGCGCCGAATCATGGGTTTCCAGGAGACCGACCCTTGCGGCCACCCGCTGGCCTCAGGACCGGAAAGTTGCACGCCATCCCCTCCCCCAGTTATGATGGGATTGATGATCAAAATCAGGGCTTTGAGGAAGGGAGAAGGGTCATGGGCGAGACGCGCGTGCAGTGGCGGGAGTGGGGCGAGGCGGCGTTCCGGGAAGCCCAGGAACAGGATAAGCCGATCCTCCTCAGCATCTCCGCGACCTGGTGCCACTGGTGCCACGTGATGGACCGGGGGATCCCCGGCGATCCGATCCACACCGGCACCTACTCAGACCCCGAGATCGCCGAGATCATAAACACCTATTTCATCCCGATTCGGGTGGACACTGACCGGCGGCCGGACATCAATGCCCGCTACAATATGGGTGGATGGCCGACCACCGCTTTCCTGACCCCGGATGGCGAGATCCTCACCGGAGCCACCTACATCCCCCCGATGCAGATGCGCCAGGTCCTCCTCCAGGTGCTCCAGTATTATCGAACCGGCCGGGAGGAGATCCGTCGCCGGGCCCAGGAGATCGCCCGCCGGCGTCAGGAGGCCAGCCGCCCCGTCGCCCGACCTGGCGCGCAGCTCTCCTGGACCATCCCCATGCATCTGATCGGATTGATCGCCCGCGCCTACGATCCGGTCTATGGCGGTTTCGGGGAGGCGCCCAAGTTCCCCCACCCCGAGGCCTCCCTGTTACTGCTGGTGGAATACGTCCGCGGCGGACGGCGGGACGAGCGGCTGGCGGAGATGGTCCGTCGCACCCTCCACGGGATGGCCGAGGGCGGGATGTATGACCATGTGGAAGGGGGATGGTTCCGCTACGCCACCACCCGTGACTGGAGCCTGCCGCACTTCGAGAAGATGCTGGAGGACCACGCCCGTCTGATCCCCCTCTATCTCTATGCGGCGGAGATCCTCGAAGACGAGGGGCTTCGGGCCGCGGCGGTGAAGGCGATGGAATACATCCAGCGGACGCTTTACGATCCCGAACACGGCGTGTTCTGGGGAAGCCAGGACGCCGACGAGGAATACTATGCCCTTTCGCGACGGGAACGGGCGCAACGTCCCCCGCCGGCGGTGGATCGCACGGTCTATGTCAACTGGAACGGGCAGATGGCCCTCGCCCTGATGATCGCCAGCGATCTGCTCGAGGAATCCGTCTGGCGCGCCATGGCCCTGCGGGCGCTGGATACGGTGTGGGCGCTGGCCTTCGATGAGACGATGGGGGCCCTGTATCACTATGTCGATGCGCAGGGGGAGCGGGCGGACCAGAAGGGGATGCCGCCGCTGCTGGGGGATCAGGTCCATTACGGCCGGGCGGCCCTGGCGGCCTTCCAGCGCACCGGCGAGCGGCGCTTCCTGGAGCGGGCCCTCCGGCTTCGAACCTATATGGAATCTGCCCTGGCGGATCCTGAAGGCGGCGGCTTCTTCGACCGGCCGGAGGATCCCCGGGCCATCGGCGTCCTCCGGATCCGCCAGAAGCCTCTGGAGGAGAACGCGGCGGCGGCTGAGTTCTACCTGACCCTGTATGATCTCACAGGAGACCGCCGGGCCCGGGAAACCGCGGAGCGGACGTTGCTGGCCTTCGAGGGGGAATACGCGAAATACGATTTCGCAGCGGCCCCTTACGGGCTGGCCGTCTATCGGGC
>JAEVEY010000143.1 GCA_016842045.1 Candidatus Thermoflexus sinensis | reverse complement strand
CTGAAGCCTTACCCCTTCGCCGCCCTGGAGCGGCGGATCGCGGAACTGCAGGCCCAGGGCCGCGATATCATCCGCCTGGATATCGGCAGCCCCGATATGGCGCCGCCGCCCTTCATCATCGAAGCGATGGAAAGAAACGCCCAGGATCCCCGGGCCCACGGCTACGCGGGCTACCGGGGGATCCCCCTGTTGCGCCAGGCCGTGGCCCGCTTCTACGCCCGCCGCTTTGGGGTTGAGCTGGACCCCGACCGTGAGGTCCTGATCCTGATCGGATCGAAGGAGGGGATCTTCAATCTCAGCCTGGCCTATCTGGGCCCAGGGGACATTGCCCTGGTTCCCTCGCCGGGCTACCCCACCTATACCGACGGCGCCCTGGCCGCGGGAGCGGATGTCTTTTACATGCCCCTGCGCCGGGAGCGGGGATGGTTTCCCGATTTCTCAGAGATCCCACCCGGGGTCCTGGCCCGGGCCAAAGTCCTCTGGCTGAACTACCCGAACAACCCCACCGCGGCCTGCCCGACGCCGGAATTCCTGGCGGAGGCGGTGGCCTTCGCCCGCCGGCACGGCCTGCTGTTAGCCTACGATAACCCCTACGCCGACGTGGCCTTCGACGGCTACCGCGCCCCCAGCGTTCTGAGCATCCCCGGCGCGAAGGAGGTGGCGGTGGAGTTCTATTCCCTGTCCAAGTCCCACAACATGGCCGGATGGCGCGTGGGGATGCTGGTGGGCAACGCGGAGGTCGTGGGCACGGTCGCCCAGCTGAAGAGCAACATCGACTCCGGCCACTTCCGCCCGATCCAGGAGGCCGCCGCCGTCGCCCTCACCCATGACGACGAGTGGATGGAGGAGCGCAACGCGGAATACGCCCGGCGGCGGGATGTGGTGGTGGACGGCCTGAAGGCGGCGGGCTTGACGGCGGAGCGGCCCCGTGCGACGATTTATGTATGGGCGAGCCTGCCGGAAGGCTGGCGCAGCGCGGATTATGCGGCCCGCCTCCTGGAGGAGGCCGGCGTCTCCGTCGCCCCCGGCGCCATGTTCGGCGAGGCCGGCGAGGGTTACATCCGTATCTCCCTGGTCCAGCCGGTCCCCCGCCTGGAGGAGGCGATGCGCCGCATTCAGGCGTTCCATGCTTCGCTCGGGTGAGGAACCATGAGCTACGTGCCCTACCTGATTGCCGCAGCGATCTTCGAGGCCCTGGTCTTCGGCTGGGCAGCCTGGGTGGTATATCGAGAGAGCCACAAGCGATAACGGGAGTCTGACTGCCCCTCCATAGCGGATCCGGGGGCTGGTCCCTCCGCGCATCGCGAGACAATCGGGAAGGGAATCGATCGAGAACGGGAGGCTCTCGATCGATCCCCAGAACCACTCTCCAGAAGGAGGTGCGCAATCGGACGCGGGATGCAGGAGACGGTGGCCCCGGTGGATCGGGCGGTGCTGGTGGGCACCGAGATCTACGGGAAGCCGGGGCTGTTGCCGGTGGAGGATTCCCTGGATGAGCTGGCGCAGCTGGCCCGCACCGCCGGCGTGGAGGTGGTCGGCCGGGCGGTGCAGCGGCTCCGCCGCATCTATCCCGCCACCTACATTGGGCCTGGGAAAGTCGAGGAGATCAAGGCCCTGGTCCGGGCCATGAACGCCAACATGGTCATCTTCGACGACGAGCTGTCCCCCTCTCAGCAGCGCAACCTCGAGAACGCCTTCGGCGATGAAGTGCGGGTGCTGGACCGCACGGCCCTGATCCTGGATATCTTCGCCCAGCATGCCCATACCCGGGAGGGAGCGCTCCAGGTGGAGCTGGCCCAGTATGAATATCGTCTCCCCCGCCTGACCCGCCGCTGGCAGAACCTGGCCCAGCAGGCCGGCGGGTCCTTCGGCCGGGGCGGGATCAGCGGGGTGGGCCTCCGGGGGCCTGGCGAGAAGCAGTTAGAGATCGATCGCCGGCGGATCAAGGACCGCATCGCCCACCTCAAGAAGGAGCTGGAGGAGGTGCGGGCCCATCGCCAGCGCTACCGCGAGCGCCGGCGCCGGGCTCAGGTGCCGGTGGTGGCCCTGGTGGGCTATACCAACGCCGGCAAATCCACTCTGCTCAACGCCGTCTCCGGCGCCAGCGTGCTGGTGGCCGATCAGCTGTTCGCCACCCTGGACCCCACGACCCGTCGAGTGAAGCTCCCCGAAGGCGGGGTGGCCCTCTTCACCGACACCGTGGGGTTCATCCAGAAGCTGCCCCACCAGCTGGTGGCTGCCTTCCGGGCCACCCTCGAGGAGATCAACGAGGCGGATCTGATCATCCATGTCCTGGACATCACCCACCCCAACGCGTTACAGCAGGCCCGGGTGGTCATTGAGACCCTGCGGGAGATCGGAGTGCGGGACATCCCGCTGATCACCGCCCTCAACAAGATCGATCGGCTGCCGGACCCGGAGGCCGTGCGGGCCCTGGCGGCGGAATACCCGGATTTTGTGGCCATCTCAGCGGCCTACGGCATTGGGCTGGAGGACCTGTTGCGGAAGGTGGAAGCGATCCTCTACCGGAGCCTTACGCCGGTGCGGGTGCGGCTGCCGCTGAGCCGCGGGGATCTGATCGCCCTGTTCTACGAACAGGGCGTGGTGGAATGGGAGGCCCACACCGACAGCGAGGTCACGCTCTTCGGGCGCCTCCCTGGCCGGCTGTTAGCCGCCTTCCGGCCTTATCTGGAACACGGGGAGATCCGGGGATCCGAGGCCAGCCCTCGGGCGATCCCCACGATGGACGTTGGGATCCGCAGGTAAGGGTAGTGCTTCGTCCAGATTTGTTTTGAGGATATAAGAGGGTGTGGGCCAATGGCCCCACCCCAAACCCCCAGGGGACCAAAACCAAAAATCAAATCTGGAGGGAGCAGTAGATACAAGGCCTGCTCGTAAATTCCCATTGCTCCCCGGGCGATGGGGAGGGAAGCAGAGAGGAAAGAGGTGCGGGCCGCTGGCCCTTCTGCTCAATCCACCCCGGGGCGGGAGGCAACCCCTAAATAAGGGGAAGGGCCTCGCTCTCCATCGATAGGGAACCCGCGTGGAAGGCGCCCGGCCCGCCGGTCCAGCGTCCAGTCCGCCAGATGTGAGCTCGTATGCAGAATACAAAAAGGTCTCACGGATGTCGACCCTGAACCGGTGGATCGATCGCACGGCGGAATTCCTGGCCCACTATAAGGGCCTGCCCATCGTGATCGGGGTGGGTCTGATCCTCCTGGACTTCCTCCTGCTCCTCCTCCATTCCCTGATCCCGGGCCTCCCGATCCTCGGGACCCTGGCGACGCTCCACTGCTTCCTCTATCTCGGCCTGATCACCGCCCTCCTGGGCGGGCTCATCGCGGAAGTCCTTTAAGCGGCGAGCCCAATGGCGGAGCGCTCTTCCTCTGAGCGACCCCTGGTGGTCATCGTGGGGCCGACGGCCGTCGGCAAAAGCGAGGTCGCCCTGGAGCTGGCCGAGCGGTTCGATGGAGAGATCGTCTCCGCGGATTCCCGCCAGATCTACCGGGGCATGGATATCGGCACGGCGAAGCCGACGCCGGAGGAACGGGCCCGCGTGCCCCATCACCTGATCGACGTCACCGATCCGGACCGCCCGCTGACGCTGGCCGAATACCAGCGCATGGCCTACGCGGCGATCGAGGAGATCCATCGACGGGGGCGACTCCCTTTCCTGGTCGGAGGGACGGGCCTCTACATCTGGGCGGTCGTGGAGGGCTGGCAGATCCCTCCGGCCCCGCCTGACCCCGAGCTGCGCCGCATGCTGGAGGAGCGGGCCCGGCGGGAGGGTCCGCAGGCCCTCTATGAGGAGCTGCAACGGCTGGATCCGGAGGCCGCCGCCTTCATTGACCCCCGGAACATCCGTCGGGTGATCCGCGCCCTGGAGGTGTGTTATCAAACGGGGAAGCCCTTCTCGGCCCAGCGGCGCAAGAACCCTCCCCCTTACCGAACGATCCTGATCGGCCTGACACGGCCCCGGGCGGAGCTCTACCGGCGGATCGATGAGCGGGTGGAGCGGATGATCGCACAGGGGCTGGTGGAAGAGGTGCGCCGGCTATCGGAGCGCTATCCGTGGGATCTCCCGGCGATGACCGGGCTGGGGTACCGGCAGATCGGGGCCTACCTGCGGGGCGAGATCTCGCTGGAGGAGGCGATCCGCCAGATCCAGTCCGCCACCCGGGATTTCGTGCACCACCAGTATAACTGGTTCCGCCTGAACGACCCGCGCATCCGCTGGTTCGACCTGAGCCAGGAAGATGTGGAGGCCATCGCCGCGTGGCTTCGGGAGCAGCTTCCATAAGACCGGTTCATCGGCCTTCCCGGCCCTCAGATCCACTGGGGGTCCCTCAACCTACTGCTTCGTCCAGATTTGTTTTGAGGAGTTTTGAGGATATAAGAGGGTGTGGGCCAATGGCCCCACCCCAAACCCCCAGGGGACCAAAACCAAAAATCAAATCTGGAGGGAGCACTGCCCTGGATAAAGCCCAGCGGTGTTTGTCCTGTTCGGTAGGGCAGGTGGCGAAGCGGCCGATCCCACCAACCCTTCTACCCCATCTCCATCCCCACGACCTGGAGGAACACCTCTTCGAGGGAGAGTCGCTGGGGGATCATTGCCTCCAGATCCAGCCCCTGGCCCACGATCCAGCGGGCCAGGTCCGCCGGGCGACGGCCCGGGGCCAGGCGCAGGGTCACCTGGTTATCGGTGAGGGCGAGGACTTCCCCCCACTCCCGTAATCGGCCTTCCAGGCCCACCGGGATCCAGCCGAGGCGCAGGACCAGTGTGGCGGTGTCCTCTGCGCGCAGGTCCATCGTCTCCACCACCACGCCCCCTTTGATGAAGGCGACGCGGTCGCAGATCCGTTCCACCTCGCTGAGCAAATGGGAGTTCAGGAAGATGGTGACCCCCCGGGCCTTCTGCTCCCGCAGGAAATCCCGCACCAGGATCCGCCCGGCGGGATCCAGGCCTGAGGTCGGCTCATCCAGGAAGACCAGGCGGGGCTCGTGGAGGAAGGCCTGGGCCAGCCCCAGGCGCTGCCGCATGCCCTTGGAGAACGCGCGGAAAGGGCGCTGCGCTTCCGCGGCCAGCCCGACGCGCTCTAACAGCTCCGGGATCCGCCGCCGCAGGCGATGGGGGTCGACCCCGGCGAGGCGGCCGTGGAACCACAGGATCTCCTCGGCCGTGAGCCAGTCGGGGAAGGCGAAACCCTCCGGCAGGAAGCCGATCGCCCGACGGGCGGAGCGGTCGCCCAGCGGCCGCCCCAGCACCCGTCCGGTCCCGGCCGTGGGGTGGATCAGGCCGAGGAGCATCTTGACGACGGTGGTCTTGCCGGCCCCATTCGGGCCCAGGAAGCCGAAGACTTCCCCTTCGGCCACGCGCAGGGTGAGATCCGCCACCGCCACCCGATCCCCGAATACCTTCCGCAGGCCTTTGGTCTCAATGGCCCAGGCATCGCTCATCCCAGGGATCCTCTACCGGGGAATATTTCAATTTTAGGAGTTACGCAGTTCGGGGCTCGCGAGAAGAGGTGGGGCTCGCGAGAAGAGGTAGAATGGCCCCACCCCCCTTTATCCCCCCTCCCCACGGCCCTTTGGGCCGTGGGGAGGGGGGAGTCGCGCGCCGAAGGCGCGCGACTCCCCCCAAAACCCCCAGGATAAAACCAACTGCGTGACTCCTATCAATTTAGCAATCCGCATCACGCTTCAGATGAGCTCCCTTTGGGGGGCAGCCCTCCGGAGCCGCCGCTTTTCAAGGGCCCGGGGCGCACCGAAGGGAAGGATAGGGCGAGGCATGCCTCGCCCCTACCCCTACCGGATCGCCCGCGCCCAGGCGATCAGCCGGCCCGGCTCCGCGCCCGGCCCGCCGATCAAATAGAGAAACGCCTCATCGTGCCAGAGCAGGAAGCGCACGGGCAGGGTCTCCCCACCGGGCGTGTGGGCTGCCTGGGGGAACGTGAACAGTGTCCCCTCCCGGTCCCCCAGGGAGACGGATTCCACCGCCACGGTCATCCCGGGGGCCATGGGGATCGGCAACAGGAGTGTCGTCTGCCAGTCCACGGTCCGGGCCAGCCGCCGCGCCTCCCCGGCCGGCATCCCCATCAGCCGCATGGCCGCCTCCGCCAGAGGCCGGATATCTCCCTCGGGTTGCATCGTGTAGACCGGCAAAGGCGCCTGGGCCCAACCGTAAGGGTTCCCCTCCGCCTCAAAGGTGGCCAGCAGGACAGGCCCCACCGTCACCGTCAGGACCGTCCCGTGAAGCGAATCGGGGATCGTTACCTCATCCGCCCCCGCCGCGTGCAGGGCTTCTCGCAGATGGCCCACATCGACGGTCCAGCGGGCGGAGGCCGCCGGCATCACCTGGAGGGTAATGAACTCCTTTACCCCTGCAGGAAGACGAATGGGGAAGCTTAAGAGCGCTTCCGCTTCGGAGAGGCTCTGGACCATCCGGGGCTCCACGGGTTCGAAGGTTAGATCCTCGCCGAGGATGCGGGAGAGGGTCTCACCCGTCGCGGCGGGCATCGAGAACGTGTAAGGCACGATCAGGAGGCGGCGGAAGCGGAAGCCCTGGAGGAAATCATGGGCGGCGGCCCGCAGGGCGGGCGACCATGCGAACGCCAGCGCCGCCACGCCCAGCAGGAGCAGCCCGATTATCTGCGTGCGCCGATGCATGGGATTCCTCCTTTCGAAATTGGGGGACCCAGGGCTTTTCAGCCATCATGCCGTTCGGGTCCAGCGGATGGCCTCACCCCCTGGATCCCCCTCCCCACAGCCCCAGGGGCTGTGGGGAGGGGGATGAAAAGGATTGAAGCACCTGAAGCACCAGTTGCGCAAACCTTCGCCTATAATGAAGCGTATGCATCCCATGACAGGGGGAGAGCTCTATGCGACACTTCCTGATACGGTGGGCTCTCAACACCATCGCCCTGTGGGTGGTCTCCCAGATCTACGCGGGGGTCTCGTTTCGGGCCGGCGCCGGGCTGGCCGATTTCCTGCTGGCGGGTCTGGTGCTCGGGCTGGCCAATGCCCTCATCCGCCCCCTCCTTCTGCTCATCACCCTGCCCCTCAACCTGCTCACCCTGGGGCTCTTTACCTTTGTCGTGAACGCCATCATCCTGTATCTCGTGGCCGCCCTCACTGCCCTGGAAGTTCGCGGGTTCCTCGCCGCGCTGATCGGCGCGGTGCTGCTTTCGATCGTCAGCTTCGGGTTGAGCCTGCTGGTTCGGGAGAAGTGATCGCCGGTGGTACAGGTGGGGGGCTGGGCCGGGGACCTTCAGCCCCAGCCCAACCCCGGATTACGCGGCCCGCCCTGCACAGAAATCCCGGAACGATCTCTGTTCGCAACAGCGCGCCCGCAGGTCCTGAGGAAGCGGCAGGCCCTAAATCGGTGCGATGGCCCCGATGGTGGTGCCGCTGGGGACATGGAGATCCGGGAAATCCTCGGGGACCACGTCGCTGGCGATGATGCAATTGCGGCCCACGCGGGCGTTGGGAGGGATGATGGCGTTCTTGCCCACCAGCGTCAGCCCGGATGAGAGATCCCCCAGCCGGTTGGGGCTGTAGTCCATCCCATAGCCCAGATGCGCCTCCGCCCCCACGATCACGTTTTTGTCCACGATGCAGCGATCCACCACCGCCCCCGGCTCGATCACCGAGTCCGTCATCACCACCGAGTAGCGGACCACCGCGCCGCGCTTCACCCGGACCCCCGGCGAGAGCACGCTGTATTCCACGGCCCCTTCGATGATGCAGCCGTCGGAGATCAGGCTGTGGGCCACATGAGCGCCGGTGCGGATGTTGACCGGCGGCCGCTCCTCGCTGCGGGTGTGGATGACCCATTCCCGGTCGTGGAGGTCCAGCGGCGGGTTATCCGCCAGCAGATCCATATGGGCTTCCCAGTAAGCCTGCACGGTCCCCACATCCACCCAGTAGCCGCTGAACCGGTAGGCATAGACCCGATAGGCCTCGATCATCCGGGGGATGATATCCTTCCCGAAGTCGTGGCTGCTGCTGGGATCCCGCGCGTCCTCGATGAGGACCTCCCGCAGCACCTCGGGGCGGAAGACGTAGATCCCCATGGAGGCCAGGGTTCCGCGGGGGCGAATCGGCTTCTCCTCGAAGCGGATCACCCGGCCTTCCTCATCGGTCTCCAGGATGCCGAACCGCGAAGCCTCCTCCGGGGCGACATGGAGGGCGGCGATGGTGAGGTCGGCGTTCTTCTCGGTGTGCAAACGGATCATCGGGTTGTAATTCATTTTGTAAACGTGGTCGCCGGCCAGGATCAGCACGTGGGTTGGCCGGTGGTGTTCGATGAAATCCAGGTTCTGATAGATGGCGTCCGCCGTCCCCTGATACCAGTCGGAATCCGCCCGCCCCAGGTAGGGGGTGAGGATCCAGACCCCGCGGTGGAACCCATTGAGATCCCAGGGCGCCCCGCTGCCGATGTGCTCGTGGAGGGAGCGGGGCCGGAACTGGGTGCACACGCCGACGAGGTAGATCCCGGAGTTCACGCAGTTGGAGAGGGTGAAATCGATGATCCGGTATTTGCCCGCAAAAGGGACTGCGGGCTTGGCCCGCTTCTGCGTGAGGATGCTCAGGCGGGTGCCCTTGCCCCCCGCCAGGATCATCGCCACCGGGCGCATAGGGGATCCTCTTCGGATGAATCAGACCTGCAACGGAAGAGTTCGATCATGAGGCGGGCTGCTTTCGATCCGATCACCCATCCCATTATGGATTATGCCACGCGATCGCCCGCCGGTAAAGGTCTTCGTAGGCCCGGGCGGAGGCGGCCCACGAGAAATCCTGGGCCATGGCCCGACGCTGGATCACCCGCCAGGCGGCCGGATCCCGGTAGAGGGCCAGGGCGCGGTCGACAGCGGCCAGGAAGGCCTCCCCCGTGAACGGGGCGAACACAAAACCTGTGCCATCCTCCTGGCTCACATCCCGCACAGTGTCCGCCAGCCCGCCCACCGCGTGGACCAGCGGGAGGGCGCCGTAGCGCATGGCGATCATCTGACCCAGGCCACAGGGCTCGAATTTCGAAGGCATCAGGAAGACGTCCGCCCCGCCGTACAGCAGTCGGGAAAGCTCCTCATCGAAGGCGATCCGGACGCTGGCCTGGCCGGGGAAGCGGGAGGGCCATTGGGCGAAGGCCGCCTCGTATTCCGGCATCCCGGTCCCCAGGATGGCCACCTGGATGCCCCGGGCGAACAGGGCGTCCGCTGTCTCCAGGAGCAGATCCACCCCTTTCTGCTCGATCAGCCGCCCGATGAGGGCGAACAGGGGGACCTCCTCCCGGAGGGGCAGGCCGAAGGCATGCTGGGCGGCCCGCTTGTTCTCCGCCCGCCGTTCCAGGGTTTCGGCATCGAAGCGGGCAGCCAGGGCGGGGTCCGACCGGGGATCCCAGGCTTCCGGATCGAGGCCGTTGAGGATGCCGAAAAGCCGATCGGCCCGGCGCTGGAGCAGCGGCTCAAGGCCGAAGCCGAACTCGGGGGTGAGGATCTCCCGGGCGTAGCGGGGGCTTACCGTGTTCACCACATCGGCGTGGGCGATCCCGCGGGCGAGCCAGTTGACGTGGCCGGGCGGCTCCACTTCTAACCGCTCCACATGCTCGTGGATCCCCCCGAACGCCAGCAGGGCGTCGCCGGTGATCCCCTGGTAGGCCATGTTGTGGATCGTGAAGACCGTGGCGATCGGCCGGTAGAAGCGGTCCCGCCGGCCGGCGGTGGCCAGCCAGAGGAAAAGGAACCCGGTGTGCCAGTCGTTGCCGTGGAGGACCTGCGGCCGCCAGTTGATGTGGCGCATGAAGGCCAGGACCGCCCGGCAGAAGAAGATGAAGCGCTGGGGATCGTCGGGGTAGCCATATACCTCATCACGGCCGAAGTAATGTTCTTCCCAGATAAAGTAAGTGGGAACGCCTGTAGCCTCGCTGACCTCGATTTCCACGAGGCGGGTTTCACCGGTTAAGCCCAGCGGGACCGGAAGGGGAGGGCGGAGAGGACGCAGGTCATAGGCGGAGCCGTTGATGGTCCGATAGCGGGGGAGGATCACCCGCACATCGTGGCCCAGGGCTCGCAACGCCCGGGGGAGCCCATAGGCCACATCCGCCAGCCCGCCCACTTTCACGAAAGGCGCCGCCTCGGCCACCGCATACAGGATTTCCATGGAAGACCTCCGTGAAAGCTTCATTGTGACTGGACTTTGGACAAACGGACAGCGCGCTCGGTGATCTGGGCGCTTGTCTCGCGCTGAGCAGGCTCTTCCCTCTTCGTGGCTCAAAGGGCCACAAAGAGGGAAGAGAAAGAAACATCTTTGGAAGTTGAGAGAAAGGGCGGTGACTTCACCATCCGGCCCGCCGCTTTCATTCTACATAGGAGTTACGCAGTTCGGGGCTCGCGAGAAGAGGTGGAATGGCCCCACCCCTCTTATCCCCCCTCCCCACGGCCCTTTGGGCCGTGGGGAGGGGGGAGTCGCGCGCCTTCGGCGCGCGACTCCCCCCAAACCCTTAGGAGAAAACCAACTGCGCAACTCCTGCTACAAAAAGAGATAGGGGGTAGGCAGCAAAGCCACCTACCCCCTATCTCTTAACCCAAACAAGATATGGCACGAGCGCCTCGCGCGCCCGCGCCGCTTCCCGGTCGCCTTCGTGCCCTCACCCGGCGATCGCTCCGGCCTCGAGGAGCAGGCAGGCGCCAGCCCCTCCAGGCCGGAGCGCCTCCTTAGCTCTCCGACGGAGGTTCGTGAGAGCCGTTGTTCTCGCCCGACGAGGAGGCCTGCCGACGCTGCCGCAGTTCCTCCATCCGCTTAGGGATCTCCCGGGGCAGGACCGGGGCAAGCCAGCAGGCGTCGGCTCCCACCTCCCGGCTCAGCCGGCGGATCGCGCCGTCCATATAGTAGACGGCGATGGCGACCACGATGTCCCGCGTCTCAGGATCCGACCGGATCCGCCGGCACAGCTCGAAGGGGTCGCCGTCCGGGAGGGTGTCGCCGATCAGCACCGCATCGGGACGACCCTCCCGGACCTGCTGCAGCGCCTCGGCCATCGTTGCGGCCTCCAGAAGCTCCACCTCGAACTTCCGCAGGCCGATCCGGTACAGCATGCGCATATCGTCGTTTTCTTCCACAATCAGGAGTCTCATCGCCCACCTACGCGAAAGGGAAATAGGGGTAAGGATGGTTGTCCCGCTCGGATCGGTGCTCGATCCACCGCGCCGCCGCCGCCGCGAAGTCGGTGAGGTCCTTCGCCCGCACCTGGAGCAGCCACATCCGCTCCTCTTCCGTGAGGTCGTAACGGGCCAGGACCTCCGCGCGGCGGGAGCCCAGCAGATCCTGCCGGATCCGCTCATCGATCAGGGCCCAGCCCACCAGCTCATCGATCGCCGCCGCCGACATTGTCCTCGCTCCTGGAAGGGATGAACGCCCTGGCCGGAATTACGAGGGGCTGCCGCCGCCTGCTGGCGGGTTGTTCAGCTGGAAGACTGCCCCCACCAGCGAGAGGGCCAGCAGGGCCAGGCGGAGGGCCTCAGGATGGGTCATCAGCCAGGTCGCCAGCGCGAGCCCACGGGTCTTCATGGCGCTTCCTCCTTCAGGGTTCTGCTTGCATCTTACAGAGGGGTTCTCACGGAATTCTCACGGGGATGGCTAAGGTTTTCTAACGTGATGGGGATCGGTGGATGGAGGAGCCCGCGGGGGCGGGCGGGGGCGAGGGTGATGAGGCGGAGGCGGGGCCGATCGCATGGCGCCCAAGGCGTTCCCCTCCGGCCCGGAGTGAGGGGATCCTCCGGTCTATAACCCACTGCGCCACGAGGGGGATCCCAGCCGGCGCGTTTTCCTCTTCGTGAGGCGCGGGCTGCCTCTGGCGGCCCACACCCCACGACAAACCCATCTCCCTCAAGCCGTCGGTCGGTTCTGCGCCTGCGCAATCGACTCGTAAAGGGCCCGCGCTTCGGGGGAGGGTCGCAGGCCCAGGTCCCGCTCCAGGCGGGCGGCATACTGGCGATAGAGGGCCAGGGCGGCAGCGGGCTGGCCCATGGCCAGGTAGCAGCGCAGGGCCCCGAGGCAGGCGGCCTCCAGGTAGGGATCGGCGGCCAGGGCCTGCTGGAACCAGGCCAGGGCCGTCTGGGGCTCCCCGGCCTTCAGGGTCCCCTCAGCCAGGGTGAGGAGGGCCTCCAGGTAGCGGGTCCGCAGCCGCTCCCGGAGCTCCACTGCCCACTCGGCGTTCCATCCGCTCAGGTAGTCTCCTCGATAAAGCTCCACGGCCGCCCGCAGATGGGAGAGGGCCTCGGGGGTCCCCCGGGTGGCGCGGGCCCGCCGGAGGTGCTCTTCGAACATGGCCACATCATACCAGTGGGGCTGACGCCGGTCGAAGGCGTAGCGGCCCTCGCGGAAGACCAGGACCTCCCGCCCCAGGATCCGCTTGAGGCGCCATTTGGCCGAGTGGAACTGCCCGGTGAGGCGGGCGGGCGGGGCGTCGGGCCAGAGGGCCACGCCGATCTCCTCCCGGGTGGCGGAGTCCACGGTGAGCAGGTAGAAGAAGAGCTCCCAGGCCTTCCGGGCCTCCGGCCAGGCCACGAGCTGCCCCTCGACCCAGACCTCCCCCGGGCCGAACGCCCGGATCTCCAGGGGCGGCAGGGCCTCCCGGGCCGGGGCCCGGCGGGCCCGGCCGATCCGCCGCAGGGGATCCCAGATCGGCGGCCATTCGATCCCTCGTTGCTTCGCTAAGCGGAACAGATCCTCCGCCCGCCGGAGCTCGGGGAGGAGGGGGGCGATGAGGGCGTCAGGGCCGTTGAGGCGGGCGGCCTCGGCGAGCTGTTTTAAGGCCTCCCGGCGCCGGTGGGCCTGGAAGTAGGCCCGGGCCATCAGGAAGTGGGCCCATACCCGGGTCGGGACATCGGCCTCCTGCAGCCGGTCCAGGGCCGGGGCCATCCGGGAGAGGCCGTCCAGAACGCGGCCGGCCTCCACCTCGGCCATCCCCCGGGAGAGGGCGGCGACGGCGGCCAGGGTGCGCATCCCGAGGCGGGTCGCGATCTCCGCGGCCTCCTGGAGGGCCGGGAGGGCCTCCCGGGCCTTCCCCTGCAGCCGCAGGGTCCGCCCCATCCCCTCCAGCCCGTAGGCCATGAGGAAGGCGTTGCGGATCTCCCGGGCGATCTCCAGGGCTGCTCGATAGGCCTCCAGGGCCTCCTCTAACTGCTCCCCCTCCCGGGCCAGGTCTGCCAGCCCGATGAGCAGGAAGGCCTCCATCCGCCGGTCGCCGGTCTGGCGGGCCAGCCCCAGGCCTTCTTCATAATAGCGACGGGCGGCCTCGAACTGACACCGGGTGTAGGCGGTGTAGCCAACGTTGTTGAGGAGGGTGATCAGCGGCCGGGGGTTCTCCAGGGTCCGGGCCAGGGCCAGGGCCTCCTGGAGGTAGAGGTCCATTTCCACCAGCCGATCCTGGGCCCGCAAAGCTTCCGCGAGCTCGATCAGGGTGTTCACCAAATCATATGGGGCCTCGATGGATCGGAACAGGGCCATCGCTTGGCGGAGGTCCTGCTCCGCCTCCCGGGGGCGGCCTAAGGCGAGGCAGGCGAAGCCCCGCAGGCGGTAGGCGGCGGCCAGAGGATGCACCCATTCGGGTCGGCAGCGGGCGAGGGCGGCCTCGGCGGCGGCCATCGCCTCCGCGTGGCGGCCCATCAGGTTCAGGGTGGAAGCCCGCTGGATCTCGATCTCTACCTGGAGGAGAGCATCGTTTTCACGGCAGGCCGCCGCGGCCTGATCCAGGAGGGCCAGGGCGGCTTCCGGCCGGCCGGTGTCGACCAGCAGCTTGGCCTGATAGAGGAGCAGGCGGGGAGCCCGTCGGAGGCGTTCCGCGGGCAGGGCGTGGAGCCACTGCCCCAATGTCTCCAGGCGGCCGGCAGCGTAGAGGCCCCGCACCGCTCCTTCCATCGCCTCCACCGCCGCATCCATGTCTTCTGCTTCCAGGAAATGGGCGACGGCGGCCTCGGCGTCGCCGCGGCCGGCGAACCATCTCCCGGCCCGCCGGTGCAGGGCCCGGTAGCGTTCGGGGTCCCGCTCTCGTAGATAGAGATTCAGAAATTCCCGGAACAGGTGGTGATAGCGATACCAGGGGCCCTCCCGGGTGGTCTCCACCTGGATCAGGAAGAGCTGACGCCGGTCCGCCTCCTCGATCCAGCGGGCGGAATCGGCGCGCTCCCGGATCGCGTTGCAGGCGGCGACGTTGAAGATGGGAAGGATGGCGGTTTCCAGGAGGAACTCCTGGAGATCGGGCGGCTGGCGGGCCAGCACTTCCTCTTCCAGGTAGCGGTAGAGGGTCCCGGGTCGGAGGGTGGGGCGGGCGCTCTCCGCCCGGATGTGCTGGGCCAGGAGCAGAATGGCGGTGATCCAGCCTTCGGTCTCCCGGGCCAGGGCCTGGGCCTCGGCTTCGGAGAGCTCCAGGGCGAGGTGGCGGGTGAAGAGGGCGTGGATTTCCCCGGGGGTGAAGGCTAAGTGCTGGGCGCCGAGGCCTGTCGCCTGCTGGCGGGCCACCAGGCGGGTGAGGGGGAGACCGTGGGGGCCGCGGCTGGCCAGGAGAATGTGGAGATGTTCCGGCGCGTGCTCCAACAGGTGGCGGACCAGGATCTGGATCCCCGGGTGCTCGGCGACCACGTGATAGTCATCCAGGACGATCACGAAATAATCCGGGATGTTTTCCAGCATGTCGTTGATCATCGCCGTGGCCACGGCGTCGGGGGCGGCCCCGGCTCGCAGGACGCCCAGGGTGATGCGGCCGAAGGCGGGGAACCGCTCGCGGAGGGCGGCGACCAGATGCTCGGCAAAGCGATGGGTGTTCTGGTCCGTCTCATCCAGGCTATACCAGGCGACGGGCAGGTCCGTGTCGTGGTAGAACTGGACCAGCAGCGAGGTCTTCCCGTAACCGGCCGGCGCGGAGATCAGGATGAGGGTCTTGTCGATGTTCTCGTGGAGGAAGTTCAGCAGGCGGGGACGATCCAGCAGCGGACCGCGCCGCACCGGCGGGTGGATTTTCGTTCGGGCGATCGGGAGCTCGGTGACCATCGCGCCCCCCTGGGCGAATCCCCTAACCCTGGAACAAGGTGGCGATCTCCTGTTCCGCTCTTCCCCACTCGTTTCCCGAAGTTAGAAAAATGTTGGCACCATTGAGTATAACGAGAAAAAGGAGTTCCAGGCAAGATCGGCTTTCCGGCAGTCCCCCTGCTTAACGTCCCACGCAGGCGCGGACGTGGTTGCTTTCCGCCTCATTGCCGGCCTTATCGTAGGCCTTCACCCAGAACTCGTGGCAGCCCAGCAGCCGATCCCGCTCCACCTGTCGGAAATACCACTTGGCGTTGAAGGGCGGCACGTCCCGCACGGCGAAGGGCTGCCCATCGACGTAGAACTCCACCCGATCCATGGCGTAGTTATCCGAGACCTCCGTGTTCACGCTGATCCATTCGTCTGCTAAGCTGTAGCGTTCGCCCTCCCGTGGATACACCACACGGACCGAGGGCGGCGTGTGATCCACCGTTACCGGTACCACGGCGGTGTGCACGCTCCCGTCGTGACGGACCACGGTGAGCTGCAGGGTGTAAAGACCATCCGCGAAGCCCGTGGTGTCCCAGTTCTCCAACAGGCCGTTGTCCACCGGGTTGCCGTGCTCCGGCCCGATGGGGATCCAGGCGGTGGGGTTCAGGCCGGCGCCCACCGCCACCCGGTAGAAGGCCACATCGCCCCGGGCGTTGCCGATGAGGGGGACGATCCCCCGCACGTAGGCGTAAGGAGCCGGGTTCAGGATGGCCACGTCGCCGACCGGCTGGGCGAACTGGGTGTCGTATTCCGTCGGCGGCTGGGGGATGCCGGCCTCCCGCGCCCAGCCCAGGGCCTCCGGCGGGACCACCAGGAAAACCTTTTCCTCGATCTTATCCGGCGGCGTGCTGGCGGTGGCCAGCTTGCCGGTCTCCCGGTTGATCAGGAAGGCCTGATGGAGATCGCAGGCCTCCTGGGGCTCGGTGCCGGGGATGAACAGCTCCCGCACCGTCGGGCAATAGGGGCCGGGGAGCTTCCCCGAAACCGCGCAGATCGTCTTCTCGATCAGGCCTGGCGGCCGCTGGAAGGGCTCCACGGGGAGATCTCGATGGGCGTATTCCATCACATCATGCCAGATGGGGGCTGCCCCGGCGATCCCGGACACGTTCCGCATGGGGCTGTTGTCTGTGTTCCCCACCCAGACCCCCACAGCCAGTTGCGGCGTGTAGCCGATGGTCCAGTTGTCCCGGAAATCGTTGGTCGTCCCGGTTTTCACCGCGGCGGGCCGGGAGAGCTCCAGCACGTTCCCTCGCCCGAAGGCCTCCCAGCGGGCGGCGTTGTCCGAGAGGATGCTGGTGATCAGGTAAGCGACCCGCGGATCCAGGATCGCCTGCACCTCAGGCTGGCGGTATTCCCAGAGGATCTTCCCGTCGGGCGTCTCCACCCGTAAGACAGGGACCGGATCCAGCTCCCGGTAGCCAGGCCGGCGGCGCTCCTCGGGGACCGGCGCCCCGGCCATGAAGCCGTTGTTGGCGAAGACGCTGAAGGCGTAGACCATATCGATCAGGCGGACCTCGCCGCCGCCCAGGGTGAGGGCCAGGCCGTAGTAATCCAGACCTTTATCCAGGGTGGTGATGCCCATCCGGTGGGCCAGGCGGATCACGTTGGCGATCCCGGCCATCTGCAGGGCCTCCACGGCCGGGATGTTGTAGCTGCGGGCCAGGGCCAGCCGCATCCGCTGGGGGCCGTGGAATTTGCGGTCGTAGTTCTCCGGCGCGTAGGGCGGCATCCCCGGGCCCTGGTCGAAGGTCTTGGGGACATCCCAGAACAGGTGGGAGGCGGGAACTCCCTGGCTGAGCAGCGTGGCGTAAGTGAAGGGCTTGAAGGAGGAGCCGGGCTGCCGCAGGCCGTCGACCGCCACGTTGAAGCGGCCGTCGATGGATTCGTCCCAGTAATCCACGCTCCCCACCATGGCCAGGATCTCGCCGGTCTTCGGCCGGATGGCCACCAGGGCGCCGTTGGTCACGTTGCGGTTTTCGGACTTCAGTTTCTCCACGTGGCGGCGGACCGCTTCCTCGGCGTATTGCTGGAGGTCCCAATCCAGGGTGGTGTAGACCCGCAACCCCCCACGGTTCACCAGATCCGGCCCGAAGCGTTCCTCGAGCCAGCGGCGGACGTAGATCGAGAAGTGGGGGGCCTTGATGTCGAAGCGTTCCGTTGGCTTGCGGCGGATCTGGATCGGCTGGGCTTTGGCGGCCACAGCCTCCTCAGGCGTGATGTAGCCTTCCTTCACCATTGCGTCCAGCACCAGCTCCTGGCGCCGCTTGGCCTCCTGAGGGGCGTCGATGGGGTTCAGGCTGGGGAACTGGGGGATGGCGGCCAGCATCGCGGACTCCGCCAGGTTCAGCTCCCAAACGTGCTTCCCGAAATAGATCTGGGCCGCCGCTTCCACGCCGTAGGCCAGGTTCCCGTAGAAGTTCGTGTTCAGGTAGAATTCCAGGATCTGATTCTTCGAGTAACGCCGGGAGATCTCCAGGGCGAGGAGGATCTCTTTCACCTTACGAACATAGGAGCGCTGGTAGCGTTCCTGGGGATCGATGAGGGTGTTCTTCACCAGCTGCTGGGTAATCGAGGAACCACCCTGGACGACCTCGCCGCCCGTGCGCAGGTTGATCCACAGGGCCCGCAGCAGGCCCCGCGGGTTAATCCCCGGGTTCTCATAAAACGAGCGGTCCTCAATGGCGATGGTGGCCTGGCGCAGGGAGAGCGGGATCTGATCCAGGGGGACCCAGGTCCGATCGCCCCAGGTGGGATCGATCACCTCGTAGAGCAGGACGCGGCCGGTGCGGTCATAGATCTTGGTGGTTTCGAACGCTCTGGCGCTCGCCTCGATCCGGGAGGGATCCAGGTCGCGGATCAGGCCTGCATACAGCGCGGCGGCGCCCGCCACGCCGGCGGCGGTCAGCACGCCGAAGGCGGTTGTCATAAAGATCGCGGCCACCAGCGCGAGGCGAACCCAGCCGTGCGTTCCCTGGCGGCTGCGGGCCCGCCGCCTCCGCCGTCGCTCCAGCAGCCACCCCAATTCGCTGTTTTGCAAGGCCATCACCCACCATCCCGGAAGAGGATATGGGAAAGGATCTAACACCCCTTCTCCATAGATATCGATTCGTTCCTTTGTTTGAATGGGGGAACACGATGAGACAGCAGGGCCTGCCGCGGAGCCAACCCGCTCCCTGGTCCCCTTACTATATTAAACGACTTTGGCTCATGTTGCCCTTGAGGCGAAGGGAGACCTTCATCCAGGCTCCCGACTTCCGAACGACCGGAGCAAACGGGCCTCGAGCCCAGGTCTCTTATCCCTGGAATCCGAGCGGGCACCCCTTTGCCCTATAAATCCACAGGAACCGAAATGTTTTGCTGGTAGGGTGAAGATTTTTCACCTCACCGGAAATGGATGATCGAGGGCCTTCCGAAACGGGTCCTGAGCTCGTGGCCATCCTCCCTGGAATCCAAGGGGAAATGCTTCTCCACCCGAAGACGATATGAGCTACGGACTTTAGAATCCTGGAGAGGGCATGGGCTATGAGGGCGATGCTCTGGCCGGGTCATTCGATAGTTTGGGAAACCTCCAGGCTTTCCGGAAAGCTTCCCCTGCCGGATTCATAGTCAGGCGCTTTAATGCCCGTCCTCTTTTTGTGAACGCTTAGACGGGCACTTCGCTTTGCTTCGTGCCCTACTACAAACAAGGATCTTTTCCCGTTCGTAGTAGGGCACGTCAGTGCCCGTCCTCTTTTTGTGAACGCTTGGACGGGCACTCCGCTTCGCTCCGTGCCCTACTACAAACAAGGGTCTTTTCCTGTTCGTAGTGCTTCATCCAGATTTGTTTTGAGGATGTGAGATGGTGTGGGCCAATGGCCCCACCCCAAAGAGATTTTGGAGGCGAGCCGGGCGCCGAAGGCGCCCGGCTCGCCCCCCAATCCCCAGGGGACCAAAACCAAAAAATCAAATCTGGAAGGAGCAGTAGTCGGGCACGTGAGTGCCCGCTCCCGGTTGTGAACACCTGTGATAGGCGCTTCTCCAAACAGGCAGGGCGGGTCCATGGACCCGCCCTGCCATCGAAGGATCGCCGAATATAGCCCCCGAAGGCGATCCTTAGGGATCCGATCCGCTTATCCGGAAGCCCGCACCGGCTCCGGCGCGTAGACCGGCGTGCACCAGTGGCGATATTTGGGAACCTTCCCCCGGACCACATCGAAGTAAAGAGTGTGGAGCCGCCGGGTGATCGGCCCGATCTCTCCGTTCCCCACCGGCCGCCGATCCACCGAGACTACGGGGACGAGCTGCACGCCGGTGCCGCAGAGGAACATCTCGTCCGCATAGTAAAGCTCGGTGCGGTCGATGTGGCGCTCCACCGTGGGGATCCCCAGCTCGTTGTGAGCGAGCTCGATGATCGTGCGCCGGGTGATCCCCTCGAGGATCTCGTCGGTCACCGGGGGCGTGATCAGGACCCCATTCCGGATGATGAACAGGTTCTCCGCGCTCCCCTCGGCCACGTGGCCGTCCTCCGTGAGCACGATGGCCTCGTCGAACCCGTTCAGCATGGCCTCGCTCTTGGCGAGGGCGGAGTTCACATAGGCGCCGGTGATCTTCGAGCGAGCGGGGATAGCGTTGTCGTTGATCCGTCGCCACGAGGAGACCATCACGTGAGCTGCCTCGCGCTCAATGTAGTGACCGAAGGGGGTGGTCCAGATGGTCAACTCCTCCTTGAGGTTGTGCAGGCGGACCCCGATGACCTCATCGGCCTTATAAGCGATGGGGCGGATATAGACGTCCTCGCGGTATCCTTCCTTTTGTAGCAGCTCGACAGTGATGCGGGTGAGGTCATCGGGGGTGTAGGGGAAACTCATCAGGAGCATGCGGGCGGAGGCAAGGAGGCGTTCGTAGTGCTCGCGGGGCCGGAAGATGAAGAGCTGTTGCTCCTCATCGTTCCAGTAAGCCCGTATCCCCTCAAAGACTCCGGTGCCGTAGTTGAAGGCATGGGTGCGCACGCTGATCACAGCTTCCTCGATGGGCACGATGCGCCCCCTGAAGAACGCATAGCGGCCGCTCATGGCCTTCCCCCTATCGGTGAAAATGGTGAGGCTCAACGGGCAAGAGCGCCCTTCCCGATCACCGGGGAGCCATACCCGCTCTTAAGGGTTCCCGGGCATGAGGAGCGCCCCCCGCCCTTTTTGATTATATCCCTGTAGGGAGGATCATGCGATGAGGGCTCGACCGGGAGGGCTTCTTCGAAGGAGCTGGCGAGCCCCTCCCCACGGTCCTTTAGGCCGTGGGGAGGGGGGATTCCGAATATTTTGGGGCTGGGGGGCAGGCCGCTCAGCCCCGGAAGCCCTCGCTTTATCGCCCTCCGACCCGCACCGGGATCGGATCGACCTCCGGCATGGGCATCCGGCCCAGGGTGGCCCACGCCTCCCGCGCCTCGGCGACTACGAACAGGGAGCCCGTGACCAGGATGGGGTCCCCTACCGCCAGCGCTTCCTCGACGGCCTGGGCGACCTCCCCACGGATCCGCCAGGGGAGGCCCAGCGCCTCGGCCGCGTCCGCCAGACGCTGAGGGTCCGCCGCCCGGGGATGACGGGAGCGGGTGAGCCAGGCTTCTGCGACCAGCGACCGCAACGGCGAAAGGATGGCCGCCGGATCTTTGTCGGTGGAGACTCCAAAGATGAGCTGCCAGCGGCGCCTCGGGAATACCTCCGCTACCGTCTCCGCCAGTCGCGCCGCTGAGGCATCGTTGTGGGCCCCATCAAGGATGAACGGCGGGTCCTCCCGCAGGACCTCGAAGCGTCCCGGCCACTCCACCCGTTCCAGCCCCTCCCGGATTGCTTCATTGGAGATCCTCCATCCCTGTTCTCGCAGCCGGATCACGCCGGCTACCGCGAGGGCGGCGTTCTCCCACTGGTGACGGCCCAGCAAGGGCAGGCGGATGGACCAGCGGGTTCCATCCGGGGCGTGGATCTCCCCCCATTGTCCGGCAGGGGTGACGTCCTTCGGGCCGTAATGCCATTCCTCCAGGGTCTGAAGAGGAACCCCTCGCTCCGCCGCCACCTGCCGCAGCACGGCCATCGCTTCCTCCGTCTGGGGGGCGGTCACCGCGGGAACCCCTGGCTTGAGGATGCCCGCCTTCTCGAATGCGATATGGGCCAGCGTCGGCCCCAGGATCTCCGTATGATCCAGGCTGAGGGCGGTGATCAGGCAGACGGTCGGCGAGACCACGTTCGTGGAATCCAGACGTCCCCCCAGGCCCACCTCCACCACCGCGATCTCCACCCCGGCCTCGGCGAAGGCCAGGAACCCCATCGCCGTCAGAATGTCGAAGACCGTGAGGTCTGGGTCCGTCTGGATCATCGGGCGGAGGTGTTCGAAGAGCTCAACGACCACGGAACGGGCGATCGGCTCCCCATCGATGCGGATCCGCTCCCGCATGGTGTGCAGGTGCGGGGAGGTGTAAAGGCCGGTGCGGTATCCGGCCGCCCGGAGGATCGCTTCGGTCATCGCGGCTGTGGAGCCCTTGCCCTTGGTGCCGGCGATGTGAATCACAGCGTAGCGGCGGTGAGGGTTCCCCAGCTTCTCCAGCAAACGCCGGATGGGATCCAGACGAAAGGCCTCCGGCGTGCGGGGCCGGCGGGTTTCGAAATTCGCCCGTCCGAACAGCTCCGACAGAACCGTGAGATAGGCGCTTTCCTCGTTCATCGTGGCTCCGTCCTTCTGGCTTCCCCCCATTCGATGTAGGGGCGAGTAGGGGCGAGGCATGCCTCGCCCCTACTCGCCCCTACGTGCCCCTACTATAATCCGAAATGGCCCGTTGGGATGCTCCCCTCCGCGGGCTTTCGGAGGCAGGCGGGCCCTTCTGGGGGCCCCTTATGGAGTCTTACAGGGCCTCGATCTTTTTGACCAGTTTCCAGTTTTCGATAGAATGAAAGGCAACCGCCCACGCCCCGCTTCGCCGCCGCCCATCGGATCCCTGAAAGAAGGGGGTTTTCCATGCGTGTGGTTTTCCCATTTACGGCGATTGTCGATCAGGAGCGCATGAAGCGCGCCCTGGTGCTCTGTGCGATCTACCCGCAGATCGGCGGAGTGCTGATCCGCGGGGAACGGGGCACCGCCAAGTCCACGGCCGCCCGCGCCCTGGCCGCCCTCCTCCCCGAGATCGATGTGGTGGCCGACTGCCCCTTCTCCTGCGATCCCCACCAGCCGGCCACCTGGTGCACCCTCTGCCAGGAGCGGGCCGCCCGTGGCGAGACCCTCCCGGTGGCCCGGCGCAAGACCCGCTTTGTGGACCTGCCGGTCAGCGCGACGGAGGATCGGGTGGTGGGGACTCTGGACATCGAGCGGGCGATCCAGAAGGGGGAGCGCCGGTTTGAGCCGGGGGTTCTGGCGATGGCCAACCGGGGCCTCCTGTATGTGGATGAGGTCAATCTGCTCGATGATCACATTGTGGATGTGCTGTTAGACGCGGCGGCGATGGGTGTGAACGTGGTGGAGCGGGAGGGGATCTCCTTCCAGCACCCGGCCCGCTTCATCCTGGTGGGAACGATGAACCCCGAGGAAGGCGATCTGCGGCCGCAGTTGCTGGATCGCTTTGCCCTCTGTGTGAACGTGGAAGGGGTGCGGGATCCCGCTCAGCGAGCGGAGATCCTGCGCCGCAACCTGGCCTTCGAGCAGGACCCGGAGGGCTTCCGCGCGGAGTGGGAGCCCTACGAGCGCCAGCTCTCCGAGGAGATCGCTGCCGCCCGCGAGCGCCTCCCTCAGGTAATTCACACCCCGCGGGATCTCCTGCTGATCGCCGGGCTGGTGGCCAGTTTGGGGGTTGACGGTCATCGGGCGGATCTGGTGATCCTGAAGACGGCGCGGGCCCATGCGGCCTTCAAGGGTCGGGACCAGATCACTGAGGAGGATATCCTGTTAGCGGCCGAGCTGGCGCTGCCCCACCGGCTCAAGCGTCGGCCTTTCGATGAGGATGGCCATCTCACCCTGGAGCAGCTGGCCGAGCGCATGGAGCAGGTCCGGCGCCAGATGGAGGGGAGCGCCCCGTCTCAGCCCACCTCGGCCCCGGAGGGAGGGACCCCAAAAAAAGCCCAGCGCACCGACGGGGAGCTCCGTGACCAGAGCCGACCCGTCGGGGAGGAATCCGCGCCCCTGCAGCGCCAGACCGTCACCCGTCAGGAAGGGGTGTGGTGGGAGGGAGGGAAACAGGTTCCCATCGGAGAGACCTTCCGGGTGAAGCGGCTGGACACGCCGAAGGACCGGCGGGAACGGCGGATTGGTGGGCGCCGCAGCGTCACCCGTTCCGCCCGCAAGCGCGGCCGCTACATCTGGGCGCGGCCTTCCCCGGGCCAGGCGGATGATCTGGCCTTCGACGCCACCTTCCGGGCTGCCGCCCCGCATCAGATCGAGCGGGATCGTTCTCAGACCGCCATCGCTATCCGGCCGGAGGATTACCATCGAAAGGTTCGGGTTCGCAAGGCGGCCAATCTCATCCTCTTCGTTGTGGATGCCTCGTGGAGCATGGCGGTGGCGGAGCGGATGGAGGCGACCAAAGGGGCGATCCTCTCGCTGCTGACGGACGCCTATCAGCGGCGGGATCGGGTGGGGCTGATCGTCTTCCAGAAGGATCGGGCGCGGCTGGTGCTGCCGCCCACCTCCAGTGTGGACCTGGCCAAGAAAGCGCTGGAGGACATCCCGGTAGGAGGCAAGACGCCGCTATCGGCCGGGTTATTGCTGGCCTATGAAGTGCTCTGTCGGGAGATGCTCCTGCGCCCCGAGGTGCGCCCGCTCATGATCCTGCTGACGGATGGAGCAGGGAACGTCTCGATGAGCGAGCTTCCGCCCCAGGAGGAAGCACACCGGATCGCCGATCTCTTCCGGGAGCGGGAGATCCCGTGTGTGGTGATCAACATGGAGCACGCCGCCTTTGATCAGGGTCTGGC
>JAEVEY010000041.1 GCA_016842045.1 Candidatus Thermoflexus sinensis | reverse complement strand
ATCCAGCGCCTCGTTCGCAGCCGGGCACGAAACGATTGGTCCCCTGGGGGTTTGGGGGCGAGCCTGGCGCCTTCGGCGCCCGGCTCGCCCCCAAAATCTCTTTTATCCCCCCTCCCCACGGCCCTTTGGGCTGTGGGGAGGGAGGATCCAGCGGATAGGGCCATCCGCTGGACCCGAACGGTAGGATGAGCGGAAAGCCCTGGTCATCCGTGGACTGCCCTTGACATCGAACAAATGTTCGGCTAAGATTTGGGAAAACTTGGGAATATCTTGGGATACTGGAGGCGGAAATGAAGCGGGGTCGGCGTTCCATGGGCCGCCGGAATCTCCGGCAGGAGATCCTCACGTTTATCGCTCGCTGGTATCACCGCGAGAAAACTTACCCCACGGTTCGGGAGATCCAGAAAGGGTTGAAGATCTCCTCACCCTCGGTCGTGGATTACCATCTCCGTCGTCTCGAAGAGGAAGGCCTCATCGCCCGGGTGGGCCGGCGATCCCGGGGGATCCGCCTCCGGCACTGGCCGGATGGACTGGCCCCAGACGGAGATCTGATCCCCATTCCCTTCCTGGGCCCGATCGCCGCCGGCGACCCCATCCCTCATCCCAGCGCAGAACCTCTCGCCTGGATCCGAGTTCCCCGCCTATGGCTTGCCAGTGGGAATGACCTGTTCGCCCTTCGGGTCCAGGGGAGCTCCATGATCGATGCCCTGGTTGGCGATGGTGATCTGATCATTGTGAAGCCAACCTCTGAGGTGGAAGACGGGGAGATGGCAGTGGTCTGGTTGATGGATCGCCATGAAACCACTCTGAAATACGTCTACCGGGAGGGAGATCATATCCGCCTGCAGCCTGCCCATCCGGCCATGAGCCCGCTTTACGTCCCGGCGGAGGTCGTTCAAATCCAGGGCAGGGTGGTTCAGGTGCTCCGGAACCTGAACGGCCTCCCGCTTCCCGTGGATCAGTAAACCCTCCGGGACCTGGAGAGCGTCTGAGCATTTGGGTAGTGTTCCCATGGTCTATGGTCCGACTGGATGCCCCTCCCCCTGGGAATTTTGAATTGAGGGGCCTGGGGGGCGCGCCTTCGGCGCGCCCCCCAGGCCCTTAATGCCCTATGATCCGTGGCCTTCCCGGCCTCCAGGTCCTCAGACGAGGGCCGCCGCTTCCGCAGGAGCCGGAACCGTTTCGGAGAGCACAATCCGGACATCCACCGCGTGAACCCCTTCCCCAGGCCGGGCGACAATAACAGGGTTCAGGTCGATCTCCGCGATCTCCGGATGTTCCAGCATCATCTGCCCCACCCGTTTCAGGATATCGGTGAGGGCCTCGATTTCCTCAGAGCCCCCCTTTCGATCGCGCTGCAGGAGACGACGACCGATCCAGGTCTCTTCCAGCATCACCCTTGCCTCCATTCGTGTTAGCGGAGGGAGCCGGAACGTCACATCCTCCAGCGCCTCGACCTCCACACCACCCGCCCCGAACATCACCACCGGTCCAAACAGGGGATCCCGATAGGCGCCGATGATCACCTCGACGCCAGGCGGGGCCATCCGCTGAATCAGAGCCTGTTCCTCAGGATGAATAAGCTGGATAAAGGCGTCCCGAACTTCATGGGCGCCCTTCAGATTCAGCGCCACCCCGCCAGCCCGGCTCTTATGAATCAACCCCGGGGCGATGCGCTTGAGGGCAACGGGATACCCCAGGCGCTCCGCCAGCGCAACCGCTTCCTCCGGCGTCGCCGCGAGCCCGGAAGGCGGCACGGGGAGGCCCCAGGCCGCCGCCAGCTCCGCGCCGGCCTGCGGATCCAGAACCCGCTTCCCCTGCCTCCGGGCCTCCAGAAGCTGGGAAACCGCCTTGCTGGGATTCAGGGGGCGAGCTGGCTCCAGGGGTTCACACCGTCCCTGCCGGATCTTCGCCCATTGATGCAGAACACCCAGGGCGAAAGCGGCGCGACACGGCGTGGGAAAGCCAGGGACGCTCGCCTGATGCAGCACACGCGCTGCTTCCAGAGCGGTCTCGCCGCCGAAGATGACCCCCACCACCGGTCGAGGGGATCCCGCCGCCACCTCTCCAATCGCGGCCGCCACCTCCCGGGCGGGAGTCACGGCCTGAGGGACAAAGATGGTCATCACGGCGTCGACTTCGGGAGCCTCCAGCAGCGTATGGAGAGCCCGGGCGTAATGCTCCGGTTGCGGCCCGCCCAGCAGATCCACCGGGTTCCCCACCATCGTCCCTCGGGGAGCGACCGCCTGCAGGCGCTCCTGGGTCGAGGGCTGAAGGTCCGCCAGCCGCAATTCGTAGCGGGCGAGGTGATCGGCCCCCACCGCTCCCGGCCCCCCCGCGTTGGTCAGGATAACCACGCGGGCGCCCGGGAGAGCCGGTTGCATGGCCAGCGCCAGCATGGCATCCATGAAGGCCTCCAGGTGATCCACCAGGATGGCTCCCGTATAGCGCGCGACAGCCTGAAAGATCCGTTCCGGCAACGCCAGGGCTCCCGTGTGCGAAGCCACTGCGCGCGCTCCATCCGGCGTGCGGCCGGCTTTAAGGATCACCAGGGGTTTCCTCGCGCTCACCGCGGACGCGGCCTCCAGGAAACGCCTCCCATCCCGGATCCCCTCCACATAAGCCCCCACCACCCGGGTGGACGGATCCAGGGCCAGGGAGCACAGGGCATCCGCGAGATCCACATCGGCCTGGTTCCCCAAACTGATCACCCGGGAGAACCCGATCCCCATGCTGGCCCCCCAGTCCAGGATCCCCCCACACACCGCTCCGGAGTGGGAGACCAATCCAATCGAACCCGGCTCTGGCTGGACGTGAATAAAGGTGGTGTTCAGAGGGATCCGGGTGTCGATGAGGCCGACCGCGTTGGGCCCGATGAACCGCATGCCATAGCGACGGGCAACCGCGCGGAGCTGTTCTTCCCGTTCACGACCTTCGTCGCCTCGTTCGGCGAAGCCGGAAGCCACCAGGATCACGGCCCGGATCCCCCGGCGGCCACAGGCCTCCAGGACTTCGAGGCTCTGCTCGGCCGGGACCATCAGGATGGCCAGCTCGACCGGATCCGGAACCTCAGCGAGGGAACGGTACACCGGGAGGCCCAGAATCTCCCCGCCCCGGGGGTGGACCGGGTAGATCGGCCCCGGATAACCCGATCGGATCAGATTCTGAAGCACCCCGTAGCTTAACTTGGTGGGTTGAGCGCTGGCTCCCACCAGGGCCACTCCACGAGCGTTGAAGAAGCGCGCCAGAGGGTCGTCCATGATGCGCCTCGCTGATTGGAAGGTTGAGAAACACCTTTCCATCCTCATTGAACAAACGTTCGCTTAAATTGACCAGATCAGAGAGATCATTTTCAGAAAGCCGCGTTGGCGAAAAATGATATAATGATGGGGCATGATCCACCATCATTCCTGGCATCCTTCGGCTGGCAACCCACAAGTTGAACGAAGGAGGATTCATCCATGGTTCTCGCGGATGCAGTTCTCCTGGGGACGCTGCGCCGGACGCAGGCGCAGCAGCTTGTGGCCGATATCCTTTTGATCCTGGGCGGCAGCCTGTTCACCGCCCTGATGGCGCAGATCGCCATCCCCCTGCCCTTCACCCCTGTCCCCATTACGGGGCAGACCCTGGCCGTGCTCCTGACAGGAGCGGCCCTGGGAAGCCGGCGGGGAGCGCTCAGCATAGCCGCTTATCTCCTGGAGGGCGCACTGGGGCTGCCGGTCTTCGCGGGCGGGGCCGCTGGACTCGCTCGTCTGCGTGGTCCGACGGGAGGGTATCTTCTCGGGTTCCTCGCGGCGGCTTTCATCACCGGATGGCTGGCCGAGCGCGGATGGGATCGTCGGCCCCTCACCACGGCGCTGGCGATGCTGATCGGGAACGCCGTGATTTACCTGTTTGGCCTTCCCTGGCTGGCCCTCTTCCTGGGGAGCTTCCTGGGCCCGAAAGGGGCGCTGGCCCTGGGGCTGCTTCCTTTTATCCCCGGCGATCTGTTGAAACTGGCCCTGGCGGCCTTCCTCCTGCCCTCGGCGTGGTGGGTGGTTCGAAACATTCGAAGGGAATGATGAGCTTTGAAGGAAGAGAGCGGAAGGGATCCCTCGGAAATCATCGCCACCCGGGAGAGTCCCTGCCGGAGGGATGACTGAGATCTCTATGGAACTAACGAAGGCGACGGTTCCCTACGAGGAGATCACTCAAGCCCTCATCCGCTGGTATATGGCGAACCGCCGGGATCTGCCCTGGCGCCGCCGGCGGGATCCCTATGCCATCTGGGTCGCCGAGGTAATGCTCCAGCAGACCCGGGTGGAGACGGTCATCCCTTACTACGAGCGCTTCCTGGCCCGCTTCCCCACGCTGCAGGATCTGGCCGCCGCATCTCTGGAGGAGGTTCTAAAGGCCTGGGAAGGATTGGGTTACTACGCCCGGGCGCGACATCTGCACCGCGCAGCTCGCACTCTGGTGAAAGACCATGGGGGATCCTTCCCTCAAACGCTTTCGGGATGGCGACAGCTGCCCGGGGTTGGCTCCTATATCGCCGCCGCGGTTCTCAGCATCGCCTTCGGGCAAGACCTCCCCGCCATCGATGGGAACGCGGCGCGAGTGCTGGCCCGCCTTTTCGCGATCGAGGAGGATCCTCGTCGGCCCGCAGGCCGGCGCCGGCTCCAGGCCCTGGCGGAACGCCTCCTCCCGCCCGGCCAGGCGGGGGATTTCAATCAGGCCCTGATGGATCTGGGCGCTATCCTTTGCACTCCCAGGGCGCCCCGCTGTTCCGAGTGTCCCCTCCGGGCCTTCTGCGCCGCCTTCCATCAGGGGAACCCGGAAGCGTTCCCGGTCCGCGCCCCCCGTCGATCCCTTCCCCATTACGACGTGACTGCAGGGGTGATCCAGGACGGCGATCGTGTGCTGATCGCCCAGCGCCCGCCGGAGGGCATGCTGGGCGGGCTATGGGAGTTCCCGGGCGGCAAAGTGGAGCCGGGGGAAAGCCTCGAGGAGTGCCTGAAACGGGAGCTCCGGGAGGAGCTGGGGATCGAGGTGGAGGTGCTGGAGCCGATGATGACCATCCGTCATACCTACACCCATATGCGGATCACGCTCCATGTTTTCCGGTGTCGATGGATTGGGGGCACCCTCCAGCCCATCGGTTGCGCCGATGCCCGCTGGGTCCGGGTGGAGGAACTGGATCATTATCCGTTTCCAAACACTGATCGCCAGATTGTGGAACGGCTGAAAGCAGAAGGGGCCCCAACACGTGACAACCTGCTCCCTGTTCCTCCCGGCGAGAGCGCTGCCCCCGTTGCAGCCAGGCCCAAAGCGAAGCGTCCTTAAAAAAGAACAGGCGCTCACGTTCCTGACTACGAACGAAAAGCCCTTTGTTCGTAGTAGGGCACGAAGCGAAGCGAAGTGCCCGTTATCAGCGTTCACAAAAAGAACGGGCACTTACGTGCCCTACTACGAACAGAAAAACCCGTGTAGGGCATGAAGCAAAGCAAGTGCCCGTCCTCAGCGCTTCCACGATGTTCTCCTCGGGCGGATAGTTACTCAGGAGACGCCTGCCCCAGGGATCGCGCCTGCTGAAGCCCCCTCAGGAATGCCCGGGCGGTGTCCGGATCGATGCCCAGCCCCTCCAGGTATGAGCGCCGCTCCTCCTCATCCTTGTATACAGCGATTTGCCAGAGCAGGCTGTCCAGCTCCAGGGCAGTCAGGGGAATGCCTTTCCTACGGACCTGATCTAACCCATGATCCCAGAAGCGCTGGATCTCCGATTTGGACTTCAGGAAAGGCGTCAGGCTTTGCACCCGTTCGTCCACGGCCACCGGGATTCCCGAGAAATCCACTTCGCGCTCCCCCAGGAGCCGGAGGCCAACAGCCAGGGCTTTCACGGTCGTAATGATGGTTTTGTCCGTTTTCCTCTGCCTCATCGTCCGAGCGATCCAGATATGCCATGCTTTGAAATCAGAGGCCACCTCCTGTGCTGTGGCCGCCCAGAGCGCCCGAGCTGTCTCGCTTCCCAGAAACCGGTCCAGGCGAGACAATTTATGTGGCCAGAACCTTTTCTTAGCATAAAGGGGCTTCAATCGTTCCTTGAGCTCCTCGAGGGTGCGCGGGAGCGCTTGGCTCAGCCTCCCGGCCAGATCCTGCCAGTAGTGCTCTGATCGCTCCGCGTAATCATTCAGGGCCGCCATCACCTCGACCGTCAGGAAGGCCCCTTCCATCCCCGCTGCCTGAAAGCGCTGGGCGAGCTCCCGCATTTCGCCGTATTCCGGCTGTCGCTCCATGATCCTTTCCCACGCGGACTGTGGAAAGCGCGCCAGCGCTTCAGCGATCGCCTCCGCCACATCCCGCCACCGAGCCTTCTCAAGGGCCCCCATTCTGTTTCCCTCCACCCCCTGTAGAGGGGAAGTTGAAGGATTTGGGGGTGGGTGGGGCCGCTGAAGGCGGCCCCACCCACCCCCCATCCTGAGGAAAGGCAGGAGTTTGTCCAAAATCCAGTGTAGAAGAGACAGTAAGCTGGAGGTCTGGGCTCCCTGGATCCGCAGAGGAGTTAGAGCGTCCACCCTCAGGTCAACCTGCCCAGGGGTCGATCGCAAACTTGAACCCCTGACGCCTCTCCATCCGCTCGAAGGCCTCCAGGAGACGGGTGAGGGGAAGCTCCCCGCTGATGAACCGTTCCACGGGGATCCGGCCAGCGGCCAGGAGGTTCAGAGCAGCCCGGACGAAGCGAGGATGATGATGGAAGACGCCTCGCAGGGTGAGCTCCTGATAGTGAAGCCGCGCGGTATCGAAAGCCGCTCGGGTGCCCACCGGGCATCCGCCGAACAGAATCACCCGCCCTCCTGGTCGCACCATCTCGGCGGCGGCCTCCCACGCCTCCACGCGCCCGACCGCCTCGATCACGATGTCCGGCAGTTCCCCCAGGGCCTGTTGAAGGGCCGCCTGGATGTTCCCCTGGGCATCCAGCGGCAGATCCACCCCGATCGCCCGGGCGGCTTCCCGGCGTTCCGGATGGGGATCCGAAAGCGCCACCCATGCCCCGCGGGATTTAGCCAGGTGTGCCAGCATCAACCCCAGCGCGCCCCCGCCTATCACCAGGACCGTGGATCCGGGCTCGATTTCCGCCGCCTCGATGCCACGCATAGCACACGCGAGGGGCTCCACCAGCGCCGCTGCCGCCGCGGAGAGATGATCCGGGATCGGATACAGATTGACGCGGACGATCGGCGCCGGGATCCGGGCATACTGAGCGAAGGCACCGAAGAAAAAGGTGAGGTTCGGGCACAGGCTGAATTCCCCTCGATAGCAGAACCGGCAGGCGCCGCATGGGGCGGAGTTGGCCGCGACCACCCGCATCCCGGGGCGGAAATCCGCCACGCCTTCTCCAACAGCAGCGATCTCCCCGGCCGCTTCATGGCCGAACAGGGAAGGCAGCGATCCCAGAGCAGGATGACGCCCCCGGCGGAAGATCTTGACGTCCGTGCCGCAGGTGAGGGCACGCTCCACCCGAACGATCACCTCGCCTGGACCGGGATCGGGCACAGGGATCTCCTCCAGCCGCAGGTCCCCCGGCCCATACAGACGGGCCGCCAGCATCCGCTCCGCCATCGGTTCCCTCCTCACGGTTTCCCCACACTTTAACAGGAGAGTTAAAATGGCTCAAGCGAGCGGAATTTCCGGCAGGGCTTTTTCGTCATTTGAGTGTTCCCATGGAGGTAACATCCTTTTCATCCCTCCTCCCCCCGGCTTGAAGGGTCGTGGGGAGGAGGGATCCAGGGAGATCGGACCATCCGCTGGACCCGAATGGTATGATTACTGAAAAGCCTTGATTTCCGGAACCCATGTGGTCGGAGCGGCCACTGGAGTTTCGGGCGTTCAACCCAATGCGAATCCTGTTCAGGTGGAGGTCTGCACAATGAGCGAGCCTGCCGTTCAGGAGATCCTGGGGACCGGCCGTCGGATCCCGTTTCATCCGGAGCGATTTCGCTGGGAGGGGATCGAGCCTCAGGCGTATAAGTTCAGCCTGGGGGAAGAACGGGGCTTCGGCTGGCGAGGGGTGACACGGTTCATCATCGGTGGCCCCCCGGAGGTCCCATGCCGGTTCCAGCTCCGATACTTCGAGCTGGCTCCAGGAGGCTATTCCAGCCTGGAGAAGCACCAGCACATTCACTTTATCATCGTCGTTCGAGGTCGGGGCAAAGCGCTGGTGGGCCCTGAGGTGTTCGAGGTGGCTCCCTTCGATGTGGTGTATGTGCCCCCCGAGGTGCCCCATCGCTGGATTAACGATGGCGATGAGCCCTTCGGCTTCCTGTGCCCGGTGGACGCAGAGCGCGATCCCCCGCGGCCGGTGGATGAGGCTGAGTGGCGGGCGCTGAAGCGGAATCCGATCACCGCCCCTTATGTGTTTTAGACCGGACCTGGGGTTACTCTACAAAATCGTGGATGCGATGCTTGAGGGCGTAGGCCGCCGCCTCCACTCGATTGGAGACGCCCAGCTTGTCCAGGATAATGCTCACGTAGTTGCGCACGGTTTTCTCGGTCAGGAACAGCTCCTCCGCGATCTCTTTATTGGTCTTCCCTTCCGCAATGCGGGCCAGGATCAGCCGCTCTCGTGGCGTGAGATCCTTAAAAGCATCCGCCTGGGCCGCCCGCGCCCGCTGGCGGAACTGCTCCAGCACTTGACGAGTGATCGCCGGATCCAGGATCGCCTCGCCCCGGGCCAGGGCTTCCAGGGCCTGAATCAGCTCCCGGCTCCCTGCCCGCTTCAACACATAGCCCGACGCGCCGGCCTCGATCGCGCGCACGATAAATTCCTCATCCGGATAAGCGGTTAAAATCAACACGCGGGTGCCGGGGAACCGCTGGGTGATCTCCCGACAAACCTCCAGACCGTCCCGATCCGGAAGGCGAACGTCGAGGATCACAAGATCCGGGCGCAGGCGCTCCACCAGAGCGATGGCCTGCGCTCCGGTCTCCGCCTCCCCCACCAGCTCGAACTCCGGCCGGTTCTGCAACAGCAACCGCAACCCCAGTCGGACCACCTCGTGATCATCCACGACCAGAATCCGCAACCGCTTCATTCTTTCCACCCCACCGGCAGCTCGAGCCATACAGATGTGCCCTGCCCAGGTTCGCTCTCGATCCGCAGGGTGCCCCCCAGCAATCGCGCCCGCTCCTGCATCGTCCGCAATCCCATCCCAATCGGATGATCCGGACGCATTCCAATCCCATCATCACACACCCCGATCCGCAGACGACCATCCTTAATTCGGGCTTCCAGCTTCGCCCGTCGAGCCCGGGCATGACGGATCACGTTGCTGAACGCTTCCGTGAGGATGGCCGCCAGATGAGCCACCTGCTCCGGTTCCAGGGGCAGATCCGGGATATCCACATGTGTCTCAATATCAATCATGCTCCGGAACCGGGGATCATGAGCGATTTCCTCCAGCAGCGAGCGTAAATGGCCGGGACGGGAGACACCCTGCAGGGTGGAAATATAAAGCCGGACATCCTCAATCGCCCGGTTCAGGGCAAGAAGCATCTGATCCAGGACATGGCTCATCGACGAATCGGGTCCGCACTGCTCGCGCAGGACCTCGACCAGCAACCCGGCGGCATAGATCTGCTGAAGGATGCGGTCGTGGAGCTCCCTCCCGATCCGTTCCCGTTCCAGGGTCAGGATATTTGCTCGCTCCATTTCTTCAATCCGCCGGTCGATCTCCACCTCGAAAACCTCCAGGGACCGCAGGAGGGCGATCAAAAGGACCAGGCCGAGCAGGGATCGCCAGACTGGCATCGGGATCCCCAAAGTTTGGAATACGATCGCCTCGTTCAAAACGCTGCCCGGGAAAAAGGGCACCGCTGGCCCCAAGAGCCCTCCTGCGATCCCATAACCGGCCATCGCCAGACCCGCGATCCGCAGGGTCCGGATGATATGCGGGAGCTCCAGCGGGGCAACATGCTGATAGGCGTGGATCCGAAGGCCATAGGCGGCAACCAGCCCTCCGGGCAACCCCAGACTGTAACGTGCCAGGGCAGAGGCCATCGCATGCCAATCCTGAATCTCCGGCACCACAGTCAGACCAAGATAGAACGGCCCCAGCAGCCAGAGGATGAAGATCCATGTGGGAACCCAGAAGGACCACTGCCACCCTGGAGGCAAAGGGCTTAATGTGCCGACCCCAAACTGAAACAGACAGAGAAAAGATACAGCCAGAAGGAAGACCTGAGCGATGTGCAACAATTTCACCAGGGAGGCAGGCAGGTAAGTGGCCTGGATTGGAATGAACACATCGCCCCACTCGTGGAGGCCGTGGAGGATTCCGAAGAGCGCCAGCCAGGGAAGGGCCTGGGCCAGCCGCAACCGGCTATGGCGCAGGCTCTGGATGGCCAGGATCACACCTGTTGTGAAGAAGACCTGGCCATACACGGAATACACGATGATCCGATTGGCTTCAAAGAAGGCCTGCAGCGCCTCACGCATAAGGCACCAGCCCCCTATTTTTCAACTCCCCTCGAGCGGCGAAACCAGCGCCGCATCAGGGCCCGGCGCACATATTTGCGATAGAGCAGGCCGATCAGGGTCTGGATCAGGCGATGAAGATCCCGAAACCGCCCAATCCGCTCCGCATCCGTGTCCAGATCCCCAACCAGCGGCATGTAAAGCGCGATATCGTGACGGACCTGGGCACGCACCAGCCGGACGTAGAAGGCCAGGTTCTGACAGGTGATCCCCATCGCCTCCAGGTCCCGCACCACTCGCATCAGCGCCACATCCTCGAGGCTATAACGCCGTTCCCCTTCGGATTCCCCATCCGGCAACAGGCCCAGGGCTTCCATCCGTCGCAGCTGCTCCAGGGAGATCCCGGCCCGCTGGGCTGCCTCCGATGCCGTCAAAGCGACCAGCTTCTCGCCCTCCGATTCCTGAAGGACCTGCAACAACGCCTCCACCGCCCCCAGATTAAGCGCCGGATCTTCTTCCAGACGGTCCAGCAGGGCCCGCACGACGGAAAGCGGAAGCCGATGGCGGGCTCGGAGATTCAGGATCAGGGCCAGTCGCTCCACATCCATCGGGCAATACAGGCGATGCCCGCCATGGGTGCGCCGGGGGCGGATCAGGCCGGCCTTCTCCCAGTAGCGCAGCTTGCTGGGCGTGACATCCGGGAACCGCTCTCGCAGATGATGAACGACCTCGCCAATCGTCCACAGCCTCTCTTCACGATTCATAGGTTCTTCACCGAACAACTATGCTGGTTGGTCTTCTGGCGGATCATCCGCGCCTACTGTCGAAGGGCCTAGGAGGCCTCTGCTTCTACGAACTCCGACTCCTCCAACGGCTCCGCTTTTCGGGCTGGAAGATCCGGCACACCCAGGCCCATCAGGAGGATCCCCAGGGACAGCGCCAGGGCCAGGGCGGGAACCTTCCAGAAGGTTGCCCGGAGCGTTTCTCCTCCGGCGGAAAGGGCGGGACCCAAAGCCGCGCCCATCACGGCTGCCCCCATGGATCCACCGATATTGCGGGCGAATAGCAGCATGGCGGTGACCACCCCGAGCACCTCCCGAGGGGCTTCCTCCTGGGCGCAAACCAGCAGGGCCAGCATCACCATCCCCATGCCAGCCCCAATGATCAGGCCGGCCAGACCCAGCAGCGGAAGGGGTCCCTGCCGCGCCAGCGCCCATGCTCCGAACCCCACGATCATCGCCATCGGTCCCCAGCGGGCCAGCGGCCGGGGACCCCAATGGGGCAACCAGCGGGCGGTCAGCACGCTGCTCACGGTCCAGCCCACCGTCATCGGGGAGAGCAGGAGCCCGCCGACGGTCGCGCTCTGTCCTCGGGCGATCTGGGCGAACAGCGGGACATAGGCGGTCATCCCGAAGAAGGCCATCCCGCCCAGGAGGTTCCCGAGGAATCCCCGCAAGGCGAACGGCCGACGCAGGGCGGGGAAGGGGATCAGCGGAAACGCCTGATGCCGCTCCAGCAGGACGAAAGCGCCCAGGGCCAGCACCGCCAGGAGCCCTGCGACGGGGGATTCCAGCTCCAGGCCGTAAATGAGGGCGCCCGCCCCAACCGCGAATAGCGCCGCGCCCCCCAGATCCACCCGCACGCCCGGTTCCGGCATTGACTCCGGCACCCCACGACCTACCAGGAGCATGGCGGCGAGCCCGAAGGGCACGTTGATATAAAACACCCATCGCCAGGAGAGGTGATCCACAATCAGCCCGCCGACCAGCGGACCCACCAGGGCGGAGAATCCCCACACCCCACTGATCCATCCCTGCACCCGCGCCCGTTCTCGCAACGGATAAAGTTCCCCCACCAGGGTGAAGGTCAGGGTCTGGAGACCGCCTCCGCCCAGCCCCTGCAACGCCCGCGCGGCGATCAGCATCAGCATGGAACGGGAGGCCCCGCTGAGGGCGGAGCCCAGCAGAAACAGGAGGACCGCCGCGAGATATAACCGCCTCCGGCCGTAAAGATCAGAGGAACGACCCCAGATGGGCCCGGAGACGGTCGCCATCAGCAGATAAAGCGCGAAGGGAAAGCTGTAGAGGGCAACCCCTCCCAGCTCCCGGATCACCCGGGGCATCGCCGTGGCCACCACGGTGGCCTCCAGGGCCGCCAGGAACAGCCCCAGGATCAGCCCGGCCGTCACGCGAACCCGATGAGGAACGTCGTTCATCCTGACCTCGCCGGGAGAGCATTCCAGAGCACTGCCGGGCCCGCATAGATCAATCGCGTTCCTTCCACCCGAGCCCATAGGGTCAAACGATGCCGTTCCCGCCGCTGGAGATCCCGGATATGCTCCACCTGGATCCCCCGCACGACGAGCGCATCCGCGATCAGACGCCGGTGGCACCGCCACGGGAGCGCTTCCGCACACATCAGCGCAATACGGGCCTGAGCCGCCTCGGCGAGCACCGTTTCAAGAGCCGCCCGGAAAGCGGGCGTCTCCATATGATCCGCATATCCCCGAAATCCCGGTGTTTTCCATGCCGTGTGGACCGAATCCGGACGCGGCGTCCGCCGCCCTCCCAGCTCCGGAATGTGCCGGTAACCGATCCCCACGGCGGCCAGCGCCGCAGATAGCGCGGGGCCGTTGAAATGCGGATGCCGTCGGGAGCTCGGGAACCGACGCACGTCGATCACCTTTTCCACTCCGTGCGCCTGGAGGAGCGCCAAAAAGTCCTCCAGCGTCCGATTCGAATGTCCGACCGTCAAAACCACAAGGGTCATCGTGGGACCCCCTGACGCGTTCCCCGGCCGCCGTTTATTGTGCCCAACCGCCGGGATCCCGTCAATTCGTTGGAAGCCCGGAGCCCCGGGCTAAGCCACTCGCCGCAGACGGTCCTGCGAACTGCCAGAACTCGCCGCCCGGAACCGGGATCCGCCGGACCTTGCCCTCACGTTCCAGGCGCTCCATTTCCATGCGCATGGTTTCCCGGTCCTGACCGTGGATCTCCGCAAGCTCCCGCGTCGTCAGCGGACCATATGCGGTGAGCAGCGTCAACAAGTCCCGCGGCGGATGCTCCTGAAGCGCTGGCGCCAGGCGGCGGAGGATCTCCCGGTAGGTGGCATAGGAACGATGTCCAACCACCAGGACGGGCCGCTGGGCCCCCGGGATCGCCACCCGTCCCCCATATCGAAACAGCAATGTCGGGAAGCCGGTCACTCCATACCGATAGCACTCCTCCAGATCTTCCTGGAACGCCTTCTCCGCCCGTCCGTTCTCCAGATCGGCCCGCCAGCGCTCCAGGTCCAGCCCTTCGACCTCGCGCGCCAGCATCTCCTGCACATCCCGCCGGGAGATGTTCCGCCGCTCCGTCAACGCAGCCCGACGGAAACGGCGCAGGAGGCGTTCCCCAACGGTTTCCCCCTGAAGGAACGCGGCCCGGATCGCGATGCAGGCCGGCCACGTTGAAAAGTGCGGATCGTCCAGCTCCAGCCATAGTCGCTCGTCGATGGGTTGCCCGGAGCGCTCGGAGACCATCCGCCAGTGAGGCGCGACCTGGGCCGGCGTGCGGATGTTGTTCAGGGCGTCATAGAACTCCGCCATGTCTCGCACCAGACCGCCCATCACATAGCGGATCCGAATCTGATCCCGGAACGTCTCCCGGATCCGGTAAAGCATGGGCTCCGTCGCCCAGCACCATGAGCAATAGGGATCTGTGAAATAGACGATCTCCACCTGCAGGTTCATCCAGGACCTCCGTCACAGATCAGGAAGGGTCATTGGCTCACAGTGTCTTCGGGGTGAAATCCCCTGCTTGGGTCCAGACTGAACATTTGACTCAGCAGGCCCCTCCCCTCTTCCTCAAAACCCGAATGGATTTTGAGCCCCTTTTCACCTCGAAACCGACATGAGCCAGGGTCATTTCCACGCGCAGGGTAGCGCGCTTTTTAAGCCCCCTACAAAGGAAAGGGCGTGTTGGGGGAAGCCGGGTCGCCTTCAGCGGCGTCCTCCGGCCTTCGGAAGCCCCTTGGGGGATCCGGCTGATGGGCCAGGAGGAGATAGCGCTCCTCCGGCCATGGGAGGCGTTCGAACTGGAAGATCTGCAGGCCCGCCTCCTCCAGCCAGCGCTGGGCCAGCACGGCCTCGCCATCCCCGATCGCCGTGATGATGATCCATCCACCCGGTTGTAAGAGTTCCGGCAGCCGGCTGAAGACCTCTCGCCAGCGCGCCGGCTGGAGCAGGAGATCCGGACGCCGGATGAGGATCACCTTGAACCGCCCGATGTCCTCCAGGGATAGCCGGGCGGCATCCGCGCACATCCATTGGGCCTTCGGCCAGCGCGCCCGGGCCTGTGCGATCGCCCCCTCATCGAGATCCACGCCCAGGAAATCCACCACCCTCCCGGAGGCCAGGAGCTCCTCCGCTTCTTCCGCTGTCCCGCAACCGATGTCCAGCAGGCGGATCACCCCCTCGGGTGGGAGCCAGCGCGTCCACATGGCCTCCCGCCTCCTCGCGTAACTCCGGACTCGTGAATGCCTTGTGGGATGCGGAGGCCCGGGGTCGCCCGGCACCCCACAAACCCTTTACAATCCGATCAACGGATCCACCGCGATGGACCCCGCTCCCAGGAACAGCAGGGCCAGGGATGCAGCCAGCAGGGCGAAGTCGAGCTCCCATCCGGTGGTTTGCTGGGCCATAAAAGGCACCTTCATAAACCCGCGTTTGGCGACGAAGGCGGCCACCAGCATATCGATGGCGAAGCCCAGGGCCAGGATCCGCGTCCCCAGCCCCAGGATGAGCAGCGCCGCGCCCACCGTCTCCAGCAGGGCGACTACCCAGGCGAAGAGGCCCGGCAACGGCACCCCCATTTGCTTCAGGAATCCTGCGAAGCCGGCTGTGCCTTTCATCGGGGAGTTCGGATTGAGCTTGGGCCACCCATGGACCAGGAAGATGATGCCCAGGGCGAGGCGCAGGATCAACAGGCCGAGATCCCGGTAGGGCATAAAGAGGTTTTCCAGCATGGCTCCCTCCTTTCCTGCAAGGATCAGAAAAAGTTTCCGCCGGCCCCAAATTCCCCTTCATGAGGGAAGAGGAGCTTCCAGGATGCACCTGCCACGTTCCCCTTCCCAGAAGAGCGCCTTAGCTGCACAGGCCAGTGGTGAGATCGCACGCCGGGCCCTCCCCTTCCCATGGGAGGACATCAGGGTTCTGGACGAACGGCTGATCCCACAGCGAAGGGAGCCCGGCGATCCGACGCCATCCCTCGCCGGACGGCACCCGCTCCACTCGAAGGTCTTCAAAATAATGATCGAGGACAGCGGCGCGTTCCATCGCCAGCGGCGGGGAACAATAATCCTCCTCCTCCCACACCGCCTCGCCCGCTTCCGGATCCCAGCGAGCGTTCTCCAGGGCGGCCGTCAGGGCAGGGCCGAACGGCCGCATGGATCGGAACTCCCCCCGATCCAGCCGGGCTCGCAATTCCATCACCCGCGCTATCCGTAACCGCGCGCGCACCAGATAGAAGGCCATCGCTCCCTCCCCCCTCCTTTTTCTCTCTTCCCTCTGCAGGAGCGCAAAGCAGGACGCCCCGGCTTCCTTCAGACGAATCGTCCGAAAGATGGGAAGGGCGCGCCTCCGGCGCGCCCTTCCCATCCGATCCGGTTTACGGCCACAGCTGGGGGAGCAGGCTGAAGGGCCAGCGCTCAATGAGCAGGAACATCAGCGCCGACCCCATCAGCGCGAGGTTCTTGGTGAAGTTCACCATCTCCATCATCTTCTGCTGCTGATCCTGAATGGCCCAGAAATTGTGCATCTTGAACATCACGGGCACGAAGAACATCACCAGGCTGAGCACCCCGATGCCCGGGTAGACTCCCAACAGAATGCTCAGGCCCCCGATCAGCAGCAGGATCCCCGACACGATAACGGCCAGCCGCGGCGCGGGCACGCCTTTATACTGCGCATATTGCGTGAGCTGCCCGGTGCCCATGATCAGATGGTTCGCCGCATTGAACAGATAATAGATCCCGACAATGATCCGGCCGATGAGGAACAGGAGCTCCATCGTGCACCTCCGTGATGTATGGAGTGATGTTCCCGGGCATTGGCCCGGGGGGAGCGCAGGGTCCGGAAAGTCTGCGCTCCCCCCGGGCGGGATCCGATCCAGCGGACCCCGACCCGGCCTCCTCCTGCCCCTGAGAAAGAAGACTCGCGAATGATATCGTCTCCTCCCGGGCAAAAGCGAATTCTGAGAAGAGCGATCTTAAGACTTTCGCGGTTGATAAAGTTCGGGTAGTGGGACGGCCATCTTCGCTGGCCGTCCCACTACTGCTTCGTCCAGATTTGTTTTGAGGATATAAGAGGGTGTGGGCCAATGGCCCCACCCCCCTTTACCCCCCTCCCCACGGCCCAAAGAGCCGTGGGGAGGGGGGTAAAAGAGATTACCCCCAGGGGACCAAAACCAAAAATCAAATCTGGAGGGAGCACTAACCGAAAGCCCTCAATCCGGTTCCTCAGGAACGAACCGATGCTCCAGCGTCACCCGCAGGCGGTTGGCAGAGGGATCTTCCAGGAAGAGCACCCCAGCGCTTTCCCGAACGGGCAGGCCGGCCGCCCGCGCCCGTTCGCGGATCCCCACCCAGGCCCCCTCGTCCGGGACCACCAGGGTGAACGCCCGAAGGCCCACGGCATTCGGTGGAGGCGGCGGCGCTCCCCGCCCCGCCCACGTGTTGGTTCCGATGTGGTGGTGATAGCCGCCTGCCGCGAAGAAGCGGGCCCCCGGATAATCCCGCTGGGTCACCGTCAGCCCCAGGATCCCGCTGTAGAACGCCTCCGCTTCCTCCAGATCCGCGACATGCAGATGGATGTGACCGATGTCGGTCCCTGCCGGAAGCCCATCCCAGGGATCGGCGGTTGCCTCGCGGAGCAGATCTTCCACATCAAGGGGCTTCGTGACCATCGCCAGACGCCCCTGCCGCCAGGGCCACTGCGCCCGCGGCCGGTCCCGGTAGAGCTCCAGGCCGTTTCCATCGGGATCCGACAGATAGAGCGCTTCGCTCACGCCATGATCCGAGAAACCCTGGAAAGGCCATTCATGCTCGAACAGCCGCCGGAACACCCGGGCCAGATCGCGCCGGGTGGGCAACCGGATGGCCACGTGATAGAGCCCGGTGGTCCGGGGCGGCCTGGGCCGTGCCCCCGGACGCTCGGTCAGCACGAGCGCCGGGGGCGGCGATCCGGTGGCCGAAAGCAGCACCGTGGACCCCTCGCGCTCGATCTCCCGGAACCCCAGAAGATCGCGGTAAAACGCCAGGGAATGCCCCAGATCGCGAACCTGCAGATGGACATATCCGATGTGCGTGTCCTGCGGCAATTGTTCGTTCATGGGTTCGCGCCTCCTTCGTGGATCGTCACCCTATGGAACCGTCAGGGGCGGCAACGCCCGCTCGATCTCCCCCCGCATGGGCTCCAGCCAGGCCGGCAACATCAACCCGGTCCCCAGGCGCTCCGGCGCTTCGTCGACGGTGAATCCCGGCGGATCCGTGGCGATCTCAAACAGCACGCCGCCAGGCTCACGGAAGTAAATGGAGCGGAAATACTTCCGATCCATCGCCGGCGTCACATAAAGGCCCAGCGCCTGAAGATGCGTCCGCCAGGCCCTGCTCGGCATCGTTGCGCACCCGCCAGGCCACGTGATGCACCGTCCCCACCGCCACACGGCCGCGGGATGCCCGGGGATCTACCAGGAGATCCACCCAGGCCCCCGGCCCGCCCGGCCCGATGGCCAGGCGGATTCGATCGCCTTCCTCCCGCACCAGACGAAACCCCATCCCCTCCATCAGGAAGCGAAGGGTGAGCTCAACGACGGCCTCCAGCATCGTCACCGTATGAAGGCCCCGGATCCCAAATTCCGGTGGAACCGGCCCCTCCGGCCATCCCGGTCGCACCTCCGCCTGCGGATGCGCCACCAGCTCCAGCCACAGACCATCGGGGTCCTGGAATCGCAGGACGACCTCCTCCTCTTCAAAGCGGGGGGTGATGCGCTCCATCCCCACCCCGTAAGCCCGCAATCGCTCCTCCCAGTAACCGATAGCGGCCTCCGGGATCGTGAGGGCCGTCGTGGCCACCTGACCCGTTCCCACCCGCCCCAGGCGCGCCCCCGGCCACGGGAAGAAGGTGAGCAGGGTCCCCGGTTGCCCCAGGGCATCCCCGTAATACAGGTGATAGGTCCCCGGATCATCGAAGTTCACCGTGCGCTTGACCAGACGCAATCCCAGGACCTCCCGGTAAAACCTCACATTCCCCTGCGGATCGCCCCCGATGGCGGTCACGTGATGCAACCCCTGGATCTCCGGCACGTTGCCCATTGTGGCTCCAAATATAAACTTAAAGTTAAGTTTAAATTCCTTGGGGAAAGTTTATCACTTACCTTGTCTCCCGTCAAGAAACGGGGGCGTCCCTGACCGCTCTCCACATCCCCTGGCGGCGCGCAGAGGGGAGCATCCCCTGGCCCGGCGCACCACCCTGCCACGAACTCCCATCCTCACCGCTCTGGGGGCAAGAAAGGAACACAGGCTTTCCGGTCGGGGTGGAGGGATGCGGAGGTCCGATCCGCCCGGCGCGTTGGATATAATGGGGGGAGAGCCCGGGGAAGCCGGGCGGGCAGGATTTTGGGGCGCGTCGGGGATGTTGAGGATCCGCGTCCCTTCTGCACCTTGCACCTTTCAGGAGGTCCCATCGATGCTTCGTTCCCTGAACCGATGGATGGCATGGGGGGTTGGGGGGCTGGTGGTGGGATTTCTGATCTGGCAGTTCGCGCTCTTCCAGCAGGAGCTTCATCGAATCCCGCGCACCTGGACGGTAGCCGGGCTGGCGGTGGGTGGCCGCTCCCTGGAAGAAGCTCTGGATGCCGTGGAGCAGGCCCTGAAGACTCCCCTTTCGGTTCACTATCGCGATCAGATCCTGATGCTGGATCCGGTGGATCTGGAAGTGCGGCTGGATCGGGAGGCCAGCCGGGAGCTCCTGAGGGAAGCCCTGGTGGAGCGCCAGCGCCCGGTGGCCTTCCTGCAGTTCCTGTTCCGCCAGCCACCGCCCCCACGCGATCTCCCCGTCTCCATTCAGGTCTCCCCGGAGAAGATCCGCCTCTGGCTGCTGGAGGTCGCCCGACGGTATGACGAGCCGCCGGTAGAGCCTCAGCCGGATCTGGAGCGCTTTACGTTCCTCCCGGGCCGGCCGGGCTATGTGCTGAACATCAGCCTTTCCGCCGAGCGGCTCCAGGCCGCGCTGGCCCAGGCGACCCCCCGCGAGGTCACGCTGGTGGTGGACGAAAAGCCCGCGCCCGCCCTCTCCCTGACGGCGCTGGGGCGGTTCTTTGAAGCCTATCTCCAATCATTCCAGGGCACCGCTGGCATCTTCGTGAAGGATCTGCGAAGCGGGCAAACCTGGATGCGCAATGGGGATCTGGCGTTCTCCGGCGTCGGGGTGATGCGCCTGCCCGTGGCCCTGGCCATCGCCCGAAGTCGGGATCTGGCGCACGACGAAGCCCGCCGCGCCCGGGTGTTCCAGATGCTGACGGATGAAGCCGCCCTGTCTGCCCTCCGGGAGCTCCTCGCCGATCTGGGGGAGGGCGACCCGGCGAAGGGGGCGGAGCAGGTCACCGCGCTCCTTCGGGAGCTGGGCCTGGTGAATTCCTTCATCGCCTGGCCCTTCGATCAGCCCGGCGCCCCGCCGGCCGTGGTCACGCCAGCGAACAGCCGCCCGGATCTCCCCACTCATCCGGATCCTCAACAGCAGACCACACCGGAGGACATGGGGGTGCTGCTGGAGATGCTTTACCAGTGCGCGCGCAATGGCGGCCCCCTGCCGCTGGTCTCTGAGGGGGCCATTGAGCCGGCCGAGTGTCAGTTCATCCTGGAAGCGATGGCTCAGAATCGCCTGGTGGATGCTCAGGGCCAGCCGACGCTCCTGGCCGCGGGCCTTCCCCCTGGCCTCCCTTTCGCCCGCCGACCGGGATGGACGAACGAAACGCGCGCGGATGCGGGGATCGTCATGGCCGGCCAGTCCGATTACGTGCTGGTGGTCTTCCTGCATCGTCCCCTGTTGTTGGAGTGGGAAGAAGCGGTTCGCATCATGCGGGATATGTCGCGGATGACCGCCCAGTTCTTCCTGGGAACGCCGTAGGACAACTGCTCGCAGTTGTCCTACCACGGGAGAAGCCTATATAGCGAGCAGCTGCTCCGCGCGACGCCGGGCGCGCATGAACTCCGGCCGGGTCGATCCTTCCGTGCGGCGCAGGAAAGCCTGGATCTCCTCCCGTAAATCCTCCACCCGCCGCCGATGATGGGCCGCCTCCCGGGGCTTGAACCCCTGGAGCTTGCGCGGCCCTTCCCGCCATCCCTCCGCGATGGACCAGTCCCGGATGGGGAAGGCGCACCGGGCGTAGAACAGGCACATCCCCAGCGGCGTCAGGATCGGAGGGATCCCCAGCCGGAGCGCTTGCTCGGTTTCCTGATGAATCGCCTGGGTTTCGCCGAAGGTTTCATAGGCCAGGGCCAGCCATCCGCCCGGCGGGATCAGACGGCCGATCGCCTGGAAGAAGGCCTGGAGATCGGATTCGTCGAGCTCTACCTGCTTTCCCTGGAAAATGATCGGGTTCCGAAAGAAGCCATCCAGCCATCCCGGGATCGGCCGGGGGCGGGGCTCCGCATAAAGGCCCCGCAGAACCGGTCGATCGGAGCGAATCCCCTCCCGCTCCAGGTGAAAAGCCAGATAGCGTTGTCCGGCCATCCCGGAAGATCCATCCTCCTGGACCCGAATCCGATAGGCCCCGATGGAGAGGCCATCCAGAGTTTCCCAGCCCGGCGGAGGCATCGCAGAAGTCCTCCTCTTCCCAGCTTATTGGGGAATCCTTATGGAATGCGTCGGCCGCATCGAGATGCGCAGGCGGGGCTCGGTGCCCTCCCGGAGACGCCGGAAATTCGGGCGCAGGGCCCAGGCGACCATCCCCAGCGTGCCCAGCCCATACAGGACCTCCACCCATGGTCCGTGGAAGAGAACCGCTCGCAGCGCAAAGACCAGCGGGATCGTGAGGGCCAGAACCATAGAAGTGAGGGAGGCGTAGCCGGTCAGGGCGGCAGCGAGGGGAACCATGGGCAACAGCACGGCGGCGGAAGGAGGCCAGAGGGCAAGGGCTGCCCCGATGTTAGGCGCCGTGCCAGCCCCACCCCGGAATCCCATCCAGACCGACCAGTTATGGCCGGCCACGGCCAGCCATCCCGCGATGACTTCAGCGATCGGCTGGTCCGGGAGCAACGCGCGCGCCAGCATGATCGCCAGCGCCCCCTTCAGCAGGTCTCCCAGGCCGGTCAGCAGGCCAGCCGGAAGCCCCCCGGCCCGCATTGCATTCGTCCCCCCGGTCCGCCCACTGCCCACCCGCCGCACATCCTGACCCGTGAGCAGCCGAACGACAATCCATCCAGTAGGAAACGATCCCAGCAGATAGGCAGTCAGAAGTAATACGATCCCTCGCTCCATTAAAATCTTGCTCCAGCGAAAGTTATTGAGCTCTGGGGAAAGAGGAGAGCGATCAGCGGGAGATCCCGCAGAACACTTCGTAATCGACCGGCTCGAAGATCGTCGGATGATCGCCGCATACCGGGCAATCCGGACGGCGCTCCACCCGAACCGCTGTCCATTCCGCCTGAAGCCCGTCGAAGGCCAGGAGGCGGCCGGCCAGGGATGTGCCCAGGCCCAGCAGCCACTTCAGCGCCTCAAACGCCTGCATCGCGCCGATGATCCCGGGGAGCGCCCCAAAGACCCCGGCCTGTTGACAATCCGGAACCAGATCGGGAGGCGGCGGGGTGGGCAGGAGGCAACGATAGCACGGCCGTCCTCCTGGAGGCACCATGCCGATCTGACCCTCATACTGGAAAATGGCCCCCCAGATCAGCGGCTTGCCCTCCCAAACACAGACATCGCTGACCAGGTATTTGGTGGGGAAATTATCGCTTCCATCCAGAACCAGATCATACGCTGCCACCAGCCGGCGCGCGTTGGCCGCCGTGAACCGCTCCACATAGGGGATCACTGTGACATCCGGGTTGAGGGCCTGAAGGCGCTCCCGGGCGACCTCGGCTTTGGGGCGCCCCACATCTTCGGTTCGGAAAAGAACCTGCCGCTGGAGGTTGCTGAGATCCACCACGTCGTCGTCAATGATCCCGATAGTGCCCACCCCGGCAGCAGTCAGGTAGAGTGCCATCGGGCAGCCCAGGCCGCCCATGCCAATGATCAGAACCCGGCTCTGGAGGAGCCGGCGCTGCCCTCGCCCCCCCACTCCGGGCAGCACAATATGCCGGGCATAACGACGGATCTGAAGCTCGCTCAGCGAGAAAGCCATGTCGGCGCCCTGGGGTCAAAAATAGTCTCCATCGCTCTGTTGCAATCCTGGCGGGGTCCGCTCCGGTTCCGCGTTTGTTCCCCCCACACCGCTTCGCGGCGTGGGGCCCCAGTTTGGAACAGAGCAATTCCGTATTCTCTGCGCCGAATATTTTAACGCAATGGGCTACCCAGGTGTCTTTCTTCGGCTAACGAGGTGCCCAATGGCGGAGGGGCATGAAAAGCCGGGCTCTGGATAAACGAGTAATCCCCCGAAGTGTCCAGACGAGGGCATCACGCGGTGGAGGAAATCCTCTAAGGCTCGCCTCGCAGCATCAGAACACCCAGATGGCACGCCCCCCGACCGAGCCCGATCCAGGGTCCAGTGAAAAGCAATCACATGGGAATCCCCTGGTGATGAAGCCCCCATTGGGATTCCCTTCCTCATCATAAGGGAATAGTGCTTCATCCAGATTTGTTTTGAGGATGTGAGATGGTGTGGGCCAATGGCCCCACCCCCCTTTATCCCCCCTCCCCACGGCCCAAAGGGCCGGGCCGTGGGGAGGGGGGATAAAAGAGATTTTGGGGGCGAGCCGGGCGCCTTCGGCGCCCGGCTCGCCCCCCAATCCCCATGGGACCAAAACCAAAAATCAAATCTGGAAGGAGCAATAGATCTGCGCTCCGGAGGTTGGGGGCCTGGCCGGGCGTCGGAGAGGCGCCCGGTCAGGCCCCCAAATCCCGAGGGAAACCTGCACCTCACTCGTGGGGGTGGCCGTGCTCCAGCTCCTCAGGGGTCGCAGGGCGCAGGGCCAGGATCTTCACGGTGAAGTGGAGCTCCTCCCCTGCCAGGGGATGATTGAAGTCCAGGGTCACCGTGTCCGGGCCGACCTCGGCGATATAAGCCGGGAAAGCCTCACCGGTCTCCGTATAGACATACAGGCCGACGCCCGGGGCCAGGGGGAAATCCTCTGGAAACTCACTGCGGGGAACCACCTGGTAGGCATCCGCCCGCCGGGGCCCATAGGCATCCTCGGGAGCCAGCCAGACCTCCTTCTCCTCCCCCACGGCCATCCCATAGAGGGCTTCCTCTAAGGCGGGGAGGATCTCTCCAGCGCCCTGAATGAAGGTGATGGGCTCACTCTCTTCGGAAGACTCCACGACCCGACCGTCCTTCAGGCGAAGGGTATAGGCCAGGGTCACCACCATATTGTCCTGAACGGTCAGACGCTCTTGCAGCATGGGTCAAACCTCCATGGAAGTTAAAAAGGGCGCTCTCCCGGCTTACGGAGAGCGCCCTCTTGCGAAAAGCCCCTGCCGCAAAACCGGCAGCGCCGTTGCCCCTATCATAATCGAACTCCGCGTGAAAGGCAAATCCTTCTCGGGGTTTCCGGGTCTTCCAGAT
>JAEVEY010000130.1 GCA_016842045.1 Candidatus Thermoflexus sinensis | reverse complement strand
TCACAATCCGGTTCACGCTGGCGCGGGGAAAGGGATGGGCGGCGAACTCCTCCATCGCCACTCGAAGGATGAGCGCCCGTTTCTCCTCCGGCAAATTGAAGAAGGTCGCCCGAGGCATGCCGCCCCCTTGATGTGACCACCTGGTCATATGACCAGCCGGTCACATGTTACTCCCGGAGCCAATGCGAGGCAAAAAGCGGGAGGCCTGTGAGGGCGCCATGGACCGGACTCGCGATCTATCCCGAAGGGTTGGAGGAAGCGCAGGAGGTCCTGGACATCGAACGCAGGACGAGGCCTGGTTTACGGAGCGATTCGATTTCGGAACAGCCAATCATAGCTCCAGGATACGTAGGGAGGGAAGATCCACACCGGACGCCGGACCACGACCCGCCCGGCGTATCGGATCTCCACCCATTGCAGCGCGGGCCGGCTTCCCCTGCGCGCCGGACCAGTCCAGACCTCCGTCACCCAGCCGGATCGAAGGACCGCCCCTTCGGGAACGGGATAGAGCCGTTGAAGCGGACGGGAACCCTCCGGGGCGGTCAGGGCAACATCCCACACCGCGAACAGTGTGGGCTCTCGAGCCCGCCATGAAACCTGAACCCACACCCGAGCCCCATCCGGGGCGGAAGCGATCCATATCTCTGGCGGTTGCAGCTCGATGGAACCGAAGGATCGGGTTCCCCAGCGGACCGGCTCCGGAGCCCCGCGGACCTCAATCCATCCAAGAGCCAGAATGTCCCCCCCTCCAACCAGAGGAAGCCGGGGGAAGCCCGGCGTCCCTGTCTCATACCAGCCGATGCTCACCCGATAGCGCCCCGGGGGCACAAAGCGGGGAATCAAAAGGCTCCGCCCGATCTCGTAAACCAAACCCGGAACCCAGCGATCCGTCGGAGGATCCGGCTCAGCGTCCCAGTTGGCCCAGAGCCGGCCTTCCTCATCCACCAGGTGCACGAAGAGGGTCCACCGCCGATCCAGCTGCCGATCCGTGGAGAGCCTCAAGGGCCATTGCACGGAATGGCCCGGCTCGACGGCCTCCTGCGTCCAGCCCACCTCACGCAGCTCGATCCCATTGGTCCATCGGGCTCCGAAACCCATCCATCGGACCACAGGGACCTTACGGACCAGATGGAACACACTGGCCCCATATTCAGGGATCGGGTGGGGAAACTCCGCCTGGAAATCGATCAGGTGGGTGGCCTGCAGGCTCTGGAGCCAGCCTTCCCAATCCGCCCGATAAATGGTGACCCCGATGAACCAGAAAGAGGGAGAGCGATCGATCACCTGAGCACGTTGCAATGGATCCGACCACTCATAGCTCAAGAAACCGGATCGCCCGTCCCACAGCATGTGCCAGCGAGCCTGGACCAGCATGGGCTCCGAAGTCACCAAAGCGGCCAAAGGCTTAAACATTCTTTCGCTCTCCAGGCCCAGCGGAATGGCTGTCAACGCCGGGAAGCTGGTGAGCCCTATGAGGCCGGGCAGGACCCATAGGGAGAAGGTCCATTTCCATCGAGCCCGAAGCATGATGGCCGCGATGAAGGTGAGCAGCGGGACCACGGACATGGCGAAGTAACGGGCGGCGAAGAAGGGCCATCGGAGAGCCAGCAGGGCGCCGACTCCTGGGGGAAGCAGGGCCACCGCCACCCGGTCACCCCAGCCCTGAAGCCTTCTGGATCGGCGAGGGAGAAGCAGGGAAAACCCGAGGAGTACCCCTGCTGCCAGGGCAATGAGCTGCGCCAGCCGCCCATCCGCCAGGGGGCCGACCAGGAGGCTGGCCCAGAGGTGCCCCAGGACGGCCCAGGGCATCGGGCGCACCGGAATGGCCGAGAGTTGCCGAACTGTGTGCTCCAGGCTGCCTGCATAAGCCTGAGCAAGCCACCCGCCGAAGGCGGCCATGAACGGGAGGGAGGCCAGGGCACTCTCGATCCATCCCCGGGGCCGGCGGATCATCAGGATCAACCACTGGGCCCCGATCAGGAGGAGCCCATAATAATGGGTGAACATCAGCGCCCCCTGGGTCAGCACCCAGGCGCTCCACAGAGCCGCTGTGGGACGCCGCAGCAGGCGGAACCACAGGAAGGTCAGCAGCGCCCCCAGGGTCACCACCAGCCCATACATTCGAATCAGGATCAACAGAAATAGAAAAAACGGGTTCAGCATCAAGGCGGCCACGAGGGCCAGGCCCAGCCGGTGGCCGCCCCACTGACGCCCGACCTGGAAAGCCAGCGGAAGGGTGGGCAGCCCCAGCAGGACCGAAAAAAACCGATAAGCCCACGGTGTATCGAAGCCCCCGATCTCCCGCCAGCCCTTCACCAGCCAGTAATACAGCGGCGGATGGCTATCCCGCATGAGATTGCGGGCGACCTCCACCCAGCCATAGGAACTGACCTGCCAGAGGACATGCTTCTCATCGAACAGCGCCAGGTCCCGGGGCATCAGAGCCAGCGCGACCCAGAAGGCCGCAGCGGTGGCGAGGACCACTCCGATCCGAACTCCCAGGGAGCGCCCCCGCTTTGTCTTAACGATCAAACCGATTGAGAAAGAGCCACCCATAATTCCACCAGACGTCTCCTGGGAAAATCCAGACAGGACGCCGACTGAGCTGATGACCCTCATACAGAACCTCCACCCAACCCAGGGCGGGGCGTCCACCCGAAAGGGGTGGGCTAATCCAGAGCTCCGTCAACCATCCGGGACCCTGGATCCAGGCTTCCGGCATGGGGATAGCCCGCTCGAGCGGGATCTCCATCCCCTGGGCCCTCAAACGCACCTGCCAGCCGGAGGTCCTGGCCCCGAGCTCGCTTCGCCATTGCGTGCGCACTTGCAAATGCCAGCCCTGCGGACCCTCCACCATCCACACGACCGGCGGGATCAGCTCCA
>JAEVEY010000119.1 GCA_016842045.1 Candidatus Thermoflexus sinensis | reverse complement strand
CAGGTGGGCCGGGCGGGATTCGAACCCGCACGGGTCTTCCCCACGTGGTCCTAAGCCACGCGCGTCTGCCAGTTCCGCCACCGGCCCGCTGTTTTCAGTCGAGGGCATGAAGGGCCTCTCCCCGGAGGCTGGACCGGGGCCCTCGATCCCCGTCCAATTCTGAGTTTAACAACGCATCCCCTCCTCGCCCAATTGAATTAGGAGTTACGCCGTTCGGGGCTCGCGAGGGAGGGGGGATCAATATATTTTTTGGGGGAGTCGCGCGCCGAAGGCGCGCGACTCCCCCAAAAACCCCCAGGAGAAAACCAACTGCGTAACTCCTATGAATATTATACCCGCCTGATCGGTTGCCTCATTTGCCCTGCCTTCCATTCCCCTGTTGTCAGGATGCAACAGGTTTAATCGATTATACCCTGCTCTCCCCCCATTCCCGGCCTCATCCGGATGGAAGGGAAAAAGCCCTCCGTGGGGCCCGCCCCGGAAGGCTTTTCGGGGATCTCGGATGAGCCGTATCAGGGATTTTGTGCATCCCGGTTATGCGGGGATAGAATCATTCTCAGGTTTCATACTGGATCCTGAACAAATGCCCCGATTCTCTCATCCGGGGAATTTGTTCGGGAGCTATCGGAAGGGCGAGAAGTGGTTTCAGGATGTAAGGGGCGCGCGGAGGATGCGTCCTCTACACTCCACCACATTAGAGGGAAGACACGATGCCGGTCGTCCTCCTGCTTGACATCGACGATGTCCTCATTCTCCCGGTGGGGTATAAGCGCGGGATCCCGGCGACGCTGGAGACGTTCACCCGGCGCCTGGGATGGGAGCTCCCCTTGCCGACTGAGGCGGATATCGAATGGTTCGAGGCCTCCGGGGTGACCAGCGAGTGGGATTCGACAGCGATTTGTCTCGCCGGGTTGTTGCTGGAGGCTGCACGCCTCGATGAGCGCTGGATCGTCCCGGATTTTGAGGAAGCGATGGCACGCCTGTCGGAACGGGCCCTGGATGGCACACGGATCCGCCCCGATTATGTCGCCTGGGTGAAAGCCGCTGGCGAGGCCGCACAACCTGGGGAACGGCCTTCCCAGGCGGCATTGCGGCTCTGGCGTCGTGAGGCATTGCCCCAGCTCCCGCGTTCTGAGGCGCTGGAGGCTTTGCTGAATGTCCTGTTAATGGATACCCATAGCCTCTCGTGCCCCACCACCGCTGTCTTCCAGGCCCGGATGGTTGGCAGCCGGGCCTATCAGGAGGCTTACGGCCAGCCTGCCCCCATTGAGGTTCCTCGCGGATTGCTGGAGGAGGATCAGCCGTTGCTAACCCACGAGGGGGCGCGAGCGCTCATCCATGTCTGGTATGAAGGGCGCCTGGCCCCTGCTTTTTATACCTCGCGACCTTCCCGTCCGCCCCTGAAAGGGCCTGTTCCTCCGCGGCCCGTCTATTCCCCTGAGGCGGAGCTGGCTGCCCGACGGGTCGAGCTGGAGGACTGGCCGCCGGTGGGCCTGGGTCGCCTGTTCTGGCTGGCCGAGACGGTGGGGCTGCAGGAGAACCCGACCAAGCCCCACCTGATCCACGGGATGGCCGCCTTTGCCTCAGCGATCGCTTCCGTGGATGGGATCCCGGAACCCCAGGCGCTAGAAAGCGCCTATGAAACCCTGCAGATCGGGACGCTGATGGGCCCTCTGGCAGAATGGGCGGAGTTCCCCTGGCATGTGGTGCTGGTGGAGGATTCCGTTAAGGGGATCCAGGGGATCTTCCGCACGGTTCGCCGTTTGTATGAGCTTGGGATGTCCATTCGCCTGACTGTGTTTGGGGTCGCCCCACATCCTGGCCCAAAAGCGGAGGTTCTGGAAGCCTATGTGGATCGCCTGGTGCCTTCTGTGAACGACACCATTGATGAAATTGTTCGCCTGTGCCGGAACGGATGAAGCATCCAGCTGATCCCTATCCTGGCTGGAGGAATCCCTGCGGATGTCCGAATCCGATGCCCGGATTCTGGTGGTCGAAGATGATGCCGCCCTGCGGGAATTGCTGGCTGCGGTGTTGCGTAGCGCCCGTTACCGGGTGGAGGTTGTCGGGGATGGCCCTACTGCTTTGGAGAAAGCACGAAGCGATCCGCCCGATCTGATCCTGCTGGATGTGATGCTGCCAGGTCTGGATGGCTTCGAGGTCTGCCGGCGTTTGCGAGAGCTCTGGCATCTGCGGACCGTTCCGGTCCTGATGCTGACGGCCCTGGGACGCATCGAGGATAAATTGCGGGGGATTGAGGCGGGCGCGGATGATTACCTCACCAAACCCGTGGCGATCCCGGAATTGCTCGCCCGGGTGGAGATGCACCTGCGTCGCTCCCGCCGGGAGCGGGCCACGAATCCCTTATCTGGCCTCCCTGGCAATCCGGAGATCGAGAAAGAGCTCCGTCAACGCCTGCAGGGAGATCAGCCCTTCGGGATCGCCTATATTGACTTGAATCGCTTTAAGGAATTCAATGATCGTTACGGTTTCCGGGAAGGCGATCGCGTATTGCAATCTTTCGCCCGTCTTCTGGAAAGGGTCATGGCGAGGTATGGGGATCCGGCCCGGGATTTTATCGGCCACATCGGGGGCGATGATTTCGTGGTTCTCACCCAGCCTCATGTGCTGAGCCCGGTCGCCCGCCATATCCTGGAGGAGTTTGCGGAGGCCGTGCAGACACCGGAGCTTTCGGTCTCCATCGTCGGCGGTGTGGTGAACCCTTCCCCCTCGATCGATCTGGAGGCTCTGGTGCGGCATCTGGCCGCCCTCAAGCGTCAGGCCAAGCAGGAAGGCCGCCCTCTTCTCCTGTCTGGCTTCTTGGGGCTGGAGTAAAGTCAGGTCCAGTTACTTGTAACCTTGCGCCTCAGGCATTCCTCATTACAGCTCGATATCTA
>JAEVEY010000161.1 GCA_016842045.1 Candidatus Thermoflexus sinensis | reverse complement strand
TCCGGCCGCACCCGGCTTCGGGCCGTCTGCACGGCCTCCCACAGGCGCCGCTCGGCTTCCTCCTGGAAGGAGGCCGGGTCGACCTCCGGGAATGGCCGGCTTCCCTCACTTTCAGCCTTGCGCAGGATCCGCACACACCGGCTGTAAGAGGCCAGCAGGCGGGACCAGTCCGGGCGCTGCACCGCCCGCTGCAGGCCGGCAGCAGTTTCCGCCGCCCACGCCGGATCATCCCCCCGGACGGCCAGAGCCGCCTCGATCACGTCGTAGCGATATCCAGCCTCCTGAAGGGCCACCCGTTGTCGGCCGATCACAAAGGATCGGACCTCTTCCAGGGCGTCGGAGCTCACGGACACGGGCTGGATGGCGGCTGCTGCGGCCAGCGCCTTCGAGAGGGAGAATCGCAGACGGTGAGCGGTGAGGATCTGGATCACGCCGGAGGCTGCGCGGCGCAGGCCATAGGGATCTGCGGAGCCGGTGGGCGCCAGCCCGACGGCGAAGAGGCCTACCAGGGAATCGAGGCGATCCGTGATCCCCAGGGCGATCCCCGGCCGGGTCTGGGGCAGAGCGTCCCCTGCGAAGCGCGGGAGATAGTGCTCAAAGATCGCCACCGCCACCGCCTCCGGTTCCCCGCACCGCCGGGCGTATTCCCGTCCCATCACCCCCTGGAGCTCCGTGAACTCGATGACCATCTGGGTGGCGAGGTCCGCTTTGCAAAGATGGGCCGCCCGGGCCAGGGTGCGCATTTCTTCCTCGTTCAGGCCCAGCATCGCCCCGATGGTCGGGGCCAGCGCCTCCAGGCGGCGCGTTTTGTCCAGCATGGAGCCCAGCTGCTCCTGGAAGGTCAGCGTAGTCAGGCGGGGCAGGAAGGCCTCTAAGGGCTGCCGGGTGTCATGCTCGTAGAAATACGCGGCGTCGGCGAACCGCGCCCGGAGCACGGCCTCGTTCCCCTGACGGACGATCTCCAGCCCTCGCCGGCCGCCATTGCGGACAGCGAGGAAATAGGGCAGCAACCGCCCGTCCGGGCCCACCACCGGGAAGTAGCGCTGGTGCTTGCGCATCACCGTGATCAGCACTTCGTGGGGCAATCGCAGGGCTTCCTCATCGAAACGCCCGCGCAGCACGGTCGGGGTTTCCACCAGATTCCCCACCTCGGCCAGCAATTCGGGATCCTCCAGCACCGTCCCCCCGACCTCCGCCGCGAGCCGTTCCAGATCCTTTCGGATCCGCGCCCGTCGCTCCTCCACGGAGACGACAATGCGGGCCCGGCGCATTGCCGGGAAGTAATCCGCCGCCTGTTCCAGGCGGATGGCCGGCGAGCCCTTCGGACGAGGGCCCCGGGTTTCGCGGCCGCTGGAAACCCCCGCGTACGTGAAGGGGATCACCTCGCGACCGTAGAGGGCAACCAGCCAGCGGATGGGGCGAGAGAAGGCCACGCCGCTGCCGTTCCAGCGCATGCTCAGCTCGAACTTCAGGCTGGCGATGAGGCGGGGCAGCAGTCCGGTTAGCACAGCGACGGTGGGCTGCCCCTCGGTGCGCTTCAGGGCCCCCACGTATCGCCCTTCGGGCAGATCCCGCACGGTGAGGGCCTCCAGAGGGACCCCCTGAGCGCGGGCGAAACCGAGAGCGGCAGGGGTGGGTCGGCCTTCCGCATCGAAGGCCACATGGGCGGGCGGGCCTTTCACCCATGTCTCCACCGGCCGCGTGCGGGGTTGAAGACGATGGACGTAGAGGACCAGGCGGCGCGGGGTGCCGTGGATCTCCATCGATTCATACTCCAGGCGCGACTCGGCGAACATCGCCGGGGCGTTTTCCGAGAGCTGGGCCAGCGCCGCTTCCAGATCCCGCGCCGGGAGTTCCTCCGTTCCGATTTCCAGAAGGAAATCTTCCGCCGTCTCCACGGTCGGCAAAGCCGGCGCTGGCGCCGGGGCTGGGGCATGGGCAGCTTTCCTCAGGAAGGGATAACCCAGACGCTCTCGCTGTTGCAGGTAGAGCTGGGCGACCTGGCGGGCCAGATCGCGCATGCGGGCGAAATAGCGGGCGCGCTCGGTGACCCCGATGGCCCCCCGGGCGTCGAGCAGGTTGAACGTGTGCGAGCAGCGGAGGATGTAATCATGGGCCGGGATCACCAGGCCGCGAGCGATGCAGGCGCGGGCCTCCGCTTCATAATGCTGATACAGCTCTCGAAGCCGTTCGATGTCCGCCAGCTCGAAGTTATAGATGCAGTGCTCAATCTCCGATGGCTTCAGGATCTCCCCATACGTGTGGACGCCGTCCCAATCCAGATCCCAGACGGAGGGCACTCCCTGGAGGTAGAGGGCGATCCGCTCCAGGCCGTAGGTGATCTCCACGGCCACCGGGTCCAGGGGGAGGCCGCCGGCCTGCTGGAAATAGGTGAACTGGGTGATCTCCATCCCATCGAGCCAGACCTCCCAGCCCAGCCCCCAGGCGCCCAGAGCGGGAGATTCCCAGTTGTCCTCGACGAAGCGGATATCGTGGCGGCGGAAATCGATCCCCAGGGCGCGAAGGCTCTCCAGGTACAGCTCCTGGGGATTGCCGGGATCAGGCTTCAGGATCACCTGGAATTGATGGTGTAACTGCATCCGGTTCGGGTTCTCGGCGTAGCGCCCGTCCGCCGGCCGGTAGGAGGGTTCCACGTAAGCCACCCGCCAGGGCTCGGGACCCAGCACCCGCAGCACGGTGGCCGGGTTCATCGTCCCGGCCCCCACCTTTTCGCTGTAGGGCTGCCAGATCAGGCAACCCTGCTCCGCCCAGAATTCCTGCAAGCGAAGGATGATCTCCTGGAATGAGAGGGGACGTCGAGAAGGCATCCTGTTCCTCCGTCCGTGGCCATAATGACAGGGGGCACGTGAAATGTGCCCCCTGTCATTATGGCACAGATCATCAGCTGTGGGGGCGCCCACCAGGGGCACCCCCACCCATTACGCCCCGAATTCCCGACGCAACTGCTCCGCGGCGGCGCGGATGGCCTGGAGCTTGCGGAAGGCCACCTCCGGTGTGGCCACCGGACGCTCCGCGAAGGTCCCAAAGCCGCAGTCCGGGTTCAGGAAGATCTGCTGGGGCTCGAAGTATTTGAGCGCCTCCTTCACCCGGGCGATGATGAACTCCGGGGATTCCACCTCCGCGGTGCGCGGGTTGACAACCCCCAGGCCGAGCTCCCGCTTCTGCCGGCACGCCTGGAAGACCTCCAGGTCACCGGCCCGCGGGGTGGCAAATTCCAGCACCCATTGCTGCACCCGCATCGCTTCCAGGGTGCCCAGCAGGGGCCGGTAATCCCCGGTGAGCAACGCCTCCTCCCGCGTGGTCCAGTTCCCCCGGCAGATGTGGACGCCGATGCGCACCCCCTCTACGCCCAGCACCACCCGATTGATCAGCTGGGCGGCCCAGGCCAGCTCCATCTGCGGGTCCTCCGCCGCGGCCGAGAGGGAGGCGCACATGAAGGTGCGGCTGTGAACCGGAGGCTGGAACACCACCTCGGTCAGCACCGGCTCATCCAGCTGGATGAAATCGGCTCCGGCGTCCCGCAGGCGGAGGATCTCCTCCCGCAGGATGGCCACCACATCCTGGGCCAGATCCTCGCGGGTCGGATACACCCGGTCGGAAAGCCCCTGCACCCACATGGTCCGGGTGAGCAGATAGGGGCCGGGGAGCGGGATCTTGACCGGCCGGTCCGTGTGCCGGCGCAGGAACTCCAGCTCGTCCAGGGCCAGGGGCATCTTCGGGCGGATCCGATCCACCGCCACCGGGGTCTTGATGGCGTAGGCCGGCACGTCCAGCTGGCGGAGGATCTGCTCGAAGAACGACTTATCCTCCGCGTAGTCATACATCTCGGCCACGCTCATCATCCGGACCCCTTCCAGTTTATCGACAACGAACGAGTAGAAGTTGTCCCGTCGCTGTTCCCCATCGCTCACGATCTCCACGCCGGCCTCGATCTGGGCGTGGAGGGCTTCCAGGACGGCCCGATCCGCGATCTCCTGGAATTCCTTATAAGAGATCTGGCCCGCATGGCGCTTTCGCAGGGCTTCCAGAAGCCACGGGGGCCGCGGCCAGCTCCCCACCACAGTGACCGGAAAGAGCGACAATCCATTGCGCGCCATCGTTCCCTCCTTCGAACGAGGATTTCGCTCAAAATGCTCTGTTGCGATCCAGGCGGTGTCCCCTCCGGTTCAGCGCTTGCCTCTCCCCCCTACCCTCCTCCCCACGCCGCGAACCGGCGCGGGGAGGAGGGATAAATAAAGCCCCCGGTTTGTAACAGAGTAGGAGTTACGCAGTTCGGGGCTCGCGAGAAGAGGTAAAATGGCCCCACCCCCCTTTATCCCCCCTCCCCACGGCCCAAAGGGCCGTGGGGAGGGGGGATAAAGATATTTTGGGGGGGAGTCGCGCGCCTTCGGCGCGCGACTCCCCCAAAAACCCCCAGGAGAAAACCAACCGCGTAACTCCTACAGAGAATGAAGGGCCGCCTGTGCGGCCTGTGGAGCGACATCCATCCCGGCGAGGGACGCCATGATCGCGCCTAACAGGGCATCCCCCCACGGGACTCGGAGAGCGTCTGATCCTCTTCCGGCGTGTAACGGAACCACCATCCGGAGACCGTGGCGATCTCCGCCCGCAGGGCCACCGGGCGGGCAAAGGTGTTCCCTACCGGAGAGTTCGCCACCGTCTCGGTCCAGAGGGCCTGAAGGGTCTCTTCATCCGCATCCGCATCCACGTAAGCTTTGACGACCACCTCCCGATATCCGGGATGGCCTTCCCCATCCAGCCCGAGGAAACGCAGGAGGTTGTCCAGATGGCCCTCCAGGGCCACCTCCAGGTTCCGGATCGTGATACCGCGGCGGGTGGCGTTAAAGATCAATCCCAGGCCGAGACAGGCCCCGAGGGCGCCCAGGGCGTATTCCAGGGCGCTGAGCCCTGCCTCTCGACCCGAGCGATCTACAGATTCGTCCACAATGAAGAACTGGTTGCGGATGTACACGCGGCCCTTCAGGCCGTTCTCCCAGCGGAAACGGGCCCATCGCCGGGATTGAACGGCCTCCGGATGCGCGCGCGCTTCCTCCAGGAGCTGCTGTAGTTCTTCCACATCCACGCCGTTCAACACGGTTCCCATCGGGTTCCTCCTGTGCGAGCGTCTGAAGGCCTGGGCGGCGGGGCGGCAGAGCCCCCCGCCGCTCGAACTTGCCGCGGGCTAAGAGGCCGCGACCCGACTGAGCTCGGGCCGCAGGGTGACCGGGCGGGCCAGGGTATTGCCCACCGGAGAGGTGGCCACCGTCTCCTCCCACACGGCCCGCAGCGTGTCCTCATCCGCGTCGGCATCCACATAGGCCCTGGCGACGATCTCCCGATAACCCGGATGGCCCTCGGTGCTCAATCCCAGAAAGGTCAGGATATTATCGATCTCCCCCTCGAGGGCGATCTCCAGATTGCGGATGGGGATCCCCCGTTTGGTCGCGTTCAGCACGAAGCCCACGGTGAGGCAGGCCCCCAGGGCTCCCAGCACATATTCGACGGCGTTGGGGGCTTCGTCTTTGCCCACCAGATCCGCGGGTTCATCGATGACGAAGGAGTGATTCCGGATATACGCTCGTCCTTTGAAGCCGCCCAGCCAGCGAACCCGCGCGGTCCAGCGGTTCAGAGAACGGGCAGCCTCCGGATCCGCCCGCACCTGGGCAACCAGCTGTTGCAGCTGCTCGATTTCCAGTCCGTTCAGGATCGTCCCCATGGCGGCCTCCTTTCTCGAAATAAAAGATCGCTCGATGAGCTGCGTTGAGCTTGCGGCGCGCGCGGACAACAGGGCAGCTCAAAAGCAAAAAGCAACCAGGCGTTCCTGGAAGGAAGGGAATATCGCGCGGGTGGAAATCAGGGGAGGCTGCGGGGATCCAGAAGGGGAGCCATGCCACAGACGCGGGGACCGGGGAAGGCTCTCCCTTCCTATCCCCGCGAAGGACACCTGCAGGTGGAGTGAGCAGCTCGAAGATCGATCCAACGCATGCCCGGCCCCCCTGGATGGAGGTTCCATCACCGCTGCTATCCGTTTGGCTGGAACGATCCCTGGGAATTTACAGGCTATTATAATCCGAATTCGCTCCCTGGCAAATCCGAACAGGACTTATCCCGGGCTTTTCGTAACGATTCCGCTGGACCCCATTCGGTTCGGGGCTCTTGCGAAGAGGTGGGAGGCTCCACTCCCGGTGTGGCGGGCCTCCTGCTCTTCAAAAACCTCTCCGTGGGTTGAGGTGTGATGGGGAAGGGAAAGGATTCATGGCTGGTCCCTCCCCGCACTGTCAGGCGGTATGGGTTCGTTATCCGAACCATCGGTAGAGCCATCGCTCCAGGGTCCAGCGCAGGGAAACCTGCAGGCGAAGGCGATACAGGTGATCCCACCACCGGGGGCCCATTGGACGGACATCGGCCAGGGTGCGGATCCGCAGGCCCCGACGGAACGCCTCGGGGGTCCAGCCGGGAGGGAGAGGAGCCCGGACGGACCGAACGCGGCCGGCGGGGAGATCGAAGAAGTTATCGCTGAAAACGACATCCGCTCCCTCCACCGAGAGGGTGACGAAACGGGCCAGGGCGCGCGCCCGCAGCGTGATTCGCATCTCCGCGCCCTCGGCCTGGAGCGCTGCCTCCAGCTGAGGATCCGGCAGGCGCAGATCCTTCTCCGGCGCGAACAATTCCACCCGAACGCCCAGGGGCTCCAGGCCCTCCCCGGGCTCCACCACGAACGCGATGTCCCGGCCGTGCCGCCGCAGGAAGGCCCCCACCTCCACTTCCCGAACCAGGGTCGTTTGCAGGGGGGGCGCCCGCACGTGCTCCTCGCTGCGGAGCAGTGGGGTCCCCTCGAAGGTCTCCAGGGACCAGCGGAGGAGGCCTTCCCGGGCCTGAAGGGTGTCGTTGAACACCAGGATCTCCACCCGGGGGCCATGGGTTTCGATGGCGAGGGCGAGCGGCGCGAAGAACCGACGGGCTGCGTAGTGCAGGGCTTTCCAGCGTCCATACCCATCGATACTGGACCACGAGATAGCGATCCAGGCGTCGTTCAGCTGCCAGTAGAGGGCGCCGCCGCATCGATCCCGATGGCGACGCCAGTGCTCCACGGCCCTTCGCACGGCCTCGGCCTGCACGATCTGAGTCAGCCAGGCCAGATCCTCAAAGTCCTCAGGGATCCGGAATCGCTCCGTCAGGTAATACAGCAGCCGCTCGTTGCCTCCTGGGGATCGCTGCCGACGACGGATGGTGGGCCGTTTGAAGCTCCATTCGCTCGACGGGCCGAAGGCGAGGAGCGTCGTCTTCGAAGGGAGGGATTGAAGGCCGAACTCGCTGACGAAGCGGGGGATCCGGTCGCGGTAGGCGACGGTGGGGGCGAGGCCATGCCAGACATGCCAGAGGTGGGCATCCCCCCGCCGATCCCGGTTGACCTCCTGGCGGAAGGTTCCGGAGGAAGGAGAGCCTGGCCAGTAGGGGCGATCCGGATCCTCCGCGCGCACCCATTCGGGGAGCAGCTCGTAGAAGAACCGTTCGTGGGCGGCGGCCAGGCGGGCCAGCTCCCGGGGGCGCCTCCTCCACTGCCAGCGCCAGAGGGGCCATAGCATCTCGATTTCATTGTTGCCGCACCAGAGGGCCAGCGAAGGATGATGACGGAGGCGACGCACGTTCTCCGCCACCTCCGCCCGCACCTCCTCCAGGAAGCCCGGCTCATCGAGCGGATAGAGCATGCAGGCGAAGGGGAAATCCTGCCACACCAGGATCCCATAGCGGTCGCACAGCATATAGAAGCGGTCATCCCCATAGCCCCCGCCGCCCCACACCCGCAGCATGTTCATCCCAACGGCAGCGGCGCTTCGGACCAGATGTTCCAGCCGTTCGGTTTCCACATAAGCGCTGCGCGCGTCCGGTGGGACCACGTTGGCCCCTCGGATCCACACCGGGACGCCGTTTATGACGAAAATGAAGGACTCCCCCCAGGCGTCCGGCTCGCGGTGGAGCGCGATCGTCCGTAACCCAAGAACCTCCCGTCGCCCGTCCAGGCGGCGCTCCCCCGCCCACAGCTCGGCTTCCAGCGTATAGAGCGGTTGTTCCCCCAGCCCATTCGGCCACCAGAGGCGAGGGCGCTCGATGGGGATTTCCATCTCGATTTCCGCTGCCTTCGCCGGAACTTCCCATTGAACGGTGTCCCCCTCCGGGCCATGAAGGATCACTTTCAAGGAAAGCGGAAGATCCGCCCAGCGTTCGATGCGCGCCTGGAGGATCAGCGCGACGCGGCCGGCCTCGTGGCGCTGGCGGATGTGGAGGTCCGCGAAGCGGGCGATGGAGAAGCCCTCCAGGGCAACCTCGCGCCAGATGCCAATCGGGGGGAGCTCCGGCCCCCAATCCCATCCGAAATGGCTGGGGGCCTTGCGCAGGTGAGCCGCCCCGGGGTTCCAGATGGCTGGGAGCGGACGGCGTCGGTGTTGTTCTCGAATGAAGGCCAGGGGGGAGCGAAAGCGAATGAGCAGGGCGTTCCCCTCGGGGCGGAGCAGCTCGCGCACCGGCCAGCGATAGGAGCGAAACATGTTCCGGGCTTCGCCCAGCCGCTCCCCGTTCAGGAACACCTCGGCCAGGGTGTCCAGCCCGGCGCATACCAGCTCGATCCGCTCCTCGGATGCGAGGGCCGGATCCAGCGAGAACGTTCGCAGATATTCCCAATCGCGCTCCGCCACCCAGGCGACCTGAGAGAGATGATCTTCCAGGAACGGGTCCGGGATGCGGCCGACGGCCATCAGATCCCGGTAGACGCTGCCCGGGACCCGGGCGGGCATCCATTCCTCAGCGCCCGCGGGGCGGAAAAGCCAGGTTCCGTTCAGGGGCTGGCGATGCATGGAAATCGCTGAGCGGTGGTGTCCGCATGCTGGGGATAAGAGTTACGCCGTTGACCTTCTCCCCGCGGCCCAAGAGGCCGCGGGGAGAGAGGGTGCATTTCTACCGCCCGGGCGAAGCGTCCGTTAGAACAGCCTCCCAGGCAGACATCAGCTCGCGGATGTCCGCGAAGACGAAATCCGGTTTCACCAGGTTTTCCGCCAGCATCTCCCGCGTGGTGGCGCCGGAGAGGACCAGGATGGTGGTCAACCCGGCCCGCTTCCCTCCCACGATGTCTGTGGGGATCTGATCGCCGATGACCGCTGTGTTCTCCGGGGTCGCCCCCATCCGTTCCATAGCGAGCCGGAACATCAGGGGCTCTGGCTTGCCGACCACGAGGGGAGCGACTCCGGTCGCCCGTTCCAGGAACGCCAGCGTCGCTCCATTGCCGGGGTAGAGCCCATCCTCCCCGGGCCATACGGGATCCGGGTTGGTTCCGATGAAGCGGGCGCCGTTCCAGATGGCCCGGGCAGCCCGGGCCAGCCGCTCGTAGGTCAGCCCCCAATCGATGCCCACCACCACGAAATCTGCCCGTTCCTCCTCTACCACCTGGAACCCTGCCGCCGCAATGGCCTCGCGAAGGGCCTTCTCCCCTACCACGAAAACCCGGGCGCCCGGCGAGGCGATCTGTTGCAAATAGAGCGCGGTGGCGTCGCAGGAGGGCAACACCTCCTCCGGGTGCACCCTCACCCCGAAGCGGGCGAGTTGCTCCACGTAATCCATCCGGGAGCGGCTGGCGTTGTTCGTGACCAGGACGAAGCGGATCTCACGGCGGCGCAGGAAGTCGAAGAAGTCCGTGAGGCCCTCCATCGGCCGCTTCCCACGCCACAACACGCCGTCCATGTCGATGATCAGATGGCGAAGATAACGCAGTCGTTCCATCGATGGATAGCTCCAATGCAGGATGATCGATGTGAGGGATGGCTTCTATCGTCACCTCCGTTGAGGCGCCACAAAGGGCGCTCCCATGGAGGCATTTCACGATTCGGCGATCCTCCGGTAAGCTTCCGGGGTGTCGAAATCCATCACCCATGTCGGATCAGGGACCGGGATCCGCGCGACGGCTTCTGGAAACGCCCGGATCAACCCGCGTCCGCCCTGATCGCCCTGGAGCTCCATCAGCGCGGGGAACAGCGGGCGGGCGAACAGCGCGGGAGGGCGCGGATCCCCGTTCACCGTGCCGACGGCCATGGGCTGCCCGGTCGCTCGATGGGCCTCGATCAGCTGGCGCAGCCAGCGCGGGCGCACCAGAGGCTGGTCCACCTGGAGGAGCACGAAGGCCTCCACCTGCGGGGGAAGGGCCTGAAGGCCCGCCTGGATCGAGCGGCTCATGCCCTCGGGCCAGGCCGGGTTTTCCACCACGTCCACGGGCAGCCCGGCCAGCGCCTTCCGCACCAGGCTCGCATGGGCGCCCACCACGACGATCACCGGATCCAGCCCGGCCCGCCGGGCCAGCGCGACCACGTGGCGCACCAGCGGACGGCCGTGCCAGTCCGCCAGCGCCTTGGGCCCCCCGAACCGTCGTCCCTCACCGGCGGCCAGCACGATCCCTGCCACCGGGGCGTTGGGGGAAACAACCCAGGATACCGGCTCGCCGTTCACCAGCGCGATGATGCGCTCGAAGGGGGAAGCGCCCAGCGCGGCGCATACGGCCTCGAAGGCCTGCGGATCCGGAGTCCGCTCCCGGGTAAGCACCAGGAGACGGCGCGCGCCCGGCGGGATTCCTTTTTGCCCGCCCCGGGGATGGCAGATCAGGGCGGCTAACCACTCGGGGGTGACCGGATCCTCCGGGTCTCCGCCCAGATGGAGGATGGCCTGCTCGGCGCGGTGCGTCGCCGTGCCGATGGGGCGGCCCAGAGCCTCCAGGCTGGCCACCACCGCCACCGCGTCGATCTCCGTCGGCAGGGCGGGCTCGTGATCGGCGGGCCATTTCAGGAGCATACGACGCGCCCCGTCGGCCTCGACCAGCCAGGTTGCCTCCGGCACCCTCGGGATCAGCGAGTTCAGTCGTTCCGGCGGCAGCCCCCGGAGCTTCCAGGGATGAGCCGGGTAAGGTCCCTGCGGGGGCGTCGGGAGCGCTTCCACCCGACAGGCGCTGAGAACCCAGCGGGGGAGCCGCTGGAAGAGCGCGCGCAACATCCCGGGCGTAGGGTCCTCGGCCAGGAGCAGCCCCGTTCCCTCGGGGAGCACCGGCTCCACGATGTGGGTTGTGGTCGTCCACACGGCAGGGGCTCCGGGCTGCCCGAGCTCGTGGAGCAGCCGCCAGGCCATCGTGGTCTTCCCGCCCGCCCCGACAAAGGCGATCACCGAGCCGGGGACCAGCCCCAGCGCCTGGTGCAGGGTGGGCGGCGCCGCCCGAAGAGGCCCGGGTCCGTTCATCCGCGGACCTCCGGGAAACCGAAGCGTCGGCGGAGGAACGCCCAGGCCGTCCGGTCGATGCGATCCCCCGGCTGATAGCGTTCCTCCAGGTTCTCGACCCCGAACAGGGTCTCCAGGGCGCGGCGGGTGGCTTCGTCGTAAACCCCGGTGATCTCGCCCGAATAATATCCCGCATGGCGCAGCAGCTGCTGGATCTCGCGGGCCAGGGCTTCGTCGATCGGCAGAAGGTCTTCCGGCCGTGGGGTTCCGAAATAGAGATGGTGGAGCTCCACCAGGTCCTTCAGCTTCACAACCGGGTCTGGATCATCGTCGACCCGCAGGTCCATGTAGCGATCGTTGAAGCCACCGTAGCCGCCGCCTTCCCGGACCACCAGGATCGCCGCCGACTGGCGGCCTCGCCGGTCACCGCCGGCGCGATCGCCAGCGAGCAGGGCCGCCACCAGCCGATCCGCCAGCTCCCCCGAGGCCTTCACGAACGCCTCGGCCATCGCCTCCAGGGTGCGTTCGTCCACCAGCAGGTTCCCCTGACAGCAGAACCCCTCGCCGACGCGGTGACCCGCCCACGGAAGACACTCGGAGCCCGTGAAGGCCGCGGCGCGGCCCTGACGGTCCACCAGGCCCACCTGGCGCTTTTCCCGTTCCGGATCTTCCGCTAAAAGGGCGGCCAGCGTCTCCTCTGCGGAGAGCCCCTGGGCCATCCGCGCCAGTCCCTCTGGACCGAAACGGGTGTTGGCGTAAGACTGAGTCGCAACCGCCCCGGCGCCGGCGCGGGCCCAGGGCACCACCGCCCCAGCGGCCAGGAACTTCGAGGCCACGGCCACGCCCCATTCCTGACGGGCGGGATCAAAGGCCACAATCGAGAACGTGGTGCAGGCGATCACCGATCCCTCCCCAAAGGAAAATGAGCACAGGCTTCATCGTCTCCCATTTATTGTAGCGCTTTGTCCCGTTATAAATGGGGAATCCGAATCCGCGAGGAGGGCGGATGTTCCTCTCTCCCAGGAGATCGTTCAGGGGTTAAGCCGGGAGGCGAAGGCCCCAGCCCGGCCTGCGAACCCCCCGCGGACCGATGGCGTCATCCCGGTGAGCGGCTTTTTGGGCTGGGAAGGCCGCCGGCGGTGAACCCATCCACCCGGAATCCCCCAGACGGGAGGATCCGAAAGTTCGCCCCAGGTCCGGAGAGAAAAACCCAAGTGCGTTAAAATGAGAGGGAAGGGGGAACATCTCTGGCGGGAGAGAATCGATGTTCTCGGCGCTGGTTGAGGCGGCGATGGAGAAGGCCCGTTACCGCCAGCTGGAGGATGGCACTTACTATGGTGAGATCGAGGTCTACCCTGAGGTCTATGCGATCGGGCAGACGCTCGAGGAGTGCCGTCGGGAGCTGGAGGAAGTCCTGATCGAGTGGCTGCAGGATCGCCTTTCCCGTCCATGACGTTCTCGCGGACCTGCTGGCGTCTTCTCTGGTCGCCCCCGGCGGATGGGGCGACGAATATGGCGATCGACGTGGCGATCGCGGAGGCCGTGGCGGAGGGCAGGGCCCCACCCACCGTGCGCTTTTACCGCTGGGACCCGCCCTGCCTGAGCCTGGGGCGCCGTCAGCCCGTCGAGGAAGTGGATCTGTTCCGTTGCCGGATGGACGGCGTGGAGGTGGTCCGCCGGCCGACGGGCGGGCGGGCGATCCTCCACGCCGGCGAGCTCACTTACAGTGTTGTCTTTCCCGAGTCGGATCCCCGGGCGGCGGGTGGGGTGCTGGAGACGTTCCGCCGGTTCGCGGAGGCCTTCGCCTGGGCGCTGCGCCATCTGGGCGTTCCGGACGTCGCCTTAGCCCCCCGGCTGGATCCGACAGCCCGGGGGAACGGCTTTGTGTGTTTCGAAGTGCCAACGGATTATGAGCTGACGGTCGGCGGGCGGAAAATCATGGGAAGCGCCCAGTGGCGCCATCGCGGGGTGGTTCTTCAGCATGGCTCGCTCCCCCTGGAGGGAGATCCCGCGGCGATCGCGGTCTATCTTAAAAGCCGGACGGATCCGGAGCGGCTCCGGCAACGGGCGATGACCCTTCAGGAGGCGGTCGGCCGCCCGGTGGGGTTTGAAGAAGCGGCGGCGGCGATCCTGGAGGCGTTCCGGAGCCTTCTCGCCATCGAGGCGCTACCCGGGGATCTGACTCCCGGGGAGCAGATCCGCATCCCGGCGTGGCGGGAGCGCCTGAGCGTTCTCCGGCGGGCGGAGAGTCGTTCAGGAGCGGAGGATCCCGAGGTGGCCCGGAGTGGCTCCTCCGTCCCAAAGAATGCTTCCTGAGGATACGTCCCATGGTCGTTGGCACGTGCACAGTGGATCTTCATCTACCCGGCGCGCTGTCCCTCAAAGACAAGCGCAGCGTGATGAAATCCCTGATCGCCCACCTGCGTCAGGCCTTCAATGTGGCGGCCGCTGAGATCGACCATCAGGATTTCCCCCAATCCGCACGCCTGGGCCTGGCGACGATCTCCAACGATGCCGGCCATACCCATGCGATCCTGGAAAGCGCGGTCCGCTGGATCGAAACCAATCGGCCTGATGTTATGATTGTCGATTGGGAGATCGCGATCCTGTGAAGGGCCACTCGCGAATGGAGGCGTGAATCCAAGCGAAGTGCCCGTTCCATGCGCTCACAAAGATTACGGGCACTAAGGTGCCCTACTACGAACAGAAAAGCAGCCCTCTGTTTGTAGTAGGGCACGAAGTGAAGCGAAGTGCCCGTCTAAGCGTTCACAAAAAGAGAACGGGCACTTACGTGCCCTACTACGAACGGGAAAGACCCTTTGTTCGTAGTAGGGCACGAAGCAAAGCGGAGTGCCTATCTAAGCGTTCACAAAAAGAGAACGGGCACTTGCGTGCCCTACTACGAACAGGAAAAGCCCTTTGTTTGTAGTAGGGCACGGAGCGAAGCGAAGTGCCCATTTTAAGTGTTCCTGAAAAGGGAATAGACATGGAAGCGCCGATCCGGAATGGGGCCATGGGGGGAGAAGCGGTGGGGTGAGCCCCTTAATGTAGAAAGGAGCGGACATGGCACGGGTGAGGATGGAGATCCGGGAGCCTGCGGTGGCGGGCGCTTTCTACCCGGCGGACCCGGGGGCGCTAACGGAGATGGTGGATCAACTGCTCGCGGAGGCTCCGCGCTATGACCCGGAGCCCGCGGCCCTTATTGTGCCCCATGCGGGCTACATTTACTCCGGCCACGTGGCCGCGTGGGGGTTCAAACAGCTGGCGGATCGTGCCTACGACGCGATCGTGGTGCTGGGCACCAACCACGTGGAGCCGTTCTTTCGCGAGATCTCGGTGTGGGCGCGGGGCGCCTGGCGAACCCCCCTGGGGGAAGTGCCCATCGATGAGGAGCTGGCGGATGCCCTGCTGAGCGCCGGCCCGCCCCTGCGGTTCGTCCCCGAGGTCCATCTGGAGGAACATTCCATTGAGGTCGAGATCCCCTTCCTCCAGCGCCTCTTCCCCGATCTCCGTTTTGTCCCAGTGATGATCGGGGAGCCTTCCCCGCAAAACATCAAGGCCCTGGCGGAGGCCCTGGCCCGGGCGCTCGCCGGGCGTCGGGCCATCGTCATCGCCAGCAGCGATCTTTCCCATTACCCCCGGGATGAGCACGCGCGCCAAGTGGACCTCAACACCATCGGGGCGATCCTTTCTCTGGATCCGGAGCTGGTCCATCACACCATCGCCGAGTGGATGGCCCGGCGGATCCCCGGGCTGGCGACGTTGATGTGCGGCGAGGGGCCGGTGCTCACCGCGATGGCCTATGCGAAGCGGATCGGCGCGGTGCACGCGCGGTTGCTCAAGTACGCCAACTCCAGCGATGTCCCTTATGGACGGAAGGATCACGTGGTGGGTTATGCGGCCATCCGGTTCGCCCGGGAGCCGGATCCCCCGCTGGGGGAGGAGGATCGACGGACGCTCCTGGGGATCGCCCGGGAAGCCGTGGAGCACGCGGTGCAGGGGAAGCCGCTTCCCGAACTTCGGGTCTCCTCCCCTGCCCTGTGGTTGCCGGGCGCATGTTTCGTCACCCTCACAAAAGGAGGGCATCTGCGGGGATGCCGGGGGGAGATCTGGCCCCGCTCCGATCTCGCCCACGCGGTGCAGCGGGTGGCGGTGCTTTCCGCCCTGGATGATCCGCGTTTCCCACCCGTGACCGTGGAGGAGCTGCCTCATCTGGAGTATGAGATCAGCGTTCTCTCCCCATTGCGGCCCGTGGAACGCATCGAGGAGATCACGATTGGACGGGATGGCCTGTTCATCCTGGCGGGGGGCCGCACCGGGCTGCTTCTCCCGCAGGTGCCGGTGGAGCAGGGGTGGGATCGCGAGACCTTCCTGCGGGCCCTCTGCCTCAAGGCCGGCCTGCCGGAAGACGCCTGGCAATGGCCGGATGCCCGGCTCCTCCGGTTTGAGGCGGAGGTCTTTGCGTGATGGGGACGCCCCTGTCGCTGGAGGTCATGCGCTCCCGGTATCGCGGGGCTCTCCTGGGTCTGGCGGCAGGGGACGCGCTGGGGGCCGCCCTCGAGTTTGCGCCGCCCGGAACCTTTCCGCCGATCACGGATATGGTCGGGGGAGGACCATTCCGCCTGCCTCCGGGATACTGGACGGATGATACCTCGATGGCCCTTTGCCTAGCAGAGAGCCTGATCGAATGCCGTGGCTTTGACCCGGTCGATCAGCTCCGCCGCTATCTCCGCTGGTATCGGGAAGGATGCCGGAGCAGCATCGGTGTTTGCTTCGACATCGGGAACACGGTGCGGAAAGCGCTGGAGCGCTTCGAGCGAACCGGCGAGCCCTATTGTGGCCCTACCGATCTCATGTCGGCCGGCAATGGGGCTTTGATGCGCTTGGCCCCTGTGCCCCTTTTTTACGCGGCGCGCCCCCTGGAAGCCATCGAACGCGCGGGGGAAAGCGGCCGCACCACTCATGACCATTCGGCAGCGATCGATGCCTGCCGTTATTTCGCCGCCCTTCTCCTGGGGGCTTTACGGGGACTCTCGAAGGAGGAATTGCTGTCCCCGCGATATACGCCGGTGCCTGGATATTGGGACTCGCGCCCTCTCGTTCCGGAGATCGATCAGGTGGCACAGGCTCTTTCAAATGGAAAGAACCTCCGGCGATCCGGGCCTCCGGGTATGTGGTGGCCACGCTGGAGGCGGCCCTGTGGGCGTTCGCGCGCACGGATTCCTTTGCGGAAGGCGCCCTGCGGGCGATCAATCTGGGAGAGGATGCGGACACGGTGGGTGCGGTTTACGGGCAGCTGGCCGGCGCCTTCTATGGCGTGGAGGCGATCCCGGAGACCTGGCGGGCTCGCCTGGCGATGCGGGAGAAGATCGAAGAGCTGGCAGATCAGCTGTTCGAGCTGGCGTGGGGCGAAGGGGGCCATGCGCTCTCTTCTTAAGCGGACTTCGCGGATGCTGGAATCCATGGATCGCGAACGGCGTGCGGATCTGACACCAGGAGATGACCCATGAAACGCAAGAGACGGCTCCTCCTTCTTGGGATCGTGGTCCTGATCGGATCCCAGCTGGGAGTCCCGGTATCCGGCTCCCTGGAGGGGATGTCGGCCGCCGCGTCGCCGGATTGTTTCCTCCCTCTGGAGGACGGCCAATGCCTTCCCCCGCCGGTCCGCGCGGATCAAGCGCCGCGCCCGGCGGCGCGCCCGATGGCGGCCCCTACCCCGCGAAGGCCTGGGGTGGTGGTGAAGCGCAAACCGAGCGCGCCCCCGGGGGCGTTCCGCGCCGCCCTCGCCGCGGCTGGCTTCCCCGAGGCGAAAGCCCTCGCACTCCCCCGCTGGTGGCGCGTCCCCGTGCCGCCCGGGCAGGACCCCGAGGCAGTTGCCACGCGGCTGCGCCAGCGCCCCGATGTGGAGATCGCCGAGGTCGAGCGCGAGGTCCGCATCACCTTCAATCCGAACGATCCGTATTATGGTGTCCAGTGGAACCTCCCGAAGATCCGCGCCCCGCAGGCGTGGGACCTGGTCACCGGGACCTCCGCTGTGTGGATCGCCATCGTGGACACGGGGGTCGATTATAACCACCCCGATCTCGCCTCCTCCCGGCTGTGGTTGGGGCCGGACTATGTGAATGGGGACAATGATCCAATGGATGACAACGGCCACGGCACCCACGTGGCTGGGATCGCCGGGGCGAACACGAACAACGGCCAGGGGGTCGCGGGGGTTTGCTGGGGATGCGACCTGCTGGCGGTGAAGGTGCTGGATTACGATGGCAGCGGATGGGATTCCGATGTGGCCGATGGGATCTGGTATGCGGCGTATTGGGGCGTGGCGTTCGGAAAGCGGACGATCATCAATCTAAGCTTGGGAGGACCGTACGATAGTTCCGTCATCAGGGATGCTGTCTCTTACGCTCAGGGCCATGGCGCGCTCGTCGTGGCGGCGGCGGGGAATCAGGGCACGAACACGCCGTTCTACCCCGCGGCTTACCCGGGGGTGATCGGCGTCTCTGCCACGGATTCCTCCAACAGGCGGGCCTGGTTCTCCAACTACGGTTCTTATGTGGATATTGCCGCGCCAGGGGTGGATATTCTCTCCACCTATCCTGGAGGTTACTATACCCGGCTGGATGGCACCTCGATGGCCGCCCCCCACGTTGCCGGGGTGGCGGGGCTGGTGTGGTCTGTATGGTGTCGGGCATCGGCGGAAACTGTTCAAAATATCCTGCTCTCTACGGCGACTGATCTGGGGGACCCAGGCTGGGATCCGTATTTTGGCTATGGCCTGGTGAACGCCGAGGCTGCCGTTCGATGGCGCCCTGCGGTGACACCCGTTCCTCCACCTGGGCCTTATCGTCAGTATCTGCCACTGGTCAGCGCCGCTTGTCCTTAACAGGAAACAAACAGCGGCGGAGAGGATGCCTGCCGGTTATAATGTACAGGACTTACGCAGTTCGTTTCCCATGGGGGCAAGGATTTTTCTCCCCCCTCCCCACGGCCCAAAGGGCCGTGGGGAGGGGGGAGAAAGGGGAGGCCATTCCGTTCCACCTTTAGAGCTTTCAACTGCGTAACTCCTAAATGTAATCACAATCGTGTTTACTTCTATACTGGGAGGCAGAGTCCGATACGGGTAGTGGGAGTGCGCGCTTTGAAACAGCGCACTGGAGAGATCCTTCGCTGGGTTCGGGAGCATGGAGAAGTCGTGGCGATCACCTATCGGGGCGAAGTGATCGCCCACCTGATCCCGGTTCACTCCTCTGAGCCCTCCGCGGAAACCATGCAAGCGCCCTGGTCCGATCTGGATCAGCTGGCCCAGGAAATTGGAAGCCGCTGGCCTGCGTCGGTGAGCGCAGTGGAAGCCCTCGGGGAGAACCGGCGGGGATGATCTATGTGGTCGATGCCAGCGTCTGGGTGAGCCGGCTGGTGCCGCAGGATGTTTATCATCCGCATAGCCGACGCTGGCTGGAAACCCAGGTCGCCCGAGGCGCCCGCATGATCCTCCCGATATGGCTGCTGGCTGAAGTGGCGGGCGCCATTGCCCGGCGCACCGGAGAGCCCGCTATGGGGCTTCGATCCATGGATCTTCTTCTACGATTTCCGGGCGTGCAATGGGTCATCATCGATTTCAGTCTGGGCCTGGAGATGGCCCGATGGTCTGCGAATCTCCGGTTAAGGGGCGCCGATGCGGCGTATGTGGCCATTGCTTCCCGCCTGAAGATCCCCCTGGTGACATGGGATCGGGAACCGATGGAGCGGGCAAAAGAGCATATCTCCGTGATGACTCCTGACGCTTAGCGACATTCCCACCGATGTGAACCATCCATGCCTCGACCGATCCTCATCGTTCACGGTGGTGCGGGGACCATCCCGGAGGAGCGCCATGCGGCGGCGATCGAGGGCTGCCGTCGAGCGGCGCAGGCGGGATGGTCGGTGTTGGCGGCCGGCGGCTCCGCCCTGGATGCGGTGGAAGCCGCCGTGCGGGCTCTGGAGGATGACCCCACCTTCAACGCCGGGCGGGGCAGCGTGATGACCCGGGCGGGGACGGTGGAGATGGACGCCCTGATCATGGACGGCGCGACGCTGCGAGCCGGGGCCGTGGCCGCCGTCCGCCGGGTCCGGAACCCGATCACGCTGGCCCGGGCGGTGATGGAGCGCACTCCTCATGTGCTCCTGGTCGGCGCCAGCGCAGAAGCCCTTGCGGAGCTGCTCCAGCTGCCCATGGCCGATGACGCTGAGCTGGTGGCACCACGGGACCGCGAGCGCTGGGAGGCGCTCCGACGGAACGGCCCGCCGGATCTCCGGGAGGTCCTGGCCCAGGCTCTAACCGAGCCGATGGACACCGTGGGCGCGGTGGCCATGGACGCGGCCGGCCATGTCGCGGCCGCCGTCTCCACGGGCGGGATGTCCAACAAATGGCCAGGGCGGGTCGGGGATTCAGCCCTCATTGGGTGTGGCGCTTACGCGGATGATCGAGCGGGGGCTGTGGTGGCCACCGGATGGGGGGAGACCCTGATGCGGGTGGTGATCTCCAAGACTGCCTGTGACTTCATGGCCCTGGGGCTCGCTGCCCAGACGGCGGTGGAAGCGGCAATCCGTCTGCTGGAGGAACGGGTGAACGGCCGCGGCGGCCTGATCGGGGTGGATCGCGCCGGACGCATCGGGATCGCTCACAACACGCCCCATATGTCCTGGGCGTGGACGAACGGGGAGACCACGCAAGCGGGGATTTGCGCTCCGGGATGCCGTTCGTAGAAGGTTTGGGGGTGTAGGTGTAGGGGCGCAGCGACGCTGCGCCCCTACACCCGGATATTCCAAATTCACGATGATGAGGATCGCATGCGTCGCTCGATTTCCACGCTCAGGCGCAGGGCAACGCCGCTGAGGACGCCGGTCAGATGAGCGGCCAGATATGGGGCGATCTCTACTTCCTGTCCCAGCACCCGGGTCTGATAGAAATAGGGCGCCCAGGCCAGCACCCCCAGGTAGATCAGCAGACGGCTGAGCAGACGCCGCTGCCGCCCGATCTCCGGAGCGGAGGATTCAACCCCCTCCATCGCCGCCGCCCGGGCCCGCAATCGCCATCCGCCGAGCACGCCGGTCAGGTGAGCGGCCAGGAAAGGCAGGAAGGGCCAGTCTTCCCCCATCGCCGTCGCCATCAGGAACGGAGCCCAGACCAGCACCCCCAGAAGGATGAGGCCATTGCCTAACCATCGCCATTCCGAGGGGGTTAGAGGAATCCGCATAAACCCTCCAAATTTTTTAGGTTTTTCATCATTATATCACCCAATCGGCTCTGTTCCCCTGGATTGCCGGCAAATCGGAGGCATCCTGAGCGGCATGTTGCGCCTTCCGACTCCCCGGGCGCTAAATCGAGGGATGATCGCCTGCCACCCTTTGGGCTAACATAAAGAAGGGACTTGCTCCTGCTGGAAGAACCGCACACTGCTTGTAAGTGCTTCGTCCAGATTTGTTTTGAGGATATAAGAGGGTGTGGGCCAATGGCCCCACCCCAAAGAGATTTTGGGGGCGAGCCGGGCGCCTTCGGCGCCCGGCTCGCCCCCCAAACCCCCAGGGGACCAAAACCAAAAATCAAATCTGGAGGGAGCAGTAAGCAACTATAGAGAGCTGCTTCCCAGGCCCGAGGCCGGGTCGAGGCCCCGCCTCAAACCGGTCTCGCCTTTCGCGGCGCTTATCTAAGCGGAGGTAGGCCATGCACGAACGGCCCTCAGGCAGGAAACCGGAAATTCGGATGCGGACCGCCCTGGAGGCGCTGGCGGAGGCCCTCCTGCCTCCGGGGGATCTCCCCGAGCCCGGCGCCGATGAGATCGGCCTGATCGATGATCTGGAGCGCCTTCTCGCCGCCTTCACACCGGATGCCCGACGCCGGGTGGAGGCGATGGCGCTGGCCCTGGAACTCTCCACCCTGCTCTCCCGCCATCTTCGCCCCTTCAGCCGGCTCCCGATGGAAGCCCGCGAATCTTTCCTGCGATCCGCCGAACGTCGCTCCACGCTCCGCCATGTGGTGGCTCCCCTCAAGATGCTCTGCGGCATGGTTTACTGTTCCCATCCGCGCATCGCGGCGTTCCTGGGCGATGACGGACGTCCCTTTAAGCCGGTGGAAGGCCTGCTCCCACCCCCAGCCACGCTGCCGGCGCGTCAGTACCCCGAGCTGAGCCGCAATGAAGAGGAAATCGCGGACGTGGTGGTGGTGGGGTCCGGCGCGGGGGGCGCGACGGTGGCGGCGGAGCTGGCTCAGAATGGCCTCTCCGTCATCGTCATCGAGGAGGGCCCCCTGGCCACCCGGGAGGACTTCCGGGTTCGCCCCCTGGAACGGGTGATCCGCCTGTATCGGGAGAACGGTCTCACCCATACCCTGGGCCTCCCGCCGATCCTGGTGCCGATGGGGTGCGCGGTGGGGGGAACCACCGTGGTGAACTCGGGGACCTGCTTCCGCACCCCGGATGTGGTGTTGCATCAATGGCGCGTGGTGGAGGGAGTGCGGGATGTGGAGCCCGAGCGCATGGCGCCTCTCTTCGACGAGATCGAAGCCCTGTTGAACGTGACCCCGGTGACCGAAGACATCATGGGCCGCAATGGAATGATCCTCCGCCGTGGGGCGGAGGCCCTGGGCGTTCGCCACGGGCCGATCCGGCGGCCGGTGCGGGGATGTCATGGGAGCGGTCAGTGCGCCTTCGGCTGCCCGCTGGACGCCAAGCAGGATATGCGCCTGACGATGCTCCCTCGTGCAATCCAGGCTGGCGCCCGCCTTTACGCCCGCTGTCGGGTGGAGCGCATCCGGATCCGGAACGGCCGTGCCGTGGGCGTGGAGGCGGCGATCCTGGATCCCGAAGGCCGGGCCACGCCCTATCGGCTGACGGTCTATGCCCGGGCGGTGGTGCTGGCTGCCGGCGCGGTCTACACGCCCTGGCTTCTGCTCCGTAACCGGATAGGCCCACGGCATCTCATCGGGCGGAATCTCCGCATCCATCCGGGATGTGGGGTAGTAGGGTTGTTCGATGAGGAGATCGAGGGCTGGCGGGGCGTCATGCAGTCGTATTATGTGGACGAATGGCTGGAGGAAGGGATCCTGTTAGAGGCCACGTTCCCGCCGCCGGGGGTCGGCTACAGCGCGGGAGTGCTTCCGTTTATTGGACGGGATTACAAGGCGCGACTGGCCCGGTATCGCCAGATGGCGGCTATCGGGATCCTGGTTTCGGACACCGGGGCAGGCCGGGTCATAATGGGACCGGATGGGCGACCGTGGATGCGCTATTCCCTGCATCCGGAAGATGCCGCCCGTATCCGGAAGGCGATCGCCGCAGCGGCCCGGCTGCTCTTCGCCGCCGGCGCCCGGGAGGTCTATCCGGGCCTGCCCGGCCTCGAAGTGATCCGTTCGGAGGAAGAGATCGCCCACATCCTCTCCCCTCGCTGGCGGCCGGCGGATCTCATCCTCTCGGCCTATCACCCGATGGGCACCTGCCGGATGGGGGAAGATCCTCAGCGCTCGGTCGTTGACTCTTACGGGGCCGTTCACGGCGTGCCGGGTCTATGGATCGCTGACGCCAGCCTGCTTCCTTCTTCTCCCATCGTCAATCCTCAGATCACGATTATGGCCCTCGCTTTGCGGGTCGCGCGGCGGATCCTGGAGATGTGGAGGTCGTCATGATCCCTCGAACTCAACCCCGGCGGACCGCCCGGGAGCCTGTTGCGCGAGGCATCCTGGGCGTTCTCGCCTTTGCCTTCGCGGTCACCGGCATGCTCTTTCTGCTTTCCCCGGAGGGGGTCCTTCGATGGGTGGAAGCGATCGGCCGATCCTTCGGCTCCTTCGCGCCCGCTTCCGGGGAGCGCTTCTGGCTGATCCTCGCCTTCGCGTATATGATGCTGGTGACGTTCCTGGCCGGCCTCAGCGCCTGGCGCCCTCAGACCTTTCGCCCGATGCTCTGGGCTTTAATGTTCGGAAAAGCGGTCTCCTCATCGACGGCCCTGATGTTCTTCATCCTCGATCGCCCCGCTTTTGTTTATCTGTTGAACTTCCTCGTCGATGGGGGGATCGTCCTTCTGGTGGGCATCTGTGTCTGGTTGCTGCGATAACGGTTTTTTACGCTTCAGGTAACTACTGCTTCGTCCAGATTTGTTTTGAGGATATAAGAGGGTGTGGGCCAATGGCCCCACCCCAAAGAGATTTTGGGTGCGAGCCGGGCGCCTTCAGCGCCCGGCTCGCCCCCCAACCCCCAGGGGACCAAAACCAAAAATCAAATCTGGAGGGAGCACTACCTGCCCATCTTGTCCGTCACCTCCTTAGACGGGGTAGGGGTTTCCGAGCGGGGGATAAAGGGGGGTGGGGTCCTTCCCCACGCGCAGAGCAGGTAGTTACCGCTTCAGGATGTCGGGACAAGGACCTTCAGCCCTCGACCCGACACCTCGCGGGAAGGAGAAAGCCCATGGGGTCCTCTGAGCGTGACAATCAGCTGAAATGGGATGGGCGAACGCCCGGATTCTATGAGGTCTACTATTTGAAGCTGAACGATCCGGCGGCGGGGATCGCCGCCTGGTTGCGTTACACGCTCCTCGCCCCGCTGCAGGGGGATCCGGTGGCTGAGGTGTGGGGCTTCTTCTTCGATCGGAGCCGGCCCGAGGAGAACCTGGCCCTGAAAGCCTCCTATCCCTGGCGGGAAGCCCGGGTGGATCGAGACCCCTTCTGCTTCGCGGTCGGCCCGGCGATGCTGACGCATTCGGGGGCCCGGGGGGAGCTCGGCGAGGGGGGCCGACGGCTGCGGTGGGATCTCCGCTGGGAGCCCAATCCCGCGACGGTCCGCCTGCTTCCTTTCCGGTGGATGTATGAAGGGCCGTTCCCGCGAACCAAGGTCCTTTCCCCGAACTTTGATATCCGCCTCCATGGGATCCTGGAGGTCGATGGGCGTTCCTATCCGCTGAAGGGAGCCCCAGGCCAGCAGGCCCATCTCTGGGGAACCCGATACGCGGAGCGCTGGGTATGGGGGCATTGCAACGCGTTCGCCGAGGATCCCGAGGCGGTCTTCGAAGGGCTGAGCGCCCAGGTCCGGCTGGGGCCCGTGGCGCTCCCCACGCTGACGCTGTTTGTCCTGCGCCTGGGGGGCCGGATGGTTTTTCTGAACGGCCTGAGCGCCATGGTGCGGAATCGCAGTCGCGCAGAAGTGGGGCTCTGGTATTTCTCCGGGCGGGGCGGAGGCGTTTCGATCCAGGGAGTGGCCCAGGTTCCTGTGGAACATCTGGTGGGAGCCATTTACACGGATCCCGATGGAAGCCGGCGCTGGTGCCACAACACAAAGGTGGGGGATATGAGTCTGAACGTTTTCCAGGTGGGGCGGTCGCAGGTGACTCTCACCGCCCGGGGAACCTGCGCGCTGGAATGGGTGGGGCGAGCCCAGGATCCACGGGTGAAGCGCTGGGTTTAGCCGGCTTCGCGTGGCAATGAGAAATCGGTCTGCTCGTATAATGAGTGGGTGCCAGGACTTGCGTGTGGGCTTGCTTCTCCCCCTTCCTCAGTGCGGAGGGAGAGAGGGAGTCGCAGGCCCCCATATGGGGGAATTCGATCTTTAAAATTAGTAGGAGTTACGCAGTTGAAAGCTCTAAAGGTGGAACGGAATGGCCCCACCCCAAAATCCTTTTTGGGGGCGGAGCGGGGCGCCTTCGGCGCCCCGCTCCGCCCCCAAAGCCCCCATGGGAAACGAACTGCGTAAGTCCTAAATGTTTTCCA
>JAEVEY010000173.1 GCA_016842045.1 Candidatus Thermoflexus sinensis | reverse complement strand
CGGGAGGCCATCGCCTTCCCGCGAATGCTTTACCGGTATCGGCCATAGGCTCATCGTTTTATTGAGCCTTATCCCACCGAAGCAACAATCCGGGTAGCGTTCACATTGCAAAGGAAGCCGGGTATTGAGGATTTGGAGGGACGCCTTCGGGGTGCCTCCAAATCCCCAAGCGGGAAGCCTATCGGATGCTCCATCGAGGAGGGCAGGAACCTATCTCCCTGGAAGAATATTTCATGCCCGGAACCTCAGGAGGAGAGGAGCAATTGAGCAATCGGGCAATGGACTGGTTTCGACAGGCGGAGCGGGATCTTGAGCAGGCCGAGGATTCTCGTCGGGCCGGACGACACGAATGGGCATGCTTCGCTGCCCAGCAGGCAGCGGAGAAAGCGGTCAAAGCCTTGCATCTCTCCCTGGGGCAGGAGGCCTGGGGCCATGTGATCGCCCGACTGCTTCAGGAGCTTCCGGATCTCGTCTCCGTTCCACAGGATCTGATCGAAAAGGCGCGAGTGCTGGATAATTTTTATATTCCCCCTCGTTATCCAAACAGCCATCCGGCTGGCGCACCTTTTGAGCATTATGGGCCCCTTCAAAGCGAGGAGGCCATTCGGTATGCCCGTGAAATCCTTGCGTTCGTCCGTGCTCAAATGGCCGGACCGGGAGGCCGTTGATCGCGCAGTGCGGGTATGGGCAGAACAGGTCGCCCAGGAACGCCCTGAGGTGCTGCGGATTGGCTACTTCGGATCGTATGCCCGGGGAGACTGGGGTGTGGGCAGCGATGTGGATCTGATCGTGATCGTCCGCCATTCGACGACCCCCTTTGAACGGCGCGGGGCGGAATGGGATACCTCTTCGATTCCGGTTCCAGCGGATCTGCTGATTTATACCCGTGAGGAATGGGAGACCCTGGATCGGGGAAGCCGATTTTATCAAATGCTGATGCGAGAGGCCGTCTGGGTGTATGAGCGCGCCGAGCCTTCCTCAAAAGAATAAAAAATAGGAGTTACGCCGTTCGGGGCTCGCGAGAAGAGGTAAAATGGCCCCACCCCCCTTCTCCCCCTCCCCACGGCCCAAAGGGCCGTGGGGAGGGGGGATAAATATACTCCCCAAAACCCCCAGGAGAAAACCAACCGCGTAACTCCTATAAAAAATAAGAGTTACGCCGTTCGGGGCCTGCGAGAGGAGGTGGAATAGCCCCACCCCCTAAACCCTGAGGAGGAAACCCACTGCGTAACTCACAGGGGAGATTTTTGGGTCCGGGAGTGGGAGATGGGGCTTATCCCCCCACTGATCTTTACCCCTATCGGGATCGAGTGGGGGTAGGCGCGGGCATAAGCGATACCTGGATGTTCGGCGGGATCAGCGTCCAGGAGAGATTGGCCACGGTGGCGCTGAGGGTGACCGTCGGCGTGAGCGTATAAGTTCCTCGCTCCAAAGCCCCCACATCGATCCATACCCGCAACTCGTCCGGCCGGAGGTTTTCCACATACGGCAGCGGCCCCCGGAGGATGAGGTCCACCGTCTCGGGGGAGAGGCGGGCGATCATCCCTGGCCGGAGCCCTTCCACCACGATGGGAACTTGCTGGAAGACCTGGGTGCTGAGGATCGGTTCCACCTGGAGGCGCACCTCCACCACGGTGGGGCTGCCCACCAGGGCGACCCCCGCCGGGAGGACCAGTGGAACCTCTGCGATCAGCTCCCCCCGTGCCTCAGAGAGGTCGATGGGCTCCGTCGAGATATAGCTTCCGATCTCCTCCAGTCGCCGGGGATCTCCGGTGAGGGTTACCGTCGGTGGATCCACCGAGATCTCCGTGAGCTGATAGCCCCGGGCCGGGCGCCCCTGCAGCGCCACCCGGACGGGCAGCTCGCGGAAGCCCAGACGCTGCTCCACTGGCACGGTGACTGTGATTTGCTCAGGCTCGACTTTCAATTCCGGAAGCAGCTCCCCCCGAGGGTCGACCGCGGCCAGCTGAACCTGGGTCTCCACTGATTGCCGCACGCCGTCGATCTGGATCCTCCCTACAGCCATGGCCGCCACCGCCACCAGGGAGCGCGGGCCGCTCACCCGCACCTGGGAGAGCGCCGGAAGCGGGATCCCCACCTGATAGCCGATGGCGGGCTGCCCCGAGATCTGAATGGATACCGGAACCTCCCGGCTCTCCACCCGCTCCACCCGGAAACGAACTCGTGGAGGATCCACCCCCAGGATCTGAATGCCCCGCCGCCGGATCCGGATCTGCACCGGCCGCTCATAGGCGCCTTCTTCAAGCCCCTGGACATCCACGAAGGCCTCGACGTCCTGAGCGCTGAGGCTGCCCTCCATCGCGCGCGGCACCCGAAGGCGAAGCTGAACCCGCTCCGCCGAGGCTTCGAAAACCACCTGATCTGACCCCAGCCCATGGAACACCAGCGGCAAATCCGTCAACGTCCGTTCCACCGGCGGGTTCTCCTCCCACACCGCGGCGGCCCAGAGGGCAAAGGCCAGTCCAAAGGCCAGCAGGGCCAGACCCAGATTCTCCCGCATCCATCGGGTTCCCCTCATCTTCCGCACCGGGCAATTCGATTCCGTTCTTAGGAGTTACGCAATTCGGGGCTCGCGAGAAGAGGTAGAATGGCCCCACCCCCCTTCTCCCCCTCCCCACGGCCCAAAGGGCCGTGGGGAGGGGGAGAAATATATTTTTGGGGGAGTCGCGCGCCTTCGACGCGCGACTCCCCCAAAACCCCCAGGAGAAAACCAACTGCGTAACTCCTACGTTCTGATGAAATTTCCTGTGAGGGGCGGGCCGCTTACGTGGCTCGCCCTCGTAGGAAATCCTTCCTTTTACCCGCGACTTCCCTGATGGGGAAAGAAGAGGACCCGCGCCCGCCGCCCGAGCTCCCGCAATTCCTGGAGCCATCGCTGGGTCCGTTCGACCTCCGGCGGTGGGCTGTAAAAATTCCGCAACACCAGCTCCAGGCGCCGCGCGTCCAATCGGCGCACCATCCGCCCGTTCAGGGCTACAGAGATCGTCCCTCGCTCCTCCGAGATCACGATCGCCAGCGCATCGCTCACCTCCGTGATCCCGATGGCGGCGCGATGGCGCAGGCCCAGCTGCGGATCCCCCACCCATCCGGTGGTGAGCGGCAAAATGCAACCGGCGGCCACCACCCGCCCATCCCGGATGATCACCGCGCCGTCGTGCAGGATGGTGTTCGGCGCGAAGATCGTCATCAACAACTCGGGGGTCACCCGGGCATCCAGCCGGATCCCGGTTTCAATATAATTCTCAAGGCCCGTGGTGCGCTCCAGGACGATCAAAGCGCCATGGCGACGCTCGGCCAGACGCGGGCATGCCTGCACCAGGGCCCCGATGACCTCATCGACCCGGGCTTCCTGGGAATCCCGCTGCAACCAGAGTCCCAGACGGCCCAACCGCTCTAAGGCCCGACGGAGTTCAGGCTGGAAAATGATCGGGATGGCGATGAGAAGGGCTGGCAGGGTTCGCTCCAGAAGCCAGCGCATGGCCCGAAGGGAACTCAGGGGCCCGCTCAGGATCAGCACCAGCAGGATCAGAATGAACAGGCCCCGGATCAGCGTGACCGCGGGCGTCCCTTTCAGGGAATACAGGATCCCGAAAAAGAGAAGGGCCACCAGCCCGATGTCAATCAGACTAATCCAGTTCAGCTGATCCAGAAGATAGACCAGATCCCGCACGAAAACTCACCTGTTCGCTGAATCTTTAAGAGGGATCCCTCCAATCGCAACCGGGAGGTTGCGTTAACGGATCAATGCCCGATAATGCACGGCGCGGTCCGGGTTCAGCTGGATCAGTGACTGATAGACCGCGCGGGCATCATTCAGACGCCCCTGCTGAAGATAGTGTTCACCGATCCGTTCCAGATGTGCGATCGCCGATTCCATCTGGCCGAGCTCCAGGTAAACCTGAGCCGCCAGCTGTCGCAAACCCGGTTCCTCCGGGAAGAGCGTGATCAGCTCCTCCAGGTTTGACACCGCCTCGGCCAGCCGGCCGGCCGCGCGCGCATGATCCAGCAGGTCGCGCACCTCCTGCAGCGCCGGCTCCATCCGGTGGGTGCGCAGGTAAGCCTCGGCCAGACCCCAGCGGATCTCAAGATCCTTCGGATCGATCATCCGGAGCCGCTCCAGATGCTCGACCGCACGGGTCCAATCCAGGCGCTGAACCGCGATTTCCACCATCCGGAGCAGGAACGGCCGAAGCGCCGCACCCGAAAGCCCCCGTCGCGAAGCCCAATCCAGCCCCTCCTGGCAGATCCGCTCCGCCTGCTCCAGGTTCGCCATCTGCAAATAGGCGTCCGCCATGCCGGTGAACGCCTGGATGGTTCGGAGAGGATCCCCCAGCTCCTGAGAAAGTCGGAGCAACCGATGCAGGGTGGGCAGATCGAGCGGAGCGAGCTGAATGGCCTGCTCGAAGGCCGCCAGCGCCATGTAGGGATCTTCCATAAACAGGAAATACTCGCCCAGGGCCCGGAATTTCCCCACCGCCGCCTGGCTGCGATGGCCCCAGGCGAGGAGCCGGCCCAGGGCCAGATGGGCCAGCGGCGCGAAGGGCATCTCCGCCACGATCCGCAGCGCCTCTTCCATCGCGCTGTAGAACAAACCATGCTGCGCCCAGGTGTAAGCCTGTCCCAGCTCGATGAGGAGGCGCTCCCCATCGGGGAACATCAGCGCGTCCGCTAAGGTGAGCCGGAACGGCGTCTCCGCTGTCCACTGATCCAGAGCCCGCCGGATCAGGGTCACACGATCCAGCCAGGTGGGGCTTTCCAGGATCTGTTGAGCCTCCTTCCGGAGGGCGGCCTGCTGCTCCGGGTGTCGCAGGATCCAGGCCCGGAGGAAGCGATAGCGCTCGCGCAGCCACTCCTCATGACCTCCACGGAGCTGCTCCTGTTCGATATGCTCCAGGGCCTCGAGATAGCGCTCCGCCGCCCGCTCCGGGGTTCCATAGCGCTCTTCACAGCGGGCCTGCAGGAGCAGGCCGGCCAAATAATAGGTGGAGGACGCCATCGCTCGCTGAAGCCGGGGGGCCGCCTCGTCACAGCGCTTCAATTCCGCCAGGATGGCCCCTATGGCGAACATCAGAGCGGGGTGCTCCAGCCCGGCCGCCAGGACCTGTTCGTAAAGGGCCAGGGCCTCCCGCCACTGCCCCCGGGAATGAGCGTCCACCGCCCGCCCCAATCCTGCGTTGATTTGGAACCACTGTTCTTCCGAGAACGTCCCCGGATCCTCCGAGAACACCAGATCGGCCAGCGTTTGAAGAGCCCGCGTCAGCGCCTGGCGGATCGGATCTGCGGGGGCCTCCGCCTCCTCCGGCGGCACCATCCAGAAAGCTTCCGCACGGGCCTGCTCGGCTTCGGCCCCTCGAGCAGGAGGCGGTGGCAGCGGGCCGGTGCCGGTTCGACGGGCCAGTTGAGCCCGAAGCCAGTCTCGCGCCTGCAACGCCTGGGGATGATCGGGATCCAGAGCCAGAGCGGCGCTGACCGCCTCCAGAGCCCGCCGTAGATCCCCCTGCTGGACCCAGGCGCGGGCCCGGGCGAGATCGACCCGGATCGCTGCTTCCGGCTGGTGGAGCTGCCGATAGGCCTGGGCCAGCGCTTCCAGGGTCTCGATTCGCCCCGGCTCCAGGCGGATCGCCTGAACCCATGCCTGAACGGCCCGTCGGAGATCCGCCTGCTCTGCGAACAGCTGGCCGGCCTGGTGGTAATGGGCGGCTGCCTCCGGGGCGCGGCCTGCGCGCTGATAAACCTCCGCCAGGCGGAGCACCGGCGTGGGATCGCCCGGGCGAAGCCGCATCAACTGCCGGAAGGCCGCGATGGCTTCCTCATAATGACCGGCCTCCATGCACGCCAGGCCCAATCCCGTCAGGGCCTCCGGCTGATCCGGGAAAGCCTCCAGCGCCTCCCGATAAGCGGCGATCGCCACCGCCCATCGCTTTTGCCAGAGGGCCTCATGCCCACGTCTCAGCGCCTGTTCATAACGCAGGCGATCCCCTTCCATGGCCGATTCCTCAGCTGTTGGATCCCTCAAAATGCAAGTATAACATTAAATGATCCGGAGGGCGGGCCGTTGCTTCGCCTCATCCCTTACCGGTCCGCACTGGCTTGAAAGGGCTTCCGGGCCCGGATACAATAGCTTTTACAAAGGGCGGACAAGGTTTCCCGGGCTGGACCCGGGCTTTCAGCGCCCGGCCTAACCCGGAGCATATGCTCTTCCTTTCCTCTCCTCCCCGTGGCCCTTTGGGCTATCGGATGAGGAAGGCAAGCTCGCCATCCAAGGAGCAACTATCACACTCAGGGAGTAACAGGAGGCCGGATAATGGCCCGAATCACGCCGCGCCACGAGGATTACAGTCAGTGGTATCTGGATGTCATCCGGGAGGCGGAACTGGCTGATTACGCCCCGGTTCGGGGATGCATCGTTTTCCGACCTTACGGTTACGCCATCTGGGAAAACATCCAGGCGGCTGTGGATCGGCGGTTTAAGGCCCACGGCTATCGGAACGCTTATTTTCCGATCTTCATCCCTTACTCGTTCATCCAGAAAGAAAAAGAGCACGTGAGCGGCTTCTCCCCGGAGCTGGCGGTGGTGACGATCGGAGGGGGGGAGACGCTGGAGGAGCCGTTAGTGGTGCGCCCGACCTCGGAGACCATCATCGGCTATATGTATGCCCAGTGGATCCAGTCTTATCGGGATCTGCCGCTGCGGATCAATCAGTGGTGCAACGTGGTGCGCTGGGAGAAGCGAACCCGGCCCTTCCTGCGGACGCTGGAGTTCCTCTGGCAGGAGGCCCATTCCGTCTTCGCCACCTATGAGGAGGCGGAAGAGGAAGCCCTGCGGGTGCTCGACCTCTACACGGACTTCGCCGTGGAGGACGCCGCCATCCCGGTGGTCCAGGGCCGCAAAAGCGAGTCGGAGAAGTTCGCCGGCGCGCTGCGCAGCTATACGATCGAGGCGATGATGGGCGATGGGCGCGCCTTGCAATCCGCCACCTCCCACAATCTGGGGCAGAACTTCTCACGGGCCTTCGAAATCCGGTTCCTGGACGCCCAGAATCAGATGCAATACGCCTGGACCACCTCCCATGGCCTCTCCACGCGGATGGTGGGGGCGGTGATCATGGCGCATGGGGATGACCAGGGGTTGATCCTGCCTCCTCGCCTGGCGCCTATCCAGGTGATCGTGGTGCCGATCTGGAAGAGCGAGGAGGAGCGCTCCCGGGTGCTGGAAGCCTGCGAGCAGGTCCGACGGATGCTGGAGCCGGAGATCCGGGTGGAAGTGGACGCGCGGGAGGAATACACGCCGGGCTGGAAATTCAACGAGTGGGAGTTGCGCGGCGTGCCCCTGCGGATTGAGATCGGCCCGCGGGATGTGGCGGAGCGGCAGGTGGTGCTGGCCCGTCGGGATCAGCCGGGCGCCCCGGGGAAGCGGGCGGTCCCTATGGAGGGGCTTCTGAGCGCGGTGCACGAAACCCTGAGCGCGATCCAGGCGGATCTCTATCAGCGGGCGCTGGCCTTCCATAAGGCCCACACCCATTACCCGGAGACCTACGATCAGCTTCGGGAAGCCGTCGCCGATGGGTTCGCATGGGCATGGTGGTGCGGAAGCCCGGAGTGCGAGGCGAAGGTGAAAGCGGACACGACGGCGACCAATCGCTGTATCCCCCTGGAGCAGCCGGGCGGCCGCGGTCGATGTATTGTCTGCGGCGAGCCCGCTACAGAAATGGCGGTTTTCGCGCGGGCCTATTAACCGGTAGTCCCTCCAAAGCATCAGGATGGGGGCATGGCGTGGGGCGAGGGGAATTCGCTTCCCGTCGGAGGCGGGCCGCCTTCAATAGCCCGCGGCCCCGAGGATTCCATCCGTCTCCCTCATATCCGCCAGATCGGTGATTTCCATTTCAAAGAAGGGAGGGGACAATGGATTTTGTGATGATCGGGCAGGCGGATACACCAGGGCTTCGATGGTTCCGTCAGGGACTATGGCAAACCCTGAGAGCCCACGGACATATCCTGCAGGAGGAACCAACCCCAGACATCCGCCTGGTTCTCAACTTCACGAATCCATCCCGCCCACGTCCCTTCCGGCGCAAATCCCAGGGGACTTTCGTGGCATCGATCGTGGAACTGCCAGAGCCCCCGGCGGATTTCCTGAAGACCTGTTATCCCATCCTGGTGCGCGCGCTCTCCAACCTCCTCATCGCGCTGATCCCGGGGACCCGCATCCCATCGTCCAATGGCATCCGCTGGGAAGCGCATTTCGTCACTCTGGAGCTTGGCCATTATGTGGAGGCATGCCGGGAAGATGAAGCGGACTTCTTCGAGCGGGTCTACCGACGACTCGCTCCGCTGGCCCAGGCTCGTCTGGTGATCAACAACGAGTTCCATCCCGACCTGCCGCCCGAGCTCTGGAACGGCAACGAGCGGACGGAGAAATTAAAAGAGGCCGGCCGCTTCCTGGCCTCCCTGAACCTGCTGCCCGCGCCGTTCCCATTAGAAGAAATCCTTCCGCCCCGGGATTTCCAGCACGTAAAGCGGCTGTATGGGCTGGGAGGCCTGAGCTATGGCAACCTCAGCGTGCGGGAGGACATGGAGCGGTTCTGGATGAGCGCCAGCGGGGTCGATAAGGGGAACCTGCAGGTGATCGGCCGGGACATCCTTCTGGTGAAAGGCTACGACGCCGACCGCAATGTGATCCTTCTGAGCGTCCCACCCCACATCGAGCCCCGTCGCGTCTCCGTGGACGCCATTGAGCACTGGATGATTTACCGGGAACATCCCCAGGTAGGGGCCATCATCCATGTGCACGCCTGGATGGAAGGCATCCCGGTGACGACCGTGAACTACCCATGCGGGACGTGGGAGCTGGCTGCCGAAGTGGCCGAGCTGGTGCGCCGTTCCCCCGATCCCGCTCGAGCGGTGATCGGGCTGCGCAATCACGGGATCACCGTGACCGGTCGCGACCTGGATGACATCATGGAACGCCTGCGCGGCCGGGTGATCCCCCAGGTTCCTATGGAATAGAGCAGGATGAATCGATCCGCCCGGTTCCCTGCATATACAACTCTTGGAGCCCTGCTCCTGGCGCTGGGCGTTCTCGGGGGACGGCTCGCCCAGGGGACGGGAGAACGGTTTTTCCCGGAGACCGGCCATACAGTCCGGGAGCCCTTCCTGGGGTTCTTTGAAGCCCATGGCGGGGTCCATTTCTTCGGTTACCCGATCACCCCCGCGATCCCGGAGCCTCCGGATTATATCCAGTGCTTCCAGTATGCCTGTTTGCGCTGGGATCCCCTGGCACCGCCCGATCAAACGGTGCAACTGCTGCCCATCGCCGAGGCGATGGGATTGGGAACCCCACCCATTCTCCCCCCGCAGATCCCGCTGGGCCGGCCTTTCCGGCGGTACATCCCGGAGACCGGGCATACCGTGAGCGGGATGTTCCTCGCCTTCTGGTTACGCCACGGCGGCGCGAAGATCATCGGCAACCCGATCACGGAGCCCTTCGTTGAAAACGGGCGGGTGGTCCAGATCTTCCAGCGGATGAAAGTGATGTGGGATCCTGTGGAGCACGCCGTGCGGCCCATGAATCTGGGGGAATCCTATGCTCGAATGCGGGGGTTGAACCCGCGGGTGCCAGCGCGGATCCTCCAGACGCCCTCCGCTCTCCGGGTTCGTATCGCCGTGCGCCGTCCGGTCCTGGCAGCGGGGGATCGGCAGACGATCACGGTGTTCGTTACCGATGAGGAAGGCCAGCCCATCTCCCGGACTCGCATCCGCGTGGATGTCCCCGGGCAGGATCCATTGCTTCTGGAGGCCGATGAAGCCGGCATAGCGGAAGGGGGTTTCACGGTGGGGGCCTTCCCTTCCGGATCGCTGATTGAAGTCCACGCGACCGCCTCAGACGGCCTTCGGCAGGGGGAGGCCTTCTCATCCTTCCGGATCTGGCCTTAAAACCGCAGGAGCGGATCCGGAGGATTGACAGCCCTTCGTCCGAATGGGTATAATGAGAGTGAACCCAACATACGGAAAGGGGGTGGGAACATTGGCCCGCGTGATCATTGAGGAAGGGGAGTCCTTCGAGTCGGCCCTGAAGCGGTTCAACAAGCAGATCCAGGCCGACAAGTTGCTTTCGGAGCTGCGGCGCCGGCGCTACTATGAGCCGCCCAGTGTGATCCGCAAGCGCAAGAAGGCGGCCAAGCTGCGGAAAAGCCGGCGGACAACCCTGAAGGCTCTGCGAGCGGCCGGTTTGCTATAAGCGCAGGGATGATGCGGGCAAACAAAAGGGTGGGGGAAGCCCCACCCTTTTGTTTTTATTTTTGTTGCAAACCGGGGGCTTGATTTACCTCCTCTCCACGCTGCGAAGCGGCGTAGGGAGAGGCAAACACTGAACCCAGGCAGGCATTGCCCAGATCGCAACCGAGCGTTTCACAACCGAAGGCCTCCAGCCCAAAGGGCCAGGGGAAGGGGAGTGAAATTCAGAGCCCCTCACCGTCGTAACCATCTGAAGAAGCGACAGGCCCCTCTTCCTCATCCCCTCAGGGGAGCATTTCCGTCTTCAATACGGCATCCAGCACGATCATCGCCGCGAGCGCCAGCGGCACCGCCGTGCCCAGATGATAGAGCCATCCGTATTTCGCCGGCGGAATCGCATAAAGCGCCAGGACACATAGTTCCAGCGCGATCCCAATGATCAGGCCGCCGATGACCACAGCAATCCGTTTGGCCAGCATCCCCGATCGCCTCCTTGCCCCACGTATTCTTTGTAGATTGTAGTCAAAGCCTTTGCCCCTCGTCAATGTAAGCCCGCTAAATTGGGATCAGGCAGGAGAAAATTCGCATTCCCATGCAGGAGAGGAACACCGTCAGAACCACCCCAGCAGAAGCGCCCGCAGGAACCGACCCGCCAGCTCGATCAGCAGGATCGCCACCAGGGGGCTGAAATCCAGACCCCCTACCGGAGGAAGATAACGCCGCAGGGGGTTCAAAACGGGCTCCACCACGCTCGCCAGGAGGCGCCGGGCCGGATGCCATGGATCGAGGCCGATCCAGGAGGTAAGCACGTAGAACACAATCAGCAGGACGTAAAGGTTAACCAGCGCGTCGATAAGGGAAATCAGAGTTCCAGGCATCTCGCTTTCCTCATCCCGGGAATTTGGCGGCAACAGAGCCGCTGGTAGTTCCTTCCGGTTCTTGCAACGCGAAGCTCACGGCGATGGACGCTCACCGAAGATCGCGCGTCCCAGGCGGACCATGGTGGCGCCTTCCTCAATCGCCACCTCGAAATCATCCGTCATACCCATGGAGAGATGCTCCCAGGAGGCCTGGGGAAACCGCGAAGATAGCGCGTCCCGCAACATCCGCAGCCGGCGAAACACCGGTCGGACAGCCTCCGGATCCGGGGCGATGGGGGCCACGGTCATCAGCCCAAGGACCTCCAGGCCGGGCTGATCCAGGATGCGGGCAACCGCCTGAAAGAACGCCTCCCGCTGGGCTGGATCCTCCTCCCAGCGATGCAGGAGGAAGCCGTATTTGCTGGCCTCGCCGGAGACGTTGCACTCCAGGAGGACCCTCGCCCTCCGCCCCCGCTCCATGGCCAGCCGGCTGAGCTTCTCCGCCAGCGGCACGGAATCAACGGAATGGATCACTTCAAACAGGTCGAGGGCCCGTCGGGCCTTCCGCCGTTGCAGATGGCCCACCATATGCCACTGGATCGCGGCCTCGCCCCCCAGCCGGGCCCGCACCTGAGGGATTTTCTCCTCCGCTTCCTCCACCCGGTTCTCCCCAAAGATCCGCAACCCACATGCATAGGCTTCGACGATTCGCTCCGGCGGCACCGTCTTGGTCACGGCCACCACGGTGATCTCCATCGGATCCCGGCCGGCCCGACGGGCCGCGCGCGCGATCCGTTCCCGAACCTGTTCCCAGCGTTCCGCGATGGAGAGGCTCATACCGATGAAACGACCTTTACCACCTTGATTTTGATCATTACACAGCTGGTCTCTGTTCGGAAGGGGTTAATGGGCCCCTCACTCCTTTCCCCTTTCCTCGCGGCCTTTCCGGCCGCGAGGAGGAGGATCCCATTGATTCCTGGGCTGGAGCGGGCGCCTTCAGCGCCCCGCCCAAAAACCCGGGGAAGAAGGTCAACCGCGGAATTCCTGTTCGATTGAGTTTGCGAGTCTGGGCCATGGCCCAGACCCCAGGGGAAGAAAAGTGGGATGGCGAGGCGTCTCGCCATCCCACCGCCTCGGAAGCTGAGGATCCGCCCCTTCACCCTTTGATCACCGCAATCGGTCGCAGCCGGGCCACCTTTTTCGCGATCCCTGCGTGGTGAACCACCTCGACGACCCGGCTGACATCTTTGTAGGCTTTAGGAGCCTCCTCCGCCAGGCCGGACATGGAGCCTGCGCGGACCACAATGCCCTGGCTCTCGAGCTCCGTCTTGAGCTTTTCCCCACGGATCTCCCGCTTCGCCTGGGCCCGGCTCATCACCCGGCCTGCCCCATGGCAGGTGCTGCCGAACGTTTGCGCCATCGACCCGGGGGTCCCCAGCAGCACATAGGAGGCGGTGCCCATAGAACCGGGGATCAGGACCGGCTGTCCGATGTCGACGTATTTCTTCGGTAGCCCCGGGGAGCCCGGGCCCCAGGCGCGGGTGGCCCCTTTCCGATGGACACATACCGTCATCCGCTGGCCATCGATCTCGTGGGTCTCGATCTTGCCCATGTTGTGGGCGATGTCGTAGACCTGCCAGACATCATAGGCGATGCCCTTCGGTTTGAGGACCTCTTCGAAGCTCTTGCGGATGTAGTGGGCCAGGATCTGACGGTTGCAGAAGGCGAAGTTCGCCGCGCAGGCCATCGCCTGGATATAGTCCTGCCCCTCGGGGCTATCGATGGGCGCGCACATCAGCTCCTTATCCGGGAGCTTGATGCCGTATTTGTGGATCACCCGCTCAAAGCGCTGCAGGTAATCGGTGCAGATTTGATGGCCGAAGCCCCGCGAGCCGCAATGGATCTGCACCGCCACCTGACCCTCGAAGAGGCCCATCCGTTCCGCGCCCACCGGATCGAAGATCTCATCCACGACATCGACCTCGATGAAGTGATTGCCCGCACCCAGGGTGCCCAACTGATCCTTCCCCCGCTCCTTGGCCTTGGGCGTGGCCTTGTCCGGGTTGGCGTTCGGCATGCAGCCGAACTCCTCAGTATGCTCCAAGTCCTCCGGCCGGGCGTAGCCGTGGCGCAGCGCCCAGCGAGCTCCCTCCACCAGCACCTCATCCAGCTGCTTCGCCGTGAGGGGCACATGCCCCTCGGAGCCCACGCCGCTTGGGCAGTTATAGTAGATTCGCGACGCCAGCTCCGACAGGTGCGGCGCAATCTGTTCCTGGGTTAAGTTCGTCGCCAACAGGCGAACGCCGCAATTGATGTCGTAGCCCACCGCACCAGGGGAGATGATACCCTCGGGGACTTTGCTGGCCATCACGCCCCCCACAGGCATCCCGTACCCCTGGTGCACATCCGGCATAACCACCACATACCCCACCAGACCGGGGAGGGACGCCACATTCACCGCCTGATGCACGGACAGATCCCCCAGGGCATCCTCCAGCAATTCCTCGTCCGCATAGATGCGGACCGGGACGTTCATCCGGGGGTCGAATTCCCTGGGAAGCTCCCAGAGATACTCATTAATTCGTCGGAAATCCTGCTTCCGAATCTCCCGCGCCATGGTCTTCCTCCTCACACGTCAAACACCAGTTCCACCCAGTAACGTCCATCCTCCTGATGGATGGCCACGTTGTGGTAGGTCACCGCCTTAATATATTTTCGCAGCTCCCGGGCCCGTTCTCCATAAGCGGCCGCGCGGAGGCGACCGAGGGAGTCCGGATCCCCGGGATCCGGCAGACAGAGTTCATGGATCTCAAACCGTCGGAAGGCGAGCTGTTCCCGTTCCGTGAAATAGACCAGCTCGTTCAGCCAGGCCACCAAGAGGCCCTCCGGGCTGGCCGCCTCCACCTCGACCTCCCGCCGCTCGGATTCCCCCAGAGCGTCCAGGTCGACCAGCAGGCTATACATCCCCAGGGCGGCATGGGCGAACAACTCAGGCAGGGTGCGCCCGTAAGCCCGGATCGCCCAGTCCGCTGTATGGGGGATCTCCTCGAAGGGCACCTCCGGAACCGCCATCGCCCTCACCCCCGCACGTGGATCTCCGGCTCCCCCTCGAAACGGCCAATGACCCAGGCCGTCTCGCCGGCCTCTGCCATCCGGGCACAGAAGGCCTCCGCATCCGCTGGAGCGAAGGCCAGCAACAGCCCGCCGGAGGTCTGGGGGTCGTAGAGCAGAGCCTCGGTGATCTCATCCACCGAGGGTTCCAGCCGCACGTGAGGCCGGTAGAACTCCCGGTTCCGCCACAGCCCTCCGGCGAAGGCTTCCGCCTCCGCGCAACGCCGGGCGCCCTGCATCCAGGGCAGCTGTCGGACCTCCAGGGCAAGCCCCACCCCCGAAGCCTCCACCATCTCCCAGGCATGGCCCAGCAACCCGAACCCGGTCACATCCGTGGCGGCATGGGCGTTGCATTTGACCGCCAGCCGGGCGGCCGTCTTATTCAGCCGCATCATCCAGGCCATCGCCTCTTCGATCTCCTCCGGCCGGGCCAGGTCCCGCTTCAGGGCCGTAGTGATCACCCCGCTGCCCAGGGGCTTGGTCAGAACCAGGACATCCCCGGGCCGGGCGCCGGATTTCCGCAGGATCCGCCGGGGATGCACCACCCCGGTGACCACCAGCCCGAATTTCGGCTCGCGGTCGGTCACCGTATGACCGCCCAGGATCACCCCACCCGCCTCGGTGACCTTGTCCGCTGCCCCCTTCAGGATCCGAACCAGGATCTCCAGATCCAGGCCGTCCGGAAAGGCGACCAGATTGAGGGCGAAGCGGACCTCGCCCCCCATGGCGTAGACATCGCTCATGGCGTTGGCCGCGGCGATGGCACCGTAAGCGTAAGGATCGTCCACCACGGGCGGAAAAAAGTCCGTGCTCTGGACGAGGGCCGTCTCCTCGTCCAGCTGGTAGACTGCCGCGTCATCCGGCGCCTCCAGCCCGACCAGGACGGCCGGATGAGGCAGCGAGGGCATTTCATCGTGGAGCCGGCGCAGCACGTGCGCCAGGGCCTCAGGGGCCATTTTGCTGGCTCAACCCGCGCACGAGGCCAGCGCCGTCAGGCGAATCGTCTTGTTGTCCAAGGGATCCTCCGCCCTTAGGCGAAATTGAAACCTTTTGTGGCGAGCGGCTTCGCCGTCCACCCGCACCCCCAGGTGAGTTGCGCAACAGAGATCCGCCTTCAGCGTGCTCTCAATACGCTCCTCCATCTGCCCTGTTGCAACCTGGGGGCTTTATTTAGGGGCAAACGCCGAACCCGAGTGGGCGCCACAAGGATCGCAACAGAGCAGCTTCCATCTCTAAGTATGCTTTGCTCGATCGCAAACATCAAGAGGGAAATGGAAAGGGGGATAGAAGCGGGGAGGCTTCGAGCTCTTCCTCCCGTCCCGTTCCTCACCTTCGGGTGATCCGCGTCCCTCGAATCCGGAAGGGATCCTGCAGCGCCTCCCGAAGCGCACCGGGGCGCCGTCCGGAGAAGATCCAGACCTCCAGCTCCGGATCCCTTTCCACCCAGCGCAACGCCATCTCTAACTTGGCCCGCATCCCTCCGGTGACATCGATCCCATGGGAGCCCCCTACGGCCTCCTGGATCTCTCGAAACCGCTCGGGGGTCAAATGAGGGATCACCTGATGTCCCCCCGGTCCGTCTGCCAGAACCCCTTCCACCTCTCCGACCAGCAGGATGCGGGTGGGACGGAGAGGCTCCAGCAGGGCATCGAAGACAGCTTCAGTGGAAAGGATCGTCGCCCCCCGTTCCCGATCGAAGACCACATCCCCTCCGGTCAGGGGGATCAGGCCGGCCTCCCATGCGCGCTGGAACGCCCGGATCTCAAAGTGGATGGGAAGCCCTGCGGCCGCCTCCGCGACCGCGGAGGGCAGGATGCTGAGGGTGGGCAGGCCCGCCTCATGGAAGGCCCGACGAACCCGCATATGGAGCTCCGCGGCCGCGAGGGCCACCTCGGCGAACCCCCACCAGTCCTCCGGACGGGAGATCCCCTGATAGATCCGGGTGCGGGCGGCCGCCGCGTGACCGAAGGAGCCGCTGCCATGGCCGACCAGGATCCGCAGCCCCGGCCGCTCCGCGAGGGCCTCCCGGATTTCCCGGGCCAGCCGGCGGATCACCCGGATGCGAGCCCGCCGTTCCCGACGCTTATCTGTGATCAGCGAGCCGCCCAGCTTAATGAAAATCCGTTCGCTGGAATCACCCATTGGCCTTTCTGTGCCTGAACGAGATGAAGACCCGGATTGATAAGCGCCATCATCCATTATAGGAGCTACGCAGCGGGTTTTCCCCTGGGGGGCGGAGCCATTCCACCTCTTCTCGCGGGCTCCCAGCTGCGTAACTCCTAATCCATCATTCCAGCCGATGGAGGCGACGGACGTTGGCGATGAGTCCTTCCACGGAAGGCTCATCGGCCCGTGGGGGCGGGCCCAGCGGGTCCACCACGTCCTCATCGCCCAGCCAGAGGCGAAAGGCGGCCAGCACCCCATAGGCCAGCGCGTCCCGATGATAGCCGCCCTCCAGCACGAACACCAGGCGCCCATGGCACAAAGCATCCGCCAGCTCGGTGAGCCGCCGGGTCAGGGTCGCGAACCCGGAAACGGTCAGGGTCAGCCCGCCCAGGGGATCTCCCCAGTGCGCATCATAGCCCGCAGAGACCATCAGGATCTCGGGTTCGAAGCGGCGGGCGGCGGGGGCGATCACGGCCTCAAACAGGCGGGCGAATCCCCGATCCCCCACCCCCATAGGCAGAGGAAGGTTGATCGTCGTTCCCTCTCCGGGCCCCGCCCCGATCTCCCGCCAGTGGCCGGTCCCCGGGTAAATGCCCCACTGATGCGTGGAAAGGTAGAGGACGGAGGGATCCGTGTAAAAAATCGCCTGGGTGCCGTTGCCGTGATGGAGATCGAAGTCCACGATCATCACCCGGCGGGCTCTTAGTTCCTCGCGGGCGAAGCGAGCGCCGAGGGCAATGTTGTTGAAGAGGCAGAACCCCTCCCCGTGGTCCGGGAACGCGTGATGGCCAGGAGGGCGGACCAGGGCGAAGGCCCGGCGGGCCCGGCCCTCCCAAACTGCAGCGACCGCTGCCTCGACAGCCCCTGCGGCGCGCAGCGCGGCTTCAAACGAACGAGGGCTGACATAGGTCTCATCACCGGGAAAGTTCAGGCCGCCCCCTCCGCGCTCCGCCAGACGCCGCACCCGCTCCACATAATTTGGCTCGTGCACCCGGGTCAGGCGTTCCACAGGGATCGGCTCAATCGGGAGCGAAAGGGCCCGTTCCAGGACCCCGTAGGTTCGAAGGACCTCCAGGATCCGCTCCAGGCGATCCCGGCGCTCAATGTGCTGAGGGTCATCGTGCTCCAGGAAGATCGGATCGAACGCATAAGCCACGCTCATCGGGCCCTCCAGGGTACGGGCTTCTCGAAGAGGAGTTTAACGGGGATCGAACGGAGAGGCCACTCCGGTAAAGATGTGCGCCCTCAGCCCTCAAATTTCACACTGGGTCGTGGGTGGGGAAAACAGTTTTCCTGTATTTATTAGCCGTCCCAAAAACGAAGAGGATATCCTGCCTGTCAGACCACCACATATTTGCTCACGGACGAGGCCCATAATAGGTTTCCGGATTCTGAGCGAGGAAGGCTAGCAGCTCCTCCCGATGCGGCATGGAAGGTTGTGCGCCGTAACGGGTCACGCTGAGGGCTCCTGCGGCATTCGCCCAGCGCAGTGCCTCTTCTACGGATCGACCCTCCCACAACGCCGCTGCCAGGGCCCCGTTGAACGCATCCCCTGCCGCCACAGTGTCTACCACTGGCACCCGATAGGCCGGCACCCATCGCACCTCCTTCCGATCCCCATACACGCATCCCCGTTCCCCCAGTGTGATCACCACGTGGGGACACCCCTTCCCCACCAATATCCGCACCGCTTCCTCGATGGCCTCTGCCTCCCTTAACGAAAACCCCACCAGACTCTCGGCTTCGACCTCGTTCGGCGTCAGCCAGGCGCACCACTGATAGATCTCCTCCGGCAACGCCATTGCTGGGGCCGGGTTCAGGATCACAGGCACGCCCGCCCGGGCCGCGCGCGCTGCCGCCTCCACCACCACCTCCAGGGGGACCTCCAGCTGCAACAGCACCACCCGCGCCTCGGGCAACCATCGCTCCAGCCGGGTCAGCTCCGCCATCCCCACCCGGCCGTTCGCCCCCGGGATCACCACAATTGCATTCTGCCCTCCCTCCTCCACCACAATCAGCGCCGTCCCGGAACTGACCTCCGGATCGATCTCCACCCCCTCCACATCCACTCCTGCTTCCACCAACGCCTGCTGGAGCGCCGGACCAAACACATCCTTTCCCACCCTCCCAATCATTCGGGTCGGGACCTTCAAACGCGCGGCCGCCACTGCCTGATTCGCTCCCTTCCCTCCGGGGGCGGTGAAAAATCGATGACCCCGCAGCGTCTCCCCCGGCCGGGGGAATCGCGGTGCCACCGCCACCAGATCCATATTGATGCTCCCCAGCACCAGAACGCTCATGAAGCTCCCCTCCGGCGCATGGGTATGGAACGCGCGGACAGCGGTCCTGTTTTCAGCAGCTGATCCAGACCTACCGCAAGGATAAAGATAAGACCTTTGATGATCTGCTGGTGATAGGAGGGGACCTCTAACAGGTTCAGCCCATTCCCAACGGTTCCCATCACCAGCGCCCCCACCAGGGTGCCCCTCACACTGCCATAACCTCCGCTGAGGCTGGCGCCGCCGAGCACGGAAGCCGCGATCGCCTCCAGCTCCAGGCCGATACCGACATTGGGCTGAGCCGACCAGAGACGAGCCGTCAGCAGGATCCCGCCCAGCCCAGCCAGCAAACCGCTCATCCCATATACGAGCCCTTTAATCCGCTTCACCCGGACGCCGGAGAGCCAGGCGAGATCCTCCCCACCGCCGACTGCATACAGATGCAGCCCCCAGGGCGTGTGATTCAGCAACAGGCTGATCCCCGCCGCGACCGCCATCATCACGAGGACTGGCATTGGAATCCCGAGCACATCCCCGGTGCCCAGGAAGGTGAAGGCTTCCGGCAACCCCGATATCGGATAGCCTCGTGTGTAGACAAGGGTTAATCCGCGGGCGATGGCCATGGTGGAAAGGGTAGCAATAAAAGGCACCAGCCGGCCGTAAATCACCAGCGCCCCGTTCAGGAGGCCCATGGCCAGCCCCGCGGCGAGTCCCACAAGGATCGCCCCGCCGACCGGCCAACTGTTCCGAACCATCAGCCCCGCCGTCAGCGCTCCGGTGAAAGCCACCACAGATCCGACCGAGAGATCGATCCCCCCGCTGATGATCGTCAGGGTCATGCCCAGCGCGACCACAGCCAGGATAGAAGACTGAAGGGCCACATTCAGCAAATTCGACGGGGTGAGAAAACGAGGGGTCATAAGTGTCAGGGCCAGCCAGAGCGCCAGCAAAACCAGCCCTCCGCTCCATCGCCCGAGGAAATCACGCAGCCCGCGCATGCAGCCCTCCCATGGCCAGCGCCAGAACACGATCGGCTGTGGCCTCCTCCCGTTTCAACTCCCCTACGATCCGCCCCTCCCTCATCACCAGGATCCGATCGCTGATTCCCAGGATTTCCGGAAGCTCAGAGGAGATCATCAGGATTGCTTTCCCTTCCCGGGCCAGGCGATCCATCAGAGCATGGATCTCGGCCTTGGCTGCCACATCGATCCCCCTCGTGGGTTCATCCATAATCAGGATCCTGGGCTGCAGAAGAAGCCAGCGCGCGATCACCGCTTTCTGCTGGTTTCCACCGGACAGATGGCGCACAGGTATGCCCGGACGCGGCGGCCGGATATCCAGATGGCGGATGCAGGGCTGGCTGGCCGCATCCAAACGCCGCCCGGAGAGCAGACCGAGGGGGGCGATCCGGGGCAGTGCTGCGATCGTGATGTTCGAGCGCAACGCCATGCTCAGGAACAGCGCCTGGGCTTTGCGATCCTCCGGGATGAGAGCCATCCCCAGCCGGATCGCATCCAGAGGGGAGCGAATGCGAACTGCTTTCCCCTCAATCCGGATCTCACCGCGATCCACCGGGTCCAGACCAAACAGCGCGCGCGCCACTTCTGTCCGGCCGGCCCCCACCAGCCCAGCCAGGCCCACGATCTCCCCCCGGCGGATCTCGAACGAAACCCCATAGAACACCCCCTCGCGGGTAAGGTCCCTGACTTCCAGGATTGCCTCCGTGCCCGCGGTGGCGGTCTTCACAAACATCTCGCTCATTTCCCGGCCGACCATCATTCGAACAACAGCGGAGGGCGTAACCTCGGTGATGGGGAAGGTTCCGATATGGTGGCCATCCCGCAATATCGTGATCCGATCTGCGATCTGGAAGATCTCCTCCAGGCGATGGGAAATAAATAGAACAGCCACCCCACGCGCTTTCAGATCACGCAGCAGCTCGAACAAGCGATGGATCTCCCGATCGCTCAGCGCAGAGGTCGGTTCGTCCATAATCAACAGGCGAGCGTTTTCAGAGAGGGCACGGGCGATCTCCAGCATTTGGCGCTGGGCGAAAGGCAGGCTCCCCACCGGGGCCTGAGGATCAAGGTCCAGGCCCAACTCATGCAGGATCCGCCACGCCTGCTGTTCCATCGCCCGTCGATCCAGGAGTCCCCATCGGGTTCGAGGTTCCCGGCCGAGGAGGAGGTTCTGGGCCACCGTGAGGTTTGGAAGAAGGCTAAGTTCCTGGTGAATCACCGCGATCCCCAGCCGGCGGGCATGCCGGGGATCCGCAATCTCCACCGGCTGCCCCTGCCAGAAGATCCGCCCCGCATCTCGGGGAATCGCCCCTGCCAGGATCCGGATCAGCGTGCTTTTCCCGGCGCCATTTTCCCCCACCAGCCCATGGATCTCCCCAGGGAAAATCTCCAGGGTGACCCGGTCCAGCGCCTGCACACCCGGGAAGGCTTTGGAAATTCCTTCCGCCCGGAGCAATGGCTCCCCCATCTGATATCTCCCGCGGGAAGAAGAGAAGATCAGGCGGTGAGCAGGCCACCTTCGGCGGCCTGCTCACCGCCAACCCCTTTTATGCGTGGGCCAATCCCTTACTCCACGACGTATAAGCCCCGCCCCATCGCCACGTTGGGCGGGAAGCCGGGGGATCGAACAGGGAAGCGCTGAGAAAGCGCTTCCCTGTCCCCATGCTCACTTGACCGTCTCTTTGGTCACCAGGGAGAGCGGGACCGGAATGAACTTCTCCACCTTCTCGCCTCGCAGATACTTGACAGCCATTTCCACTGCGAGGCGGCCCATCTCCGCTGGCTGCTGCGCCACGGTGGCCGCCAGCTTGCCGTCCTTTACCGCCTTCACCGCGTCATCAATGGCGTCGAAGCCCACAAAGATGATCCCGGTTCGTCCAGCGGCTTCCGCAGCCTGGATCGCCCCGAGCACCATCTCATCGTTGTGGGCGAAGACACCATCGATTTGAGGCTGGGCCTGGAGGATGTTTTCAAAGACCTGCAAGCCCTTGGCGCGATTGAAGTCCGCCGGCTGGCGGGCGATCACCTCGAGGCCCGGGCACTGCTCCTTGAGGTAATCGTTAAACCCCTTGCCCCGATCCCGAGCAGCGGAGGTGCCGGGGATGCCCTCCAGCTCCACCACCTTGCCCTTGCCGTTCAGGGCCTTGCAGAGGAACTCCGCCGCCATCCGCCCCCCAGCGACATTGTCCGAGGCGATGTGAGAGACAATCTCCCCACCCTCCGCTGCGCGGTCCACGGTGAAGACCGGGATCCCGGCCTGGTTAGCCTTCTGGATGCTGGGCACCACCGCTTTGGTATCCGTGGGGTTGATGAGAAGAGCAGAGACCTTCTTCTGGATCAAGTCCTCGATGTTGGCGGCTTCCTTCGCGGGGTCATCCTGGGCGTCGACAACGATCAGCCGCACCCCATACTGGGCAGCGGCCTTCTCCGCACCCTCCTTCAGGGTGACAAAGAAGGGATTATTGAGCGTGGAGAGGGAAAGGCCCAGAACGATCTCCTGAGGCTGAGCAGCCGCGGGCGTCGCCGTGGCCCCCGGCGCAGCCGGCGTGGTCGGAGCGCATGCGCCGGCAATCAGAGCCAGAATCCCCAGCAGGAGCCAGAGCAGACGGATACGCATGGTTTCTCCTCCTTTGTGAGATATTGAAATGTCACTCCCGCCGCAGTGCCCGGTGAAGCAGCAGCGCAGCGGCGATCACGCCTCCCTTAAATACCTGTTCATAAAAGGATGGAATGTTCAGCAAGTTAATCCCGTTGTTGAGCACCCCGATGATCAGCGCCCCGATCAGTGTGCCCCCCAACCATCCCTCTCCGCCTGACAGGCGCGTCCCGCCGATGACAACCGCCGCGATCGCATCGAATTCGTAGCCGACCCCAAGCGTCGGTGGCGCGGAATCCAGTCGGCCGATCAGGATCAACCCGGCAAGGGCAGCCAGGAACCCGCTTAATCCATAGGTGAGCACCAGATGTTGCCGAAGAGGAATCCCTGTTGCTCGTGCGGCCGCGGGGTTATTTCCGATGGCCAGCAAACGCTCTCCGAAAACGGTGTAGCTCAGCAAAAACCCTCCAAGCCCAAACACCAGCGCCATCACAAGGATGGGCACAGGCAGCGGCCCAATCCATCCCGCCCCCAGCCATCGGAAAGACTCCGGGAAACCTGTGATTGGCCGCCCCTGAGTGTAACTGAGGGCCAGCCCCCGGGCGACCGTCATCATCCCCAACGTGGCAATGAACGGCGGGATTCGCAGGTAAGCGACGGCGGCTCCATTCAACATGCCTAACAGGGACCCCAGGATCAGCGCACTGACCATCGCCAGGGCCGAGGGCTGGCCTGCCGTCACCAGACTGGCAGCTACCACCCCGGTAAACGCCAGAACGGATCCCACAGAGAGATCGATCCCACCCGTGAGGATCACCAGCGTCATCCCTACCGCGATAATGCCGTTGATGGAAGCCTGACGGACTACATTGATCAAATTGCTCGACGTCAGGAAGCGCGGGGAGAGCAGGCTCAGCACCGCGCAGAACGCCGCCAGCGTCAGAACCAGACCCACCCGGGTCCAGCGCTCCCGGGCTTCCAGCGCCCCGAAGCCCAACATAACCTTTGCTGATTGTTCCAGCCCCCTCATCCGCTCCGCCGAAGGATGATCCATCCCCGCATGCCTCGAAGAGAAAATGCCATAAAGGGCATAGGTTACGCCGCCATTCTGCCCCCACGGTTTTGGAGCGGGACAAGCTACCTCCCTCAGTTTTCCCCCATCCTCCACAGCCCAAGCGCCGCGGGAAGCTAAAGTTGCTTCATTCAAAAGATCACGCCGGACACCAGGATCACATTCGCATAAGGGGTGCACTCGCCGGTCCGGACCACTGCGCGGGCACCGGCCGTCATGGCCTTGAAGGTCTCATGGGATACATGCTCAATCGGGACCGAACCCAGCCGCTGCCGAAGGGCAGAATATAACGTGGGGCTGCGGTCCTTCGTCTCTATGGCCACAACTGCCTTCTCCACCTGGAGCTCCTCAAGGATCGCCTCGAGGACATCCAGGAAAGCGGGGACTCCCGGACGAACCGCCAGGTCGATCCGCGGGACCGCCGGCGGAATCGGCAGCCCTGCATCCGCGATGACCAGCAGATCCCCATGGCCCATCTGAGCCACCACCTGACTTAAGGGGGCATTCAGCAGTCCGCGCTTTTTCATGGAGGTAACCTCCCCTCTCAGGCGGAATGACGAACGATCAGGCGAACCGGCAGAAGATGGCGGGCCGGCGGGCGGCCGCGGGCCTGGATCCGACGAAGGAGAAGCTCCCCCGCTAAGCGGCCCATCTCATAGGTGGGCTGGGCCACAGTGGTGAGCGGCGGGATGACATAAGAAGCCAGAACAATATCATCGAATCCAACCAGGGCAATATCCTGAGGGATCGACAGGCCCGCCTCCCCAATCGCCCGCATTGCCCCGATCGCCATGAGATCGTTGCAGGCAAAAATCGCGGTCGGGCGGATCGGAAGGGGAAGGCTCAGGAAAAAACGCGCCGCGTGATAACCACTTTCCGCCCGGAAATCCCCCCGATAGACCCAGACCTCCAGAGGCTCAATCCCCGCTTCCTCCATCGCCTTCTGATACCCACGCACCCGATCGGCGCTTGGCGTAAGATCCGAAGGGCCGGTGATGCACGCGATCCGCCGATGGCCCCGATTTAGCAGATGCCACGTGGCCAGATAACCACCCTGGAAGTTGTCCGCCAGCACGCAATCGGCCTCCAGACCCAGGAGGTCGCGATCCACCACGACGAAGGGGATCCCACGCTCCCGAAGGATGGTAAGATGGGCTGGGGTCGCACTGGCAGAGACCAGAGCAATCCCATCCACCTGCTGTTCGATCAGGACCCCCAGATACCGCTGCTCTTTGGACGGATCCCCATCCGAGTTGCAGAGGATCAGGCTGTAATCATGGGCGAAGCTGATATCCTCCAGCCCACGGGCGATCTCGGCAAAGAACGGGTTCGCGTTGTCCGGCACGATCAGGCCCAGCACATGGGTTCGTTTGCGCCGGAGGCCCCTGGCCAGCCGGTTGGGACGATACTGCAGGGCTGCGACGGCTTCCCAGACCCGGGCCTCCACCTCCGGGCTCACGGGGCGCGTGCCGTTCAACACGTAGGAAACTGTCGCAATCGATACCCCAGCCCGACGGGCCACATCCCGTAATGTCGCCATACAGCCCGCGAAGTTAAACGTTTAACTTCATGAAAACATAAACTAAAAAATTTGTCAAGCGACTCTGATCCTATCTCATCACCCACCCCATATCCTCCACCCACGGCGGAGATCTGTGAGGATGGGCGGAAGGGTCTGCTCACGCGCCGGCTATCATTTCCCATGAGCGAACCCATTCGCCCTCAGAGGTCCGATCATGCGCGCACGCTATATCCCGCCAGGTGTCTCCCGAAGCCATGTCCTGGGAGCTCTGGCCCTGGCGTTCGCCGGGCTGCTTTCTCTCTGGCTGCAAGCCCGCCTCCAGCCTGTGCCCACCCTGTCGCTCCTGG
>JAEVEY010000160.1 GCA_016842045.1 Candidatus Thermoflexus sinensis | reverse complement strand
CGCGACTCCCCCCAAAAAATGTATTGATCCCCTCTCCCCACGGCCCAAAGGGCCATGGGGAGAGGGGATCAAGGGGGGTGGGGCCATTCTACCTCTTCTCGCGAGCCCCGAACTGCGTAACTCCTAATTCATGGAGGAGCCGATGACCCCTCCATACCTCTCCTTCTCTCCGTAGCCCTTCGGGCTGTGGAGAGAAGGAGAGAAAACCTTTTGGGGATTGGGGGAGGCGGGCGCTAAAACTGCCCCGAACCGAACGAAGGACAGGTCGCTCGGACTGAGTTCCAGAGAGGTGCTATGGCTTCCGGGATTTCATGGCTTCAAGTCGCAACCGGCATCGGCCTGGCCGGGGTCCTCCTATCGTTGGCGTTCGCTTTCCTCGCCTGGCGGGAAGCCCGCCTGGCCCGCTATTTGATCCTGCGCCGCGCCGCCGAACGACGTGCCAGCCGCTGGCTCTGGACCGCGATCGCGCTGGCTGTTAGCCTCGGCGCCATGAACGGCCTCGCCCGATCAGGATTCCACTTGCCCTTCGAGATCCCCCCGCCCGGATGGACCGAACGGTTCTTTCCTTCTCCCGCCTTTACCTCCTCACCGGTGCCCTCGCCAACGGTTACACCTCTTATAGAGATCTCACCAACCCCCACCCGGACGCCGCGTCCGAGCCCTTCGCCAGCGCCCGGGCCGTCGCCTTCCCCCTCGCCGACCGCACTACCCTATCCTCCCACCCTCCTGACGCCGATCCCCCAGGCGGTGCCCGCGCCGCCCAATGCCCGGTTCTTCGACCTCGTGCTCACCGACGCCTGCGATGCCCGGGGGCGACCGCTCCGGATCCCTTCGCCTCCTCCCACCACTTTCCCGACCGGAACGATCCGAATTTGCGGGCGGTTCCGGGTGGAGAACATGCCGGTGGGCGCGGCGTGGACCGTCGCATGGTATCGGGATGGGGAACTGGAGGACAGCAGCACCCTCCTCTGGAACGGCGCGCCAGGCCTTCCGGGATACATCTATAACACGCGCCCCGAGGGCTTCCCGCCGGGCCAGTGGGAAGTTCGCCTTTATATCGAGGATCGCCTGCAGGTCCGCGTGGGCTTCGAGGTGCGGTAGGGTTCCCTGTTTCCCATCGCTTTATCCCGCACAACAGCTTAAGCGGGCCACGTCCTTCACGAAGCCCTGGGCTGCCAGCTTCAAGCCTTCCACCCACGTCAGGTAGGGGAAGATCATGGCCCCGAGATCGCGGGTCGTGTAGCCCCCTTTCAGGGCCAGCACACCGACCTGGATGACCTCGCCTGCTTCCGGAGCCAGGACGTGGACGCCCAGCAGGCGGTCGGTCTCCGCATCCGCAATGAGCTTGATCAGACCTCGCGTGTCGAAAGCCACCCGGGCCCGTGGGACGAAATCCAGGGGAAGGAGGGAAACCTTCGGCGTGTAGCCCTGCTCCCGGGCCTGGGCTTCGGTGAGCCCCGCCGCGGCCACTTCGGGGTCCGTGAAGGTCACCCGTGGAAGCGCCGACAGATCCAGCGCTTTGTGATTCCCCAGGAGCGCGTTCTCCGCGGCCACCGTGCCGCTGGCCGCGGCCACGTAAACGAACATCGGCAGGTTCGTGCAGTCCCCCGCCGCATAGATAGCCGGATGGGCCGTCTGCAGATAGGGCGTGACCGGGATCTCCCCTTTCGGGCCCGGTGTGATCCCAACGGCCTCCAGGCCCAGGCCTTCCGTGTTCGCCCGGCGCCCGGTGGCGACCAGGATCTGTTCCGCCGAGACGCTGCGAGCCTGTTCATCCTGTTCGAAATGGACGACGACGCGGCCGTTCAAACGCTCCACCCGGGTGATCCGCACGCCGGTGTGGAAGACCATGCCCTCTTCCTCCAGGTAGCCCTGAAGGGCCGCGCTGATCTCCGGCTCCTCGAAGGGAACAATCCGGGGGAGGGCTTCGAGCACGGTGACGGCCACGCCGGCCCGGGCGAAGACCTGGGCCAGTTCCAGGCCCACGGCGTTGGCGCCGATCACGATGAGAGACCGGGGCAGCTCCCGAAGGGCCAGAGCATCAGTGCTGGTGAGATATCCCGTCTCCGCCAGGCCGGGGATCGGCGGCACCCACGGCCGGGCCCCGGTGGCGAGGATGACCCGGCCCGGGGTGAAGATCTCGCCGTCGACCGCCACCGCTCCGCCTTCCACCAGGCGGGCCCGGCCCCGGATCAGCGTGATCTCCGGGTAAGCGGCCAGGACTTCCTCATACTTCTCCCGGCGCATCGCCGCCACCAGCGCGTCCTTCTGAGCAATCAGGGCCGCCCAGTTCAGGGCGCCGCGGACCGTGGCCACCCCCCGGAAGCCGTGAGCCCCTGCCCGATGATAAATTTCCAGGGCTCGGATCAGCATCTTGGAAGGGATGCATCCGACATTCACGCAGGTCCCGCCCAGAGTTCCCGCCTCGACCATCGCCACGCGGGCTCCCAGCTCAGCAGCCCGGATGGCGGCGGCGAAGGCGGCGGAGCCCCCGCCGATCACCATCAGATCGAAACGATGATCCCCTCCAGAGGTTGGGGCCGCTTCCATCCGTTCGCTCCGGATCACACGGGCGCCATAGCCGGCCCGCGCCACGGCTTCCTCCAGGGCTTCAGCGGGGATCTCGCCCCCAGCGATCACCTCGGCTTTCCCGGCGGACCAGTGGGGGATGTGAACGGAGAGGACCCCAGGGACCGATTGCAGGGCCCGCGTCACGTGTCGGGCGCAATCGTCGCAGGTCATCCTCTGCACTTCAAGTTCCAGATAGAGCGGCATGATCGGCCTCCCCTTGCATATATCCCCATCCCGGGGATAGGGATGTAAGGCGATTTTATAACGAAACCATGTGGCTGTCAAAAATCGGGCGGGGCTACGGCGAGCAGCGATGCAGGGGGCGAGGCATACCTCGCTCCTACATCTCGATCGGGATGATCGCCTGATCCGGGTAGAACACCAGGCGGGCGCGCCCCTCGAGGGCATCCAGCACATCGCCCATGGCATCCGCTAAGACGACGGGGCGGCCCAGCGCGCGGGCGATGTCCAGCGGCGTGCGATCGTCCAGCGAGAGCCCTTCCGGATGGTCGAACATGATCCGCGGCAGAACGACCAGGTCCCCCAGGGGACGGGCCGTCAGCTGGGCGATGACATCCTCGGCCATCAGGAGGCCCGCCACCGTGATCGTCTCGCCCAGCCGGGTGTTCACGACAGGGATCACCTCCAGGATCGCGCCGGTCCGCTCGCTGAAATCCCGCGCCGTCCGATCCAGAACCGGCGCGAAGAGGGTGCCGGTGGCCAGGGTCGCACGGCGCCCGCCCAGCGTTTTCCCCCGCCGGCGCAGCGCCCGCTTCACCCGCCGATAATCCTCCAGGAAGTCCCGCACCATCCCCAGGCCGTTCTCCTGCAATCGCAATCCGTCGTAAGCGGCCTTCGAAGGGATCGGATGACCGGTGAGGAGATACCATTCATCGGTGGCGTAGACAAAACGAACGCCCAGATGACGGCGAAAGGCCCGCTGCCATGCGTGGACCGCCCGCAACACCCGCCGGGCTTCCTCCACCGTATTCGGGCGCACACCGTAGCGCTGGAAGCGGGTCACCCCCACCGGCACCACGCTGACGGAACGCACCTGAGGCCACAAAGTCGCCAGATCGAAGACGCTGCGCTCGAGGTGTTCCCCATCGTTCAGGCCCGGGGTGACCACGATTTGCGTATGCATCTCGATCCCGTGATCCGCCAGCCAGCGCAGCTGGGCCATGATATCGGGGGCGCGCGGGTTCCGCAGCACCCGCCGGCGAACCTCGGGGTCGGTCGCGTGCACGGAGATATAAAGAGGGGAGAGGCGCTGCTCTACAATGCGGCGCCAATCGCGCTCGGTGAGATTGGTCAGGGTGATGAAATGCCCATACAGAAAAGAGTAGCGATAGTCGTCGTCTTTGATGTAAAGGGTGCGGCGCATGCCCTTCGGCGTCTGGAGCACGAAGCAGAAGGTGCACAGGTTGTTGCAGCGACGGATGTCCATATCAAAGGTCGGATGAGCGAAGGTCAACCCCAAAGGCTCCCCTTCCATGCGGGGCCCCGCCAGGATACGCCGCGCTCCATCCCGGAGCACTTCAATGGTGATATGGTCCTCGGCGGCGTAAAAATGGACGTCGATCACGTCCTCCACCGGATGCCCGTTCACCCGCAGCAACAGATCCCCGGGCCGGACCCCGACGCGCTCCCCCCAGCTATCAGGGTCCACGTGGAGGATCAGGCCAGCCGGCTCCTGGGGCCGCGGCCGATCCGGGATGCAGAACTCAGGCGGGACGAACAGGGTAGAAGACATTGTGGAAGACCAGCCTCCGTTCAATAACCCGAACGATCACAGGGCCATCACCGCGGAAGGCGCCAGATAGGCGAAATCGAACCGAACCGGATCCCCCGGCTCCCGGCCCGGGATCGGCATCAGACGGGCGGTCAGGGGCTTCCCCAATCGGACACTGAGCGCGCGCAGGTCCTCCAGTACCCTCGCCAGCGTCTCCTCCGAAACGGACCCGGGCAGCGGGAGGGTGTCCAGTCCGGTTCCGCACACCGCGGAGTAGAGCAACAGATCGTTTAGCCGGAAGCGTTGCTCCGCCGCCCGCCGGGCCAGGACCGCATCTTCAAGGACCGGGAGCATGATCCCACAGAAACCGGTGCGTGGGAAATCCGCCCCCTGCACCGCCGCAGCCAGCCCGGCCACCGCGGCAAGGGTCCCCGCCTCGCCGAAGAATGCTCCGCTCAGGAGCTCGATAGCGGTCCCGATGCTGCGCTCCGGCTCCGGGAAGGGGGCCAGGGAGAAATCGATCCCGGCGAAACGGGCGGAGAAGGCCCGGGTCACCGGATGAAGGAGATGCGTTAGATGGCGGCCGGTCGCTTCCACCTGGGCCTGCAGCATGGCCAGGGCCGCCGCTGGATCCCGGGCGGCACGGGCGGCTTCCACCGCCATATCCGCCGCCTCGGTCGCCAGGGCGAGGGCCATCGGCCCCCCGTCATGATAGGCCGCGGGAAAGAAAGGGCACAGCGGAGGGACGCCCGCCAGCGCAGCGAACCGGAGATTGGCGAAACCATCGAGGGCAACCGTAGCGTTCTCCCGGATGATTCGCGCCGCCATCCGCGCGGCATCGCGATCCATGAGCATAAGGGCCGCGAAGATCCGCTCGGTCTCCGCGAACAGGCGAGGGATCTCCGACGCCAGCGGCCCCAGCGGGCCCAGGCTCAGGTAATCGAACCCGGCCTCTCGAGCCATCGCCTCCCAATCCCGGGCCTGGCGAAGGAAGGCCAGGGCCTCCATGGAGGTTTCCGGCGGCGGCAACGCCAGGCGCATCGTCTGCACTTCGTAACCGCCCCGCGTGAGGGTCTCGCGGGCCGCCCGAGCCAGATCCCCCGCCCGGGGGATCTCCCGGGAGTTCCATGAGATGAAAACCGTGATGGCCCGGATGCGCATAAGTTCCTCCGCCCCCAAAAATTCAGCCGTCACGTCGGGGCCCCTCCGAGGGGCTAAAAGCCAGACCGGGCACCTTCGGCGTCCAGCCTGGCCCCGGGTGTTCCTTCCAGCCCACAAGGCTCCATTTCGTCCTCAGGGTGCATTCCCCATTTTGCCCTTCTCTCGGATTCCCCTCAAAATCCCTTTGGAGGGCTTCATGACCCAGGTGGTGCCAGTGGACCCCCAGCATCCGGATCGGGAGGTCATCGCCCGGGCGGCGGAGATCCTGCGGCGGGGCGGGCTGGTGGCTTTCCCGACGGAGACCGTTTACGGGCTGGGCGCGGATGGCCTGAACCCATCCGCCCTCGTCCGCCTGTTCGAGGCGAAGGGACGACCGGCCACCGACCCGGTGATCCTGCATATCGCCGATCTGGAGGCGCTGCCTCAGCTGACCCGGGAAGTTCCCCCGGCCGCGTGGACGCTTGCTCGGCACTTCTGGCCAGGCCCCCTGACCCTGGTTCTCCCCAAGCAGCCGATTGTCCCCGATCTGGTCACCGCGGGGCTGCCCACGGTGGCCATCCGGATGCCCGCCCATCCAGTCGCCCTGGCCCTGATCCGGGCGGCGAGGGTGCCGATCGCCGCGCCCAGCGCGAACCGGTTCGGCCATACCAGTCCCACCACTGCCCAGCACGTGCTGGAGGATCTGGGGAGCCGGATCGATCTGATCCTGGATGCGGGGCCCACCGCCATCGGGGTGGAATCGACGGTCGTCGATCTCACCCGACCGGTTCCTACCATCCTGCGGCCGGGGGGACTCCCCCGAGAGGCCCTGGAGGCGATCATCGGGCCGGTGGCGGTGTTCGATCGCTCGGTGTCCGGCCCCGCGCCGGCCCCCGGGATGCTACCCAAACACTATGCCCCTCGGGCGGAGATGGTGGTCCTGATCGGCCCCGGGGAATGGCTCCACCCACGCCTACGGGAGCTGGCCACCCGGTATCTCCAGGAGGGCTATCGGGTGGGGATGCTGATCGCGGAAGAGGATCAGTCGGCAGTGGCGGATCTGCCGGTAGAGATCGTCGTCCTGGGATCCGAGCAGGATCTGGAAGGGATCGCCCGGCGGCTGTATCCGGCGATACGCGAGCTGGATGCCCGGGGGCTGGATCTGATCCTTGCGCGGGATTTCGGGACCCGGGGGCTGGGCCTGGCCATCCGGGATCGCCTGATCCGCGCCGCCGGGGGCCGGGTGATACGGGCGGAGGATTCGCGATAAGCCACAATGGGAAGATGGGCGATGTGGCATATCGGCTGCTGCGGGTTTCCGAAAGCGCGATCCGTCTACTTCCGGACTTTCCGGGTGGTGGAGGTCCAGCAGACTTTCTATGACCCGCCTCAGCCGAAGACCCTTCGGCGCTGGCGGGAGGAAGCCGGCCGCGATTTCATCTTCACCATGAAGGCGTGGCAATTGATCACCCACCCCGCGAGCAGCCCGACCTATCGCCGGCTCCGACGCCCATTAGCCCCTGAAGAACGCCCCCTGGCCGGCATGTTCCAGACTACACCGGTGGTGGAGCGAGGATGGGCCGCCACCGTGGAGGCCGCCCAGGCGCTGGAGGCGACCGTGGTGCTGCTGCAATGTCCGGCTTCCTTCACGCCCACCCCGGAGCACCTCCGCAACCTCGAGGCCTTCCTGGAGCGAAGGGGGAAGGTTCCCTTTCGAGTGGCCTGGGAACCCCGGGGGGATTGGCCGGACGAGGTGATCCGACGGATCTGCGAACGTTACGACCTGATCCATGCGGTGGATCCCTTCGCGCGCCCTCCCGTCACCCGTGAGATCGCCTATTTCCGTCTCCACGGACGGACCGGATATGCTTATCGTTACACCGATGCGGACCTGGAAGAGCTCTGGAGTCTCTGTCAGGGGTTCCGGGAGGTCTTCGTGCTGTTTAACAACGTGTCCATGTGGGAGGATGCACTGCGGTTCCAGAAGCTGGTGGAGAAGTTTTAAAATAAAAGAGGGATGCTTCGAAGGATTTCGCCTATCCATAACATACGAGCAGCTGGGCGCTCAGGTGCTTCTTCTTCGTGGAAGGGCTTCTCTGGCGCAGACGTCAGGAGAACGGCTTGGGAGGTGGTCATGCTGAGCGAACGGGATCTGCGGGAGCTGGCCGCCCTGGAAAGCCCCCACGCTTCGATCCTCAGCCTTTACCTCGATGTGGATCCCCGCCGTCAAACCAAGGATCATTATCGCTTGAACCTGCGGCATCTGCTGGAGCGGGTGGAGGACCAGATCTCCCGGGCAGATCGAGAAGCGGTCCAGCGTTTCGTGGAGCTGGAATATGACGGGTCCGGGCGGGGGCTGGCCATCTTCTCCTCCCGGGATCTGGGGCTCTGGCGGGTGTTCTCGCTGGCCGTGCCCACGCCCAACCTGGTCTTTGTTGGCCGAAAGCCCTATGTGTTCCCGCTGGCCAGGTTATGGGACGCTTACGGGCGCTTCCTGGTCGCACTGGTGGACAAGACCCACATCCGCCTGCTGTTCTACCAGATGGGGGAGCTTCAGGAGACGCTGGAGCTGCGTGGGGAGCCAATCAAGCGACACAAACAGGGCGGGTGGGGCGCCGAGAAACTTCAGCGGCATGAAGATGAAGTGGCCTATCGCAACCTGAAGGAGGCCGCCGAGCTGACGGTGAATTTCTGCGAGCGTCATCAGCCCCGCTATCTGCTTCTCGGCGGGGCCGACCCCACCGTCGTCGAGTTTCGGGAACTCCTCCCCCGTCCCTGGAGCGACCGGATCGCTGGAACCATCCCCGGGGATCGCATGTCGGATGAGGTAGAAATCCAGGAGGCAGCCCTGCGGATCCTCCAGCAGGTGGAGCGCCAGCGCGAGTTCGCCCTGGTGGATGCGGCGATCACCGCTGCGGCCAAGGGGGGCAATGGCGTGATCAATCTGGATGACACGCTGGGGGCGGCGGCGGAGGGGCGGGTGCAGGTGTTGCTGGTGGCGGACGGGTTCCATGCCCAAGCCTATCGCTGTACCGGGTGCGGCTTCCTGATCGCTACGCCCCGGGAAACCTGCCCCTTCTGCGGCGCAGCCTTCGAACCGCTGCCCGATGCGGTGGACTGGCTGATCGCCACGGTGCTGGAGAACGGGGGCCAGGTGGAGATCGTGGAAGGCCATCCCCGCTTGCAGGAAGTGGGCGTCGCCGCCCTGTTGCGCTACTGACGGTTTCGCTCGCGAGGGGAAAGGGGATCAGGGCTTTTTCATCCTCTCTCCCCACAGCCGGAGGAGCCGTGGGGAGAGAGGATCCAGGGGAGCGAGGCCACCCGCTGGACCCGAACGGGATAAGGACGGAAAAGCCCTGAAAGGGGATAGGGCCATTTTCCCTCTAATGGGCAGCAAATTTATAATAAGGTCTTAAGGGGGTTGCTGGGCTGCCGGGTCGAATCGGAAAACGGTCAGGCCGATGCCCATGCGTTAAAATAGAACACGGGCGCGCAATGCGCGCCCGTGTTCTATTTTCCCGGGATCAAGATGGGGTAGGATGCTGTGCCGCCTGCCCCTGCTTTCTCTTTGAAAGATCCACAGACCCTGGAGGCGGAAAGAAACGTGGCGCAAACGGCTTCAACTTCCACTCGACCAGCTTCCGCAGGGCGTTACTACCGCCTGTTTGCGGTGATCCTGCTGGCTTCCACCCTGCTCTCCACCTGGCTGGGGATCGCGGTGGTGATGGCCGCTCGCGCTCAGCGCTGGCGGGCCATGGTCGGCGACGGAGAGCTCCGCAGCGGCCCTCTGGGGCTTCCCCCGATCTCCGAGGTGGGGCGCATGCTGAATCCCATTGAGTGGCTCAACCCGGCGCCTGCCTGGCCGGTCCCCGGCCGGCTCAACATCCTGGTCCTGGGGGTGGACCGCCGGCCGGAAGAGAAAGAGATCCCGGTCCGCTCGGATGGGATTATGCTGATCGGCCTGGATCCCATCAGCAACACCATCTCGGTGCTCTCCATCCCCCGGGATCTCTATGTCCCCATCCCGGGGCTGGAGGAGCGCGGGATCTCCCAGAGCCGGATCAACACGGCGTGTTTCTATGGGGATTACTACCACCTGGGCGGGTGTGGGGAGCTGGCCAAGCAGACCGTAGCGTATAACTTCGGCGTCCCGGTGCATCGCTACATCATCCTGGATTTCAACGGCTTTAAGAAGATCATCGATCTGGTCGGAGGGGTCGATGTGGATGTGCCCCGGACCATCGTGGATAACGCCTATCCGACGGATGACTACCGGACGGAGCGGCTGGTGATCCCGGCCGGGCGGATCCACATGGATGGAGAGCTGGCGCTGAAATACGTGCGGACCCGACATGCGGACAGCGACTTCGGGCGGCTCAAGCGACAGCAACAGGTCCTGATGGCTTTGCGGGCGAAGGTTCTCTCATTCCAGTCGCTGCCCCAGATCCCGGAGATCCTGCGGACCCTGGGGGACTCCGTGCAAACCGATCTCACGATCCCGGAGATGCTGGCCATCGCCCAGTTCGCCCGGGGGGTGCCGGAAGACCGTATCCGCCTGCTGACGGTGGAGCCCTCCATGGTCCGTTCGTGGCAAACTCCCAACGGCGCGGCCGTCCTGATCCCCAACCGGCAGGCCCTGGCCACACTGATGGAAGCGTTCAATTGGGAACGATAACGCGACTGGACGGACCACCTATCCCCAAAGGAATCTGGAAGCCGATCGGGCTGCCTTCAGCGGCTCCCATGGGGTCGTGAGAAGTGTTCGATCGGCCGAACTCCGAAGAGGGCTGAGCCCATGCCAGTTGCCCGGCGGATGAAGGGGGAACTATCCGAAGCGGATCTGCTCGACGCGTTGCGGCGGGGAGACCGTCAGGCGTTCGCAGCGGTGATCGACCGGTGCGGAGACACGGTCTACCACGTCGCGTATCGGCTGCTGGGCAGCCGGGAAGAGGCCGAGGACATCCTTCAGGAAACGTTCCTCCAGGCTTTTCAACATCTCAAAGACTTCCGCGGGGAAGCGCGGCTGTGCACCTGGCTCTACCGGATCGCCTATAACCTGGCCCTGATGCGGCTGCGCCGGAAAGAGCCCGAAACCGTCTCCATCGATCAGCCGATCCTCCTGGAAAACGATGAGGAGGTCCCTCGCGAGCTGCTGGATTGGTGTTGCCTGCCTGAGGAGGAGCTGCTCCGCGCGGAGCTCCGGTCAGTGCTGGACGAGGCCATCCGCAGCCTGCCGGCGAGTTTGCGGACGGTGTTTCTGCTGCGGGACGTGGAGGGGCTATCGACGGAGGAAGTCGCTGAGATCCTGGGCATTTCCACGGATGCGGTGAAAACCCGATTGCACCGTGCCCGTTTGCAACTGCGAGAGCGCTTATCCCGCTACTTTGCCGAAGAGCTGGCCGGGAGGTAACACAGGATGCCCCCATCGAAACGATGTGCGGAATGGCTGGATCGGATCTCCCTCTATCTGGATGGGGAACTGGCCGAGCAGCTTTGTCGGGAGCTGGAGCAGCACCTGGCGGAGTGCCCGGATTGCCACGTGGTCTTCAACACGACACGGCGCACCATCGAGCTTTATCGCCGATATGGTCGGGTCTCGATGCCGGAAGGAGCACGGGAACGCTTGTTCCGGGTGCTGAACCTGGAGGATCTGCTGCGGGATGAATCGGGGGCGAAGTGATCCGATCTGAACCCAGAATAAAATTTATACCTATGGGGATGGGGGGGCGCCAAAGGCGCCCCCCCATCCCCATAAATTCCTCAAAGAACTCAGAAAGCGAGGCCATCGATGATCGTTGCGCAGGGAACACCGAAGCTTCCCGCCCTGAATCCTGAACTGGATCAACTATGCGTGAACGCCATCCGCGCCCTGACGATGGATGCGGTGGAGCAGGCCCGATCGGGCCATCCCGGGATGCCGATGGGGATGGCGGATGCGGCGTATGTGTTGTGGCGCTACTTCATGCGCCACAACCCCCGCAACCCCCTCTGGCCGAACCGGGATCGCCTGGTCCTCTCCGCCGGGCATGGCTCGATGTTGCTCTACGCGCTCCTTCACCTCTCCGGCTATGACATGCCGATGGAAGAGATCCAGCGGTTCCGCCAGTGGGGCAGCGCCACGCCCGGACACCCCGAATATGACCCCCATCGGGGGGTCGAGACCACCACCGGGCCGCTGGGCCAGGGGTTCGCCAACGCGGTGGGGATGGCCCTGGCCGCCCATCTCCTGGCCGAGCGCTTCAACCGCCCGGGCTTTCCGATTGTGGATCACTTCGTTTACGCGATCGCCTCCGACGGTGATCTGATGGAAGGCATCTCCCACGAAGCGGCCTCCCTGGCCGGCCACTGGGGGCTGGGGCGGCTGATCGTCCTCTACGATGACAACGATGTTTCCATCGACGGTCCCACCGACCTGGCCTTCACCGAGGATGTGGCTGGTCGCTTCCGGGCCTACGGCTGGCATGTGCTGGATCTCGACGGCCACGACCGCGCGGCGGTGGCCCAGGCCCTGGCGGAGGCCCAGCAGGTGGAGGATCGACCTTCCCTGTTGATCTGCCACACCCACATCGCCTATGGAAGCCCGAATAAGCAGGATCGGGCTGAGGCTCACGGGGCGCCTCTGGGGGCCGAAGAGGTGCGGCGCACCAAAGAACGCCTCGGATGGCCCGTCGAGCCCCCGTTCTATGTCCCGGAGGCCGTTTATGCCCATATGCGCGGATTGATTGAGGAAGGAGCGCGATGGGAGGCCGAATGGCGGGCTCGATGGGAGGGATACGCCGCTGCTTACCCGGAGCTTGCAGCGGAATGGGAGCGCTGGTGGCGAGGAGAACTGCCCGAGGGCTGGGAGGAGGCGATCCCCACTTTCCCGCCTTCCCCCGATGGGATGGCCACCCGGGCGGCCTCGGGGAAGGTCCTGAACGCCCTGGCAAAGGTCATCCCGAACCTGGTGGGGGGCAGCGCCGATCTCATGGAATCCACCCAGACCTACCTGCATGGTTTCCCGGCCGTCGGCCGCGGCCGTTTTGACGGCCGGAACATCCATTTCGGCGTGCGGGAGCACGCCATGGGAGGCATCCTCAACGGGATGAGCCTGTATGGGCCCTTCCGGGTTTACGGCGGCACCTTCCTGGTGTTCAGCGACTACATGCGGCCGAGCATCCGCCTGGCGGCGATGATGCGCCGGCCGGTGATCTACGTCTTTACTCATGACAGCATCGCCGTAGGAGAAGACGGACCCACCCATCAGCCGGTGGAACATCTGACCGCTCTGCGGGCGATCCCGAACCTGTGGGTGATCCGCCCGGCGGATGCCAATGAGGTGGCTGAGGCGTGGAAGGTCGCCCTGCGTCGACGGGATGGGCCGGTGGCGCTGATCCTGACCCGGCAGAAGGTGCCGACCTTCGATCGCCGGGAACTTGCCCCGGCCTCCGGGCTGGCGCGGGGCGCCTACGTGCTGGCCGAGGCCCGGGACGGGAAACCGGATCTGATCCTGATCGCCACCGGCTCGGAGGTCGCCCTGGCCCTGGCCGCGCGAGAGCAGCTGGAGGCTCAGGGGATCCGAACCCGGGTGGTCAGCATGCCTTCGTGGGAGCTCTTCGAGGCCCAGCCCGAGGAATACCGGCGCGCCGTGCTCCTGCCCGGGATTCCCCGGCTGGCGATCGAGGCGGGGATCCCATGGGGGTGGTATCGCTATGCGGACGCCGTGATCGGGCTGGAGCGGTTCGGTGCCTCCGCGCCCTACCCGGAGGTCTACCGGCGGCTCGGCTTCACGGTGGAGCGCATTGTCGAGGAGGCCCGACGGCTGATCGGGCGATAGACCGGGGGCAACCCCCGAAAGGGGAGAGGGTCAGCGGTGTAACGCTCTGGGCGGGTAAGGGCTTTTCCGGGCTCGGAAGGCCGCAGAAGGTGGCCTCCCGAGCCCGGGAAGATGTCTTTTACTCGATCGCCGGGGCAGGGACCTCCTCCAGGAACAGCTCATCCGAATCCTCGTCGTAAGCGAAAAGCTCCGCGTAACGGCCCCAGTGAATGGCGATATCCAGCTGACGCTCCGCTTCCTCTGGAGTGAAGTCCAGCTGGAGCTGCTCACGGAAGTAATCCGCGCTCACCCGGCCATCATCATCCCCATGGAGGGTTTCGTAGATCCAGCGGATGATCGGGAGACGAAGGATGCGTCCGGCCACGATCTCCTTGCGGGCCAGGATGCTGGCTTCGGCGAAAGCCTCTCCCAGTGGGGTGAGCGTGATGTCTCCCTCCGCCACCTTTACGAACCCTAGCAGCTCGGCCGTCTCCACGATCGTCAGCAGGTCGTCCAGCTCATAGCGCAACTCCTCCGCCAGGCGGTAGAGGTCCGCCCAGCCGCCCTCTTCCAGAAGCTTTTCCGTCAACCCGGCCACGGCATTGATCCGGGCCTCCGGCATTCGATACGCCCGACCCGGCTCCCCCGGCCGCTTCCCGGGCACCTGCTCCTCTGTCCGCCCCGCGATGGTCGCATACACCCGGTCCACCATCGTCTGAAAATAAGCATCCTTGCGACGACGCGGATGAGGCAACCGAACCTCCAGCTCGGCGATCACCCGACCGGGATCCTTATCCATCAGGATCAGGCGGTCGGCCATCCAGACGGCTTCCTCGATGTTATGCGTGACCAGCAGGATGGCCCGGATTGGCAGACGCCTGGAGAGCCAGAGCTCCATGAGCTCCCCTCGCAGGGCCTCCGCGGACAACACATCCAGGGCGGAGAACGGCTCATCCATGCACAGGAGTTCCGGCTCGGCGGCCAGGGCTCGGGCGAAACCCACCTTCTGGCGCATCCCGCCGGAGAGCTCCCGGGGATAGGCGTGCTCAAAGCCATCCAGTCCCACCAGATCGATCAACTGGAGGGCCCGCTCCCGGCGCTGGGCCGGAGGCACCCCGCGGGCTTTCAGGGCCAGCTCCACGTTGCCCAGAACCGTCAGCCATGGATAGAGGGCGAAGGTCTGGAAGACGATGGTGGCATAGGGGTTAATCCCCCGCAGCGGCTGGCCCCGGTAGCGGATCTCCCCCTCGCTGGGCTGGGCCAGGCCAGTGATCATCCGTAGCAGTGTGGATTTCCCACAGCCGGAGGGTCCCAGCAACGCCACAAACTCCCCGGGGCGGATCTCAAATGAAACTCGCTCGACCGCCACCACCTGGCGCGGCGGCCGCCCGTAGATCTTCGAAACATTGCGCACTTCCACCAGCGGCCCGGTCCAGCCCATTGAAGCCCTCCTTTCAGCTTTCCCTCTGCGCCAGAGATAACAGCGCAAGCCCTGCTCATTTTAAACCAGCAGGTGTCCCTCGACGATAGCAGCCCGGGGAGAGGGGAAAGCCGCATGCAGTTAGGAAGCCTTGCCAGGAAAAACCGGTGGGGATATAATCTGCATCAGGACGGGGCGTGGCGCAGCCAGGTTAGCGCGCGTGGATCGGGACCACGAGGTCGGCGGTTCAAATCCGCCCGCCCCGACAGTGCAGGTTTCTTAGTTTTCAGGGCCAGGAAGGATGCCTTATCCTGGCCCTGAAATTTTTTGGTTCTTCCCACGGCCGTAAGGCTATTGGGAGAGGAGATCAAGCGCGGAGGGGGCTCATCTTCAAAACCCGTGGCATTTATCGCCCCGGTCTTCCCCTGCGCTCCAGCGCGCGCAGCGCCAGCCACGCGCCCACCAGCACGCCCAGCGTCAGGTAGAGCCATGGGCTTTCCAGAAAGCGGCTCCAGCTCACCGCTGTCCCGGAGGGTGCCGCGGAAGGAGCGCCCACCGCTGGAATGAACACCTGATAGGGAGAAGGAGCAGGGGTTGGAGGAGGCGATGTCGTCGCCTCCAATCTGCTGACAATCCCCAGGAGAAGATGGTCGAGCAACACGGCTCGTTCTCCTTGCCAGAATTACCTCCACACAAAGCGAGGCAGGCGCTCGATCTCTTCGCGGCGAACCCGCAGACGGATCCCCTCGCTATCTACTTCCTCAATATAGGCGATCGGGATGCTGATTTCCTGATAAAGGATCACGGGCTCTCGCCAGACCAGATGCGTCGGGCGTCCGGTTTCCGGATCCACCAGCACCTCGGCCACGGTGCCGAGCACACCATCCGGGCAGATCAGAGATTTCCCGGCGAGCTCCTGAGCGGCTTCCACCATCTCTCAACCTCCTGATTTCACCATTCGCCCGCGGGTAAGCCCAGAACGACAGCTGCTCCCCGCTGCTTCCCCCATCTCAGGCAATAGCATGTTAACGCCGCTCCGGGCCCCCCTTCGTGGCCATTCGGTGAAGGTCCCGTGAGGCTTTAGTGAACAACCCGGCTTTCGATCCCCCCCATATATATGGATTTGAAAACAACAACCACCACATATGGGGATGGGGGCCAGGACAATGGGGCGGGTTCTCTGATCTCCCGGGGATCGGCGTCTCATGGCTCATCCGGCCTGGTCGCCTTCCATAATCCAGGGGGCTGGGCCGGGGTCCTTCGGCCCAGCCCCCTGAAACGATCCCTTTGCTTCAGCCAGGGACCAGCGAGCCGGCATTAATATCCCCGCGCCTTATCCACAACGTTCCACAGCGGTTCGCCCCGCATATAACGATCCAGGTTTTCCTCGAAGATCTGCGCGGCTCGAGCATCATAATGGGGGGTGAATCCTGCCACGTGCGGGCTGATCAACACGTTGGGCAGTCGCCACAGGGGATGATCCGGAGGCAACGGCTCCTGCTCGAAGACATCCAGCGCGGCCCCAGCGATCCAGCCCTCCTGAAGCGCCCGCACCAATGCTTCCTCCCGGCAGATCGGGCCGCGGGCGATGTTGATGAGAAAGGCGTTTCGCTTCATCGCCCGGAAGGCGGCCTCATCGAACATCCCCCGGGTCTCCGGCGTCAGGGGGACGGCGATCACCACCACGTCGCTCTCCGCCAGCATCGCGTGGAGTTCGGCGGGCGCGTAGTAGCGATCCGGCAGGGTTCCTTCCGGATCCCCGGTGCCGGGGAAAACGAACCCCCGATCCCGTCGATCTTCCCCGCGTTGCATGGCCAGCACCCGCATGCCGAAGGCCTTCGCCAGGCGCGCCACCTGACGCCCGATGCTTCCATAGCCCACAATGCCGATGGTCTTCCCCCAGAGCTCCTCCGGGACGAACAGGGACCAGCGCTCCCGATCCGGGGGCCACGCCGCGCGAGCCTGCCATTCCAGCATCCGGGGGAGCCGGTGGAACCATGCCAGCACCATGGCAAACACATACTCGGCCATATTGATCGCGTGGACCCCGCTGGCAGTGGTGAACAGCACCCCGCTTTGAAAGAGCGGATGTTCCAGCACATGATCCGCGCCGGCGGAATGCAGCTGCACCCACCGCAGACGGGGCACCCATTCCGGTGGGGGGAGCGTGTTGAAGGTGTAGAGGATCTCGACCTCCTGCCAGATCTCCCGGGGGATTTTCTCCGGATGTCGCGTGGGATGAAGCTCGAACTGCATCATCGGCCAGCGAGCCTGCCAGCGGGCGACCCACTCCGGATCAAATCGCGCGGTGATCAGAACCCGACGTGTTTTCCCCTCCATTTCCATGACGAGCGCCTCCTTGCTGAATTGGGCAACCGGGGCAGAGATGATGAGTCGCATCCCGTTCGGGACGCAACCCATTATCCTCATGCAGGCCCTCCAGACGCCTCCCCTGGGAGGGCGTGTAGCAGAGCAGACAGGGGCCTCCCGGGCCCTCTGATCTGTCCCACAGAATTTTATTCCCGGATGAATCCATGAGATCGTAATCGTCGTAGACCCTGTGGATTGTGGAAATTTCCGGGGAGCGCCTTCCGCCCAGGCCCAAGATGTGCAGATGCCTGCGGGGTGAGGCGCCAGATCCTGGCGGAGATCCCCGGGGATGCTCTGGTTCTTGTGGAAAGCAAGCTGTGGAAAATCTGTCTAATAAGGGACGCTGTGGAAAACTCATGGAAATTGTGGAAAACTCCCCCGCCCCCAAATATGGGGGATTGGACCGGTAACCGGTGTAGAAGGCTGTGGAAAGTGGGGAAAGTGGGTCTCTCCTGTGGACCAGTTATCCCCAATCTGACCCTCTTTTCCACAGGTTTCACGCCAGTTTTCCCCAGTTCTACATTCAAGGACCGCGCCTTGGGAGGCCGATATCCTGGGAAGACCGGTGCATGCCCCTCCATATGTGGGGGGCCCTTGTGGGTTTTCCACAGCTCGTGGAAATCCGGGAGATGGGGTTTCACAGTGGGGGACTTGTTGTGGAATTGCCCTGCCCTCCTGGCTCCTCCCTTCCCGGTTTGGGCCGTGGAAGGGAGGAGCCAGAGCCTTTGCGTTCAGGGGCGGGCCCCGGTCAGAAAAGCGGAGAGCTCTTTTCCCTCTTCCCCAACTTTTGCGGGAGAGAGGGACTGGCTTCAGGCAGCAGCGCCAACGGATGGGAGAGAGGCCAGCGCGCGAGCGACCTCCTCGGCCGGATATTCGTAATCGGCCAGCTCCCCCCGCAGATACTGATCGTAAGCCGCCAGGTCGAAGTGGCCGTGCCCGCTGAGGTTGAACAGGATGACGCGCGGCGCACCTTCCTCTTTCGCGCGCAGGGCTTCATCGATGACGGCGCGAATGGCGTGAGCGGACTCGGGAGCAGGAACGATCCCTTCTGCTCGTGCGAATAGCACGGCAGCCTCGAATACCTTCGTCTGAGGATAGGCCACCGCTTCCAGATGGCCCTTCTCATAAAGGGCGCAAAGGATCGGCGCCATGCCGTGGTAACGGAGCCCGCCCGCGTGGATGGGGGCAGGTGTGAAGGTATGGCCCAGAGTATACATCTTGAGCAGGGGGGTGGTGCGCACCGTGTCGCCGTAATCATAGGCGTAAACGCCTTTGGTCAGGCTGGGCGCCGCTGTGGGCTCAACCGCGATAAATCGCGTGGGACGCCCCTCCACGATCCGATCCCGCATGAAGGGCAGGGCCAGCCCGGCGAAGTTGCTCCCCCCGCCCACACAGCCGATCACCAGATCCGGGTATTCCCCGGCCAGCTCCATCTGCTTCTTCGCTTCCAGGCCGATCACGGTCTGATGCAGCAGGACATGGTTGAGGACGCTGCCCAGGCTATACTTCAGGCGTCCGCCGCTGGTGGCCGCCGCCTCCACAGCCTCGCTGATGGCGATTCCCAGGGAGCCGGGGGAATCCGGATTCTCCGCCAGCACCTTACGACCGGCGGCGGTCACGGGGCTGGGGCTGGGGATCACTCGAGCGCCGAAAGTCTCCATCAGGATGCGGCGATAGGGCTTCTGCTGGTAGCTGACCTTGACCATGAAGACGGTGCACTCCAGGTCGAAGAAGCGACAGGCCATGGCCAGGGCGCTGCCCCATTGCCCGGCGCCGGTTTCGGTGGTCAGACCCTGCACGCCTTCCTGTTTGTTGTAGAACGCCTGGGCCAGGGCGGTGTTGAGCTTATGGCTCCCGGCCGGGCTCACTCCTTCATACTTGTAATAGATGTGCGCAGGGGTATCCAGCATTCTTTCCAGCCGGCGAGCCCGGATCAACGGGGTGGGCCGGTAGAGCCGGTAGATCTCCCGGACCGGTTCCGGGATCTCGATCTCCCGTTCCCGGCTGACTTCCTGCTGGATCAGGGCCATCGGGAAGAGCGGGGCCAGATCATCCGGCCCAATGGGCTGGCCAGTCGCCGGGTGAAGCACCGGCGGCAGCTCGAAGGGGAGATCCGCCAGGATGTTGTAGTATGCCCTGGGGATGTCCTCTTCGGAAAGCAGGAATCGCGTTCGATCGCGCATGGGACACCTCCTTACGGATTGAGGGAAGGGGACAGGGTGAGCCGCTTCATCGTTTGCCCTATCCCCTTCGTTGCCTACGCGAGGCGGGCTTTCAGCTCCGCGAGATGGCGGGCGCTGAGGCCCATCGCCTCCCGCGCCTCCGCCAGGGTGGCCTGGGAGATCGGGCGGACCTTCGCGGCACCGGCGGCCAGGATTTCATCGATGAGATGGGGCCGCGCCGCGTAATACGCCCGTCGCTCCCGGATAGGCGCCAGAAACCGTTCCAGGGCGGCGATCAGGCGCCGCTTTACCTCCACATCCCCCACCTTCCCCTGTCGGTACCGGGCCTTCAGCTCCTCCACCTCGGCCCTGTCGTCGTTAAAGGCCTCGTGATACCGGAAGACCACATTGTGTGGCGCGTCGGGGTCCGCCGGGATATCCGGCCGGATCCGGGTGGGATCGGTGAACATTTGCATGACCTTGCGGGCGACTTCCTCCGGGGGGTCGCTGAGGAAGATCGCGTTGCCCAGGGATTTGCTCATCTTGGCCCGTCCGTCGATCCCCGGGAGCGTGGGCACGTCGCCGATCAGCGCCTCCGGCTCCGGGAAGATCTCCCCGTAGAGGCTGTTGAACCGGCGCGCGATCTCCCGGCAGAGCTCGACATGGGATTCCTGGTCCTTCCCGACCGGGACGATCTCCGCTTTCACGTGGAGGATGTCCGCCGCCTGAAGGATGGGGTAGAGCATGAGTCCCATCGAAGGGTTCTCGATCTTCTGATCCCGGATCATATCCTTCAGGGTGGGGATGCGTTCAATGCGCGGCAGGGTGACCAGCATGGAAAACAGCAACGCCAGCTCGCAGACCTCCGGCACATCGGATTGCACGTAGATGGTGGTCTTCTCGGGATCAATGCCCACGGCCAGATAGTCCAGCACGATCTCGCGGATATATTCCCGGGCGGCCAGGATGTCCGCCTTCTCCGGTTTGGTGGTGAGGGCGTGGTAATCTGCAATCAGAAGGAAGACTTCATACTCATCCTGCAACCGCACCCGGTTGGCCAGCGTCCCCACATAGTGGCCCAGATGAAGGGGTCCGGTTGGACGGTCGCCGGTTAACACGCGCTTCTTTTTCATCATCACGACCTCCCGATTGGAGATGGATTGGGGCTGGGGGAGCCGCCTGGGGGTGGCCCGCCCAGCCTCGCCGGACTTCGGATAAAGCAGGCAGCAGGACCTGCCGTTAATAAAACAGGGCCCGTCCCGCAAAGGGACGGGCCCTGTTCGATGCCCGTGGTGCCACCCTTTTTGGGCACGGCCTCTCCGAAGAGAAACCGGCCCCTCTCTTTTCCGCGGACGCCGCCCGGCCTGAGCCGGGCGAGGCCCTCAGCCGATAACGGTGGCGTCTCCGGCCGCGCCTACTGCGGAGGAGTCCTCCGGTTCGGGCGGCAGCTCCGGGGCCCATTCAGGATCCAGGATCCGCATCGGGCTCCCACCTGAACCCCGACTCTCTGGGCGGCGCTGGATCCCTACTCTTCCCCTTCGTCGCTTTTTCGAGGGATATTTTCCGTGCAGGGCGGGCCGCTTATGCGGCCCCCCTGCGCAAAAGTCCTATGAACGATTTCTGTTCGCAACCGAGCTGATCGCCTTGGTTAATAATTTAACAGTCTTTGCGCGGCGTGTCAAATCGATGAGTGCTCTGCGCATGCTGTCGTGTCACTGTGCCCGCACAACATGCCCGTGGCAGAGGCCTCGCTCCAGGCTCGGCTTTCAACATAATCGTTCCGCCTGGCCCCATTCGGTTCGGATCTCTTGCGAAGAGGTGGAATTCCTCCACTTCCCTTGATCCTCTCTCCCCACGGCCCTCTGGGCCGTGGGGAGAGAAGTGAAAGAGTATTTTGGGACTGAGCCGCACGCCTTTGGCGTGCGGCTCAGCTTGCGGGAAACGCCCATATCCGTATCGTGTTGCATGAGAATGGCGGAATCGCTACCTCAAATATAGAATGCGGGATGATCCCGCCGGTGATCATGGGGTGCCTCCTGAATGAGATTCGTAACCCTGAGGAGGCCCCGTGATCCTAAGCCAGCGCGCCACATGGGTGAATGGGGGAAAGGTTGAACCCCTATATGGAGCTCAGAGCCTCATGGTCTGGCCTCTTCTTTTCGCGCTCATCGGATGGCCCATCGGGATGCTGGTGAATGGCCTGGCGAATGCGTTGCCGCGTCGCCGGGTGATCCCGTTGTGGGAAGAAGGCGGTTTCCCGCCCTCCGCCTGGATCCGCGCGCTTCGACCAGGGGCTTCCCCTCGTCAGCGGGATCTCGTGGTGGAGCTTGTGGTGTCCGCTCTCTGGGGGCTGGCCGCCCTCCGCTATGGGCCCTCTTCTCATGCGGTGCAGGTCGGCCTGTATTTGACCGTTCTGGTCCTGGTCACAGTGACCGATCTGGAAAGCCGGCGGATCTATGATGCGGTGATGCTTCCGGCGATCGCCCTGGCCATCGTGCTGGCGCCGCTTTCCCCATGGCTGGGAGGAGGGGCGCTGGGGGCGTGGATCACGGGCCTGGGCGCCTTCCTGTTCTTCCTGGGGATGGTTCTTCTCACCCGCGGGGGCATCGGGGGCGGGGATGCCACGCTGGCAGCCTTTATCGGATTGATCACCGGGTTCCCACAAGGCCTTCAGGCTCTCACTTATGGGATCCTCATGGCCGGCGGGGCAAGCCTTCTCCTCCTGCTGACCCGCCGGGCCACCCTGAAGACCGCCATCCCTTACGGTCCTTTCTTAGCCCTCGGCGGCGCGATCGTCCTGCTAAGGTAGGACAACGGTTTAACCGTTGTCCTACCTTAGCCATACCCACTGCGCTTCGGAAAGCCGATCCAGCCCTGTTTCTGCGAAGTGGCGGACCAGGAGGCTGGGATCCTCCAGAGCGGCCATCAGGGCAGGGATGCTCCGGGGCGAGGCGATGCGGGCCAGGGCCCGGGCAGCCAGGATCCGGACCTGAGGATGGGGGTGATGAAGGCTATCGATCAGGGCCTCCAGGGCCGCCTCGCCATAGCGGGCGAGGGCTTCCGCGGCCACCCACGCCACCCAGGGCTGATCTTCCAGACGGCGCTGGAGAGCGGAGATCACCGAATCCCCCTGTTCCACCACCGGGTGGATCCCCAGCGCCCAGGCCGCTGCCGCACGGACCTCCGGCTCCGGATCTTCGAGGGCGTGTAGCAGCAGGGAGAGGCCCTCTGCATCCCGCACCTCCGCCAGGATCCGACACGCCCATGCCCGCAGGCCCGGATCGGAGTCCTGAAGCAGTGTCCGGGCCAGCGTGTGCAGATGCTCCGGATCTCCCCCCAGAGCGGAGATGCGATGCTCTGCCTGTTCCGGGTCTTCCTGCAACAAGCGCCGCCATTCCTGCAGGTTCATCGTGCCCGTCTGGACGGAAAATTTTGAGGCGGGCGGGGCTACCCCTGACAGCCTCGCCCACCTCCCCTCATCTTCCTCTGCGGAATCGATCACGCAGCCGGTGGGGGGACGGGGAGGGCATCCACCGGCGTGTTGCGCCACCTGTCTCCTTCTTCAATGAGCATGACCGGGATGCCGTCGCGGATCGGATACTTGCGCCCACAATCCGGCTCTGTGCACACCAGCCATGCCTCCTTCACCAGCTCCAGACGACCGGGATCCGGCCCCTCTTTCCGGGTCGGTCCGGAAACGCAATGGGGGCAGCGCAGGATCTCCAGAAGCTCCGGGCTGATCATCGTGAAACCTCCTCGCGAGTTAGGTTTTCTGACAAGGGATTTCGCAATCACCTTGCGAATCGCACCACCGTCGCTCCATCGTCCGGCGTGGGTTCCATGCTCTCCACGTGGGGATGGGTTTTCAAGCGCTCCCGCACAGCGCGGCGCAGCGCTCCGGTGCCTTTGCCGTGGATGATCCGGACGAACGGCATGCCGGCCAGAAAGGCTTCATCCAGAAACTTCTCCAGCACCGGCAGGGCTTCCTCGACGCGCATTCCCCGCAGATCGAGATCGAGGGGGACCTGGGGCGGCCGCAGCACGGCGGCGGGAGCGGAATGGGAAGGCACCGGCCGTGGCCGTTCCCGCCGTTCCAGATCCGTCAGGGCCATCCGCAGCCGCCACCGTCCGACCTGCACGTCGGCCTCTTCCCCCTCCAGGCTCAGGATCTCTCCCTCCATCTGGAGCGGGCGCACCCAGACCCGATCGCCCACCGCGAAGGCCGGCTCCGCCGGGGCCTCCATGGGCGGCGCAGCCCGGTCGAGGGTTTCCCGTATGCGGGCTTGCAGCGCCTCCAGGCGGCGCCGGGCGGCTTCCACCTCCGCCTGATGCACCGCTCGCAGCTGACGGCGGATCCGCTCGATCTCCTCCCGGGCTTCCTGGACCAACGCTTCGATCTGCTCCCGGGCCTCCCGCAGCATCCGTTCCCGTTCCGCTTCGATCTGAGCGAGACGGGCCCGCCATTCTCCCTCCAGGGCCCGGGCAGCCGCGCGGGCCTCTTCCGCTTCCTCACGAGCCCGGGCCGCTTCCGCCCGAAGCCGCTCCGCTTCCGCCAGCAGGACCTCCAGGCGCAGGGCTTGTGGGGAGACATATCCCTGAGCCCGGGCGATCAGCGCCTCGGGCATCCCCAGGCGCCGGGCGATCAGGAACGCGTTCGACCGGCCCGGAAGGCCAAGACGAAGCCGGTAGGTCGGGGCCAGGGTCTCCGGGTCGAACTCCATACTGGCGTTGATCGCCCCCGGGGTGGTCTGGGCCCAGAGCTTCAACTCCGGGAAGTGCGTGGCCACCAGCGTGGTCGTCTTCCGGGCGTGGAAATGCTCCAGGATCGCCCGGGCCAGCGCCGCCCCTTCCATCGGATCCGTCCCTGCCCCCAGCTCGTCCAGGAGGACCAGGGAGCGGGCGGTGGCGGCCTCCATGAAACTCCGAATGTTCAGGAGATGGGCGGAGAACGTTGAGAGGTTCTGTTCAATGCTCTGCTCATCGCCGATGTCTGCGTAGATCCCATCGAACACCGGCAGCCGGGAGCCCTCGGCTGCCGGGATATGCAGGCCGCTCTGGGCCATCACGGCCAGCAGCCCCACGGTCTTGAGGGTGACCGTCTTCCCCCCTGTGTTGGGCCCTGTCAGGACCAGGATGAACGTGGACGGATCCGGAGTGACATCGATGGGCACCACGCGCTGGGGGTCCAGAAGCGGGTGGCGGGCCTGGCGCAACCAGAGGGGCGAGAGGGTGCGGCGCTCCGGGGGCTCCTCGGGCCATGGGATGATCTCCGGGCGTTCGGCGCGGAGGGCGATGGCGTAACGGGCCCTGGCCAGCGCCAGATCCAGATCGGCCAGAGCTTCCAGGGTGATGCGGATCCCCTCCGCCTGCGCGCCAGCGGCCGCGCTCAGCGCGGTCAGGATCCGGGCCACCTCTTTCTCTTCCTGCGCCTGGAGGGCCCGAAGCCGATTCCCCATTTCCACCACCGGCAGCGGCTCGATGAACAGCGTGGCCCCACTGGCGGAGCTGTCGTGGACCAGCCCGGGGATCTTTCCTTTATGCTCCGCTTTAATCGGGATCACGAAGCGGCCACCCCGCATGGTGATCAGGGGTTCCTGGAGATAGGGCGCATAGCGGGGATCTGTGAGATAGCTCTGCAGGCGGACCTGGATCTCATGCGTCAGGCGGCGGATCTCCGCCCGGAGGGTGCGGAGGGTGGGACTGGCATCATCTTTCACCTCTCCTGCCTCATCCAGGCAGCGCTCGATCTCCGCTTCCAGGTCGGGGAATTCCTGCATACGCTCCGCATGCCGGGCCAGATGGGGTAGCTCATCGGCCCGCCGGAGCAACAGGCGCCGGACCCGCCGGGCGGCTTTCAGGGTGTCCCGGATCCCCAGCAAATCCGCGGGCGACAGGATTGCCCCATGCGAGGCAGCCTCTAACAACGAGCGCAGGTCCCGCACGCCACCCAGATCGAAGCCGGGTTCCAGGGCCAGCAGACGGCGGGCCTCTTCGGTTTCCGCCAGCCGGGCCTGAACCTCCACGAGGTCGGCGGAAGGACGCAGCGCCCGGGCCTTCTCCGCGCTCCAGGCGAAGGCCGTGAAGGCGGCCACCTGCTCTAAGATCTTTGGCCATTCCAGGGTGTCCAGATCGTGATCCCGCATGGATGATCGGTCTTTGAGAAAGTTACGCCCTTATGAGTTAGGAGTTACGCAGTTCGGGGCTCGCGAGAAGAGGTAGAATGGCCCCACCCCCCTTGATCCCCTCTCCCCATGGCCCTTTGGGCCGTGGGGAGAGGGGATCAATACATTTTTTGGGGGGAGTCGCG
>JAEVEY010000146.1 GCA_016842045.1 Candidatus Thermoflexus sinensis | reverse complement strand
GGGATAAATATATATTTTTGGGGGAGTCGCGCGCCGAAGGCGCGCGACTCCCCCAAAACCCCCAGGAGAAAACCAGCTGCGTAACTCCTATTAGATTTTCTCCGGCGGCCTCCGGAGATGGGCCAGCAGCTCGCTCCGGTGCCGGGGATCCGTGCGGAAGACTCCGGTGAGGGCCTGGGTGACCATGCGGGCCTGAGATTTGCGAACCCCTCGCATCATCGCGCACAGATGTGCGGCCTCCACGATGACCGCCACGCCCTGGGGATGCAGCACGGTCTCCAGGAAATCCGCGATCTGCCGCGTCATCCGCTCCTGAACCTGAAGGCGACGGGCGAAGAGCTCCACCACCCGTGGGATCTTAGAAAGACCAATGATCCGGCCGTTGGGGATATAAGCCACGTGAACCCGCCCATAGAACGGAAGGAGATGGTGCTCACACATACTGTAGAACTCAATGTCCCGCACCAGGACCAGGTCGTTATCCTCCACTTCGAAGATCGCCCCGTTGATCAGGTCCACCGGATCCATCCAGTAACCCGCCAGCACCTCCTGCAGCATCTCCGCCACCCGGGCAGGGGTGCGCTGCAGGCCCTCCCGCTCCGGATCCTCGCCCAGCGCCGTCAGCAACTCCCGGATCGCCTCGCTCAGTCGCGTGGGGTCCGGGGGCTGAACGATCCATTCCGCTTTCGCGATCCACTCTCCAGGTTCCATTCGGATCTTCCCCCCGGCATGAGATGGAAACAGCCCTCCTCACCCCACTTCCCCTTTCATAAACAGGACAAAGCACCAGGGCTGGGGAACTGCTAGAGGCAGCTTCCCCAGCCTGAGAAGAGCCCATGGGATGAGAGAAGAGCCCGCATGTCAGGTTATGCTATCAATCTTAAGCCGTTTCCTCCTCTCCTTTCAACTGCAGGCGAGGCGGTTTGGAACGTTCCAGCAGGTGCTTGCAGAGCCCCTTCCGGCAGCGGCAGGACGGTGGAAAAGGTCCGTTCCCCACCTGATTCCCCTTTCCCACGGCCTTCGGGCAGAACCATCGTTCTGGCAAGCCGGGCCAGATGTCGAAGGCCCCAGCCCAGCCTGTCGAAGCCCTCTGGAGCGAGAGCGCCCAGGCCCGAGGAGCCGTGAGAGGCTGAGTCGATGTTCGCAACTCTCAAGGAGGGAAAGACCTCTGTTCCCCAGCTCTCCTTTCTTCTCTTCCCGTAGCTCTTGGGGCCATGGAAGCCTTCCATGGACTTCTCTGACAGGGGCTTATCGCGTCCATCTCACCGGAGTTCATCGCACGAGTTGGCATGGATTCTTAATATGTCAGGGGATTCCCTGAAGGCCGCATCAGGGAACTCTCTGATGCGAGGTGTCACAGGAAAGATGTGAACGTAAACCCTTGGAGTTAAGAGACGGGTTGGCCAACATAAAAGTGGTCATGACTATCCATTTAGCGCGATTCCAGGGCTTAAAGGGCCCCGGGTGAGACGTAGCTCGAACCTCCAGGAGGCTTTCCAATGCCGCTTCGAATGGCCGGCCTGGGAGGGTTGCTGGCGCTCGTCGGGATCTGGATTGGGATCCTGGGCGAAACCTCTGGATCTCCAGGTCTCCCGGCCTCCCCGCCGCCACCCCGGGCTCGCCCGGAAGATGAACAGAGGTGCATGGCATGCCATACGCTGCCGGACCTCCTTCGCCCGCTGCCCAGCGGCGAGATCTGGCCGCTTTGGGTGGATGAACGAGCGTATGAGGGCTCCATCCACCGTCAGAAGGGTTACACCTGTTTCGATTGCCATCCGGAGATCACCGATTTCCCCCATCCCGAACGGGCCTTTCAGAGCGTGCGGGAGGCGCGGGTGCAGATGGTGTCGGTCTGTCGGGATTGCCATGAGGAGGAGGCCCAGGAGTATGAGCAGGGGCTGCACGCTCAGGCCCTGCGCGAAGGGCGTCTGGAGGCGGCAGTCTGCACGGATTGCCACGGGGCCCACGAAACCCGTTCCTTCGATGGGCAGCGGGCGCGGATCGCGGAGGCATGCCGGGGATGCCATTCGGAGATCTACGATGTTTATCGAAACAGTGTTCACGGCGCGGCCCTGTTGCGGGAAGGCAACCCGGATGTCCCGGCCTGCACGGATTGTCATGATTATCACCGCAATGCTGGCCCTACCCGGGAAGGTTTCCACCTGTTCTCCCCGCAGCTGTGCGCCAAATGCCATACCGATGAGCAGTTGATGGCCCGTTATGGGATCCGGACCGGCGTCTTCAATACGTATGTGGCGGATTTCCACGGCACGACGGTGACGATCTTTGAGAAGATCGCTCCCGATCAGCCGGTCAATAAACCGGTCTGTGTGGATTGCCATGGGGTGCATAGCATTCTGCCGCCCACCGATGAGAACAGCACGGTGATGAAGGCGAACCTGATCAACACCTGCCGGCGTTGCCATCCGGAGGCGGATCTGAACTTCCCCGACGCCTGGCTGAGCCATTATGAGCCGGACCCTCAACGCACCCCCGTGGTTTTCGCGGTCCAGTGGTTCTACAACATCCTGATCCCTGCCACGGTGGGCGGGATGCTGCTCTTTGTAGGCACCGATGCATGGCGGCGCTGGGGGCCACGCCGACGCCCGTAAGGGGAGAGCGATGATGGGGAAGCCAGAGCGGGTTTATCGATTCTCCACCTTGCGACGGATTGAGCACGGCATCCTGATGGTCGCCTTTGTGGTGCTGGCGGCGACCGGGCTGCCGCAGAAGTATCCCCAGTCCCCGATCTCCCTCGCGCTTCTGCAGGCGATGGGCGGCCTGGAGACAGCGCGGATCATCCATCGGGCGGCGGCCATCGCGCTGATGTTGCTGGCCCTGGAGCACATCGGATCGGTTCTCTATGACCTGTATGTGCGCCGTGTGCCGCCGAGCATCCTTCCCACCCGGGAGGATTTTCATAACGCCTGGCGGGCGTTGCGCTACAACCTGGGGCTGGAAGGGTCTCCACCCCGTCAGGGCTGGTTCACATTTCAGGAGAAATTCGAATACTGGGCGCTGGTCTGGGGTCTGATCATCATGGGCCTCACCGGGTTCATGCTCTGGAATCCCATCACCACAGCCCGTCTCCTCCCCGGACAGTGGATCCCGGCAGCCAAAGTCGCTCATGGGTCGGAGGCCCTGCTGGCGGTCCTTGCCATCCTGATCTGGCACGTTTATCACGTCCACATCCGGCGCTTTAACCGGAGCATGTTCACGGGCTATCTGAGCCGGGAGGAGATGGAGGAGGATCATCCCCTGGCGCTGGAGGCTCCGCCGCGCCCGGTTCCACTGGATCCTCTGGAGACGCGCATGCGCGCGCGGCGGTTCTGGGCCGCCTACGGCACGCTGGCTGCCCTCTGGCTGATGGGAATGGTCTGGTTCGTCTCCGGCGAGAAAACCGCGGTCACCACTCCGGGTCCGATCCCGGATATCGCCCGCGTTCGGGCTTATGCCCCCCTGACGCCCACGCCTGTGCCCACTCCTTCCTTTCTGGCTCGGGCGACAGTCAACCTGGGCTCGAGCTGGGCGGGGGGAATCGGGACGTTCCTGGAGGAAAACTGCGGCTTCTGCCACGGCCCGCGACGACGGGAAGGGGATCTGGATCTCACCACTTACGATGGGGTGATGAAAGGTGGGAAATCCGGACCGGCGGTGATCCCGGGTGCGCCGGGGATCAGCCCGGTCCTGATCTGGACCGCCCGGGAGGATCATCCGGGCCGGCTTCGGCCATCGGAACGGGCGGCGATCTGGCTCTGGATTCAAAACGGTGCTCCCAGGTGATAACGGAGGTGCCTATGCGTGGAACAGCTCTTATCGTGGGAGGGGCGTTGGTCGTGGTGGGCCTCCTGCTCGCAGGGGTAGGCTGCGCGCCCCGGGCGACGCCCACGCCGACGGTGACGGCGACCCCGGCGGAGGCGACGCCGGTCGCGCCGGCGATCCCTGAGGTGCGTGTCCGGGAGATCCCCTTCGAGCAGGAATGGCTCTCCTCGGCCCACGCGGATGCCAAGGCGGAGGCCTTCCGGCACTGGGATCGGGAGAGCCCTCCGGAGATCCCTGTCCAGTGCGCCAAGTGCCATAGCGCCTACGGCTTCCTGGACTTTCTGGGAGTGGATGGCTCTCCGGCGGGCGTGGTGGATAAACCAGCAGCCATCGGCTCGGTGATCGATTGCACCACATGCCACAACTCGGCCACGCGGACAATGGATCGCGTGACCATGCCTTCAGGGGTGGAGATCGCCGGGCTGGGGCCGGAGGCGCGCTGCATGCAGTGCCACCAGGGCCGGGCCTCTGGCCAGGATGTGGAGAAGGCGATCCAGGACGCAGGGGTTGAGGCGGACCAGGTCAGCGAGAAGCTCTCTTTTATCAACATCCATTATTACGCGGCGGCGGCCATCAAATACGGCACGGTGGCGAAAGGGGGCTATCAATACGCCGGCCGGTCCTATGAGGCTCGCTTCGATCACGTGAAGGGGGTCAGCGCCTGCGTGGATTGCCACGATTCTCATACGCTGAAGGTGAAAGTTGAGCTCTGCAGCACCTGCCACAAAGAGGTCCGCACGGAGGAGGACTTCCGACGGATCCGGATGGAGGGCTCGCTGGTCGATTACGACGGCGACGGGAACATCCGCGAAGGCCTGGCCGATGAGATCGCTGGTCTTCAGGAGCTGCTCTATCAGGCGATCCAGGCCTACGCCCGCGATGTGGCCCGCAAGCCCATTGTCTACGATGCCCACACCTATCCTTACTTCTTTGTAGATCTGAACGGCAATGGGGTGGCCGACCCGGACGAGGCCAAGCCGGGCAATAAATACAACGCCTGGACGCCGCGGCTGCTCCGGGCCGCTTACAACTATCAGGTCTCCCAGAAGGACCCCGGGGCCTTCGCTCATGGCGGGAAGTATGTGATCCAGTTGCTTTACGATTCCATCGAGGATCTCAACCAGGCCCTCGCCACGCCCATCGACATCTCGAAGGCCCACCGGGATGATACGGGCCACTTCGCCGGGGCCTCGGAGTCATTCCGCCACTGGGATCAGGAAGGACGCGTGCCGCCGGCGTGCAGCCGCTGCCACACGGCCGAGGGGTTGCCGCTTTACCTGCGGGATGGCGTGTCGATCTCCCAGGCGCCCTCGAATGGCTTCCTGTGCTCGACCTGCCACGACTCCCTGACGGAGTTCACCCGCTACGAGGTCAAGCAGGTCACCTTCCCGAGCGGCGCGGTGATCGACAGCGGCGATCCGAACACCAACCTGTGCATGACCTGCCATCAGGGCCGCGAGTCCAAGGTGAGCGTGGATCGCCTGATCGGCAAGCTGCCGCCGGATCAGGTCTCCGACAAGCTGCGGTTCCTTAATGTGCATTACTTCGCGGCGGGGGCCACCCGCTTCGGCACCCAGGCGAAGGGCGCCTACGAATACGATGGGAAGACCTATGAGGGCTTCTTCCAGCATCACGCTCAGTTCCGCGGATGCACCGACTGCCACGATGCCCATGAACTGGAGGTCCGCGCGGAGCTCTGCGGGAAGTGCCATGAGGGCGTGAGCACCCGGGCGGATCTTCTGAACATCCGCCTGCCGGAGACGCCGGATTACGACGGCGATGGGAACACGACCGAGGGCCTGGCGGGGGAGATCGAGACCATGCGGGAGGCGCTTTACAAAGCGATCCAGGCCTACGCACGGGATCGCATCGGCACGCCCATCGCCTATCATCCGCACGCCTATCCTTATTTCTTCACCGATACCAACGGGAACGGCGTGGTGGATCCGGAGGAGGCCAACCCGCAGAACAGCTACAAGACCTGGACGCCACGGCTGCTCCGCGCGGCCTATAACTACCAGTTCGCGACCAAGGATCCGGGCGGCTACGCCCACAACGGCAAATACATCCTGCAGATCCTCTATGATTCCCTGGAGGATCTGAGCCGCGCGGTCCCGATCTCCATGAAGGGAATGATCCGGCCGTAGCGGCTGCCCTCCCTGACGGTTCAGATGAAGCAGAGGGGTGGGGCAGGAGGATCTGCTCCACCCCTCTGTTTGGGTGGTCTTCGATCCTCATGAAACCCGCTTGCGAGGGCGGCAGTCCAGGTGCCCCATCGCGATTTCAGAGATGCAGGTCCGGCAAATGAGGACGGAGACTGGAAGGGGTTCATTTCTTATGTTAGACTCTGAACAGAACGTTCAGACGAGGAGGTTTTCATGCGCGCCCGGTTCTGGGTGGGGGGAGGGTTACTGATCATCGCCATAGGGTTGCTGATCATCAACGGACTCCGGAGCGCCTCCCAGTATTACCTCACGGTTTCAGAGCTGAAAGCCCGGGCGGAGAGCCTGCAGGGCCGCCCTATCCGTCTTTCGGGGATTGTGGACGGTGGCACCATCCGTTATGATCCCGAGACCCTCCATATCGAGTTCGGCCTGGTGGATCGTGTGGCGGATATCGGGAAGGCCCAGCCGCTCAAAGTGGTCTACAAAGGGGTGAAGCCTGACCTCCTGCAGAACGAGGCGCAGGCCATTGTCGAGGGGACCCTCGGTCCGGATGGGGTGTTTTATGCCCAGAACCTCCTCCTCAAATGCCCAACCCGCTATGAGGAGGAGGCAGCAACGGGGAATTCCCGATGAAGGGATTGTGATGTCCGTTTCGGCTTTCCTGCCCGGTGAGGAGAGCGATCAGCGGCGGGCCGCTCTGGAGGCGGAGCTGGCTCGATTCCTGGAGTTCCTGCGCGCGCATTATGCCCCGCGCCGGGTGATCCTCTTCGGCTCCCTGGCCCACGGTGTGTTGCATCCGGACTCCGACCTGGATCTGGTTGTGGTAATGCCCTCCTCACGTCCCTTCCTCGATCGCATTGGCGAGCTTCTGGAGCGCTTTCGCCCCCGCGTCGGGATGGACCTTCTGGTTTACACGCCGGAGGAGTTCGAGGAGATCCGGAACCGTCCTTTCTTCCAGGAGGAAGTGCTGGCTAAGGGGGTGGTGCTGTATGAATCCTCATCTTGAGCGCTGGCTTCGCTTCGCCCGCGAGGATCTGCGTATGGCAGAGCTCGCTTTTGAGGATGGGATCCACAACCAGGTGTGTTTTCATGCCCACCAGGCTGTGGAGAAAACCCTGAAAGGATGCCTGGAAGCCCAGGGTCAGGCGCCTCCGCGAACGCATAAACGGGCGGATCTGATCCGCCTGGTTCGCGGGTCCATGCTGACGGATCTGGAGCCTCAGCTTCTGAAGATGGATCGTTTTTATATCCCGACCCGGTATCCGGATGCACTCCCCGGCATGCTGCCGGAGGGATGGCCAGGGGAGGGGGATGCGCGGGAGGCACTGGAACTGGCGCGGGAGGTGTTACGGCGGATCACGGAGGAGAGGCTATGAGCCTTCTGGGCGAGGGGTTGCTGGATCTGGCGTGGGGGCTGGGTCTGATCGGGACGATCGCGGCATTCTATGCCGGATGGCGGCGGGAGGCGCGGTGGGGGGAAGTGGCCCGACGTATCGGCCTGGTGATGGCGCCCCTGCTGACCCTGGCGGTGCTGATCCTGGAGATCGCCCTCCTCACGGATGACTTCCGCCTGGTCTATGTGACCCAGGTCTCCCGCCAAACCCAGCCGTTCTTCCTGAAGATCACCGCGCTATGGGGCGGCCAGAATGGCTCTCTGCTGTTCTGGTCCTGGCTGATGAGCCTCTTCCTTTTCGCTGCCATGGCCCGCGCCGATCGCGTGCCCCGCGATCTGTTTCCTTATATGACAGGGGTCCTGTTGCTGACCCAGACGTTTTTCCTCCTCTTGAACCGTTTCTTCGCCAATCCTTTTGAGACCTTCCCGGTGCCCCCGGCGGATGGGCGGGGGTTGAACCCGCTGCTCCGCCACCCGGGGATGATCGCCCATCCTCCCTTGCTCTACCTGGGGTTCGTGGGCTTTACAGTCCCCTATGCGATCACCATGGCGGCCCTGCTGGCTGGCCGGCGGGATGAGAGCTGGCTGCGCCTGCTTCGGCGGTGGACCCTGGTGGCGTGGCTGTTCCTGAGCCTGGGCCTTCTGGTGGGGGCTCGATGGGCGTATGACGTGCTGGGGTGGGGTGGGTACTGGGGATGGGATCCGGTGGAGAATGCAGCGCTGCTCCCATGGTTAACCGGCACGGCCTTCCTGCACTCGGTGATGGTTCAGGAGCGCCGGGGTATGCTGAAGGTCTGGACGGCGCTGCTGATCATTCTGACGTATGCCCTGGTGATCCTGGGGACGTTCATCACGCGCACGGGGGTGATCGCCTCGGTGCACGCCTTCGCCCGCTCCGCCATCGGGGTGCCCTTCCTGATCTACGTCGGGCTGGTGCTGGTGGGTTCCCTGGCGCTGCTCACAACGCGCTGGGATCTGTTGCGGGCGGAGAACCGGATTGAGTCCTGGCTCTCGCGGGAGACGTTCTTCCTGCTCAACAACTGGCTCTTCCTGGGGATCGCCTTCGCGGTCTTCTGGGGGACGTTCTACCCGATGTTCTCCGAGCTGCTGTTCAACGAGAAGCTCACCGTCGGACCTCCCTACTACAATCAGGTGACCGGCCCGATGTTTGCGGCCCTTTACCTGTTGATGGGGGTGATCCCCTTCGTTCGCTGGCGGCGGACGCCGGGGGCATCGCTGAGGCTGTCCATTGGCTCTTCCGCGCTGGCCGCCCTGGGCGCGATGGCCCTCGCCCGCGTCCTGGGGGTCCAGCACCCATGGGCCCTGCTGGGGTTCGGCCTGTGCGCCTTCGCCGGGTGGGGGACGTTGCTGGACTACGTGCTGGGGGTCCGGGCACGGCAGCGGGCGACCGGCGAGCCATGGCCGGTGGCCCTGGCCCGTCTGGTGGCTCGCAGCCAGCGGCGATATGGCGGATATCTGATTCATCTCGGCGTGGTCCTCATCGGGATTGGGGTGATCGGGTCTCAGTTTTACCAGCAGGAAACCCAGCGCACGCTGGGGATGGGCGATTCCCTGGCCTTCGGCGGCTACCATCTGGTCTATCAGGGAATCCGGCAATACACGCCGGCGACGGAACCGGATGTCGTGGTGACCGAGGCCTGGGTTCGCGTGTACGACCGCTCAGGCCGATGGCTGGCCGATCTGTATCCGTATGTGCTGCAATACGACACGGGGGAAAGCCTGACGCCCCCGGCCCTGCGGGCGACCCTGAAAGAAGATCTCTACCTGCTGCTGAGCGGATGGGTGGAGGGGGGCAACCGGGCCACGTTTAAGGTGTTCATCAACCCCCTGGTTTCGTGGATCTGGCTTGGAGGGATCGTGCTGATCGCCGGCACGCTGATCGCTGCGTGGCCCATGCCGGCACCGGCTCCGGTTCGGGCGCTGCAAAAGGTCCCCTCGCGGGTAGCTACGGTGTGAGCGTAAAATCGCTGTAACTGTGATCCGAACAATATTCAAAGCCATTCCACGAATTCGCAGGATGTCTTCCTGATGGGGGGAGCCATGCTCAAGAGGGTGTGGATTCAAGGATATCGGTGCTTCCAGGATGTGACGATTGAGCTCAAGCCCCTACAGATCTTAGTTGGTCCAAACGGAAGCGGGAAAAGCGCTTTCCTGGACGCAGTTCGTTTCGTAGAGGATATCGTTCGGAATGGATTGCGTCGGGCCATCGCCCGACGGGTCTGGAACCCGGAAGAATTAGTCTGGGAAGGAAAGGCAGATGGAGTGGAAATCGAGCTGACCTGGGAATGGAAAGAGGGCGAGGAGGGACCGCTCCATGAGGTGACCTATGCCATCGCCCTGGAGAGGCAGCAAAAAGACCTTCGAATCGCGAAGGAGTATCTGAAAGATTCCGGGACTGAGATCTATATTCGGCGGGGCCGCGAGGTTCAGCTGTTTGGGAAGCAGATCCCTTTGTGGGCAGATGAAGATGATATGACCGTATTAGCTGGTATATTCCTCTTCCCCGGGCTTATGCGGTCCGAGCTTATGCGGTCTTTCCCTATGCGTTTGCAAAATTTGCAAAAATGGATGGTCAACGCATGGCCAGAATTTCTGCACCCACATCCTTTCGCAATTCGATTGGGAGGTCGTAAGTGGGAAGAGCCCAGGCATCATCGCATATATCCGAACGCCCGGAATCTGGCGCTGGTGATGGATCGTTTTCAGAGGGATCATCCAGAAGCTTACCGGCGTTGGCTTGAAGAGATGCGCATTCTGGCGAATGCTCCCCTTGAGTTCAAGGTGCATGTAGATGAGGTCACCGGCATCCATCGCATCGCTATGCGCTGGGATGGATTATGGGTTTCGCCCTCTGGAATTACCGATGGGTGGCTCCGGTTTATGGCCCTGAGTTTGCCGGCCTATGACCCAAAGAACGAAGGCCGCATATTTTTCATAGAAGAAATCGAGAACGGCCTCTCGCCGGACGCTATTGAAATGCTCTTTCGGATTATGGAAGAAACCCCCGAAATGCAGTGGCTGGTGACCTCCCATCACCCGTTGCTCGTTCGGTTGGCTGGCCCGGAGCGGCTCCTCATCTTTTCCCGGGACAAGGAGGGAGTTCGGGTTGTGTCTGGCGATCGCCATCCTCTATTGGCCAACCTGGATCCTCGCTCCGATCTGGCCGATCTACTCCTCGCCCGAATTTTCTTATAGCTGAGGCATGAGGTGGCTTTCCATGTATCTGGATTTAATCGTCATGGCTGCAGACAAGCACATTCAGATCGTCCTCGAGGAGTTCTTTAAGCGGTTTCTGTCTCGCATCCGACGAGATTACCTAATAGCTGGCAACGATCAGACAGCTTTTCATCGGGCAGTTGAGTATCTGAGGCCTTACATAAGGAGCGCCCGTTACTGTCTCGTGGTTCTGGATTTCAGGTGGTCTCACTCCTTTAACAGCGCGATGCAAATGCGTGATCAATTAAAAGATGAGCTGGAGAAAAATGGTTGGGATGGACGTTGCGAGGTGGTCGTAATAGATCCAATGCTGGAGAGCTGGTTGTGGGCAGATATCCAGACGCTGGCTCGCGTGATCTCTCCGCGGAAGGAGGATCAGGATCGCATTGTTAAGACCTTACAAAACAGACGAGCGGGAAGCAATAAGCCAAAGGATCCGAAATCCGCTTTGCGTGGCCTTAGAGTTGCTGGCTTTAAGCCAGATAGCGCCTTCCGTGCCAGAGTGGTTCAGGAAATTCCCGAAGAGGTTATTCGCCAATGCCGCGATCCTTCGTTTTCCATCCTGCGTTCCACTTTATCCTCCTGGTTTGGGCTCTGGCAATAGGACAGCCGGCCCAGGCGCAATCCCCCACGCCTGTTGTGCCGGATGATGAGATCAACCGGGTGGCGAAGAACCTCTATTGCCCGGTATGTGAGAATGTGCCGCTGGATGTCTGTGACACCCCGGCGTGTATCCAGTGGAAAGAAGAGATCCGCGCCATGCTGGCCGAGGGGCGGAGCGAGGCCGAGATCCTCGATTTCTTTGTCACCCGTTACGGGATGCGCGTGCTGGCCGTCCCCCCTCCTCAGGGGATCGGCCTGGGGGTCTGGTTGATTCCAGCGCTCGGTCTCCCTGCCGCCGGATTGTGGCTGGCCCTCCGTCTCGCTCGCTGGCGCCGCCCCTCCCCAGCGCCGGAGCCCCCATCAGAGCCCGCGCTCGATGAGAACGCCCGGATGCTGGACCGGTGGATCCGGGATCAGTGGTGAGGAGGACGGATATGCTGCGTCGAGGGCGATGGGGATGGTGGATTGGTCTGGCGGGGGCGGTGGTCTTCATCGCCTTTCTGGGCTGGGCCTTTGTGGAGCGGGGGCGGACGGCTCCCACCCAGGGCCTCGCCCCGGATTTCACTCTGCCTCTCTATGAAGGCTATGATGGGGGGCTTGGGATCCGGGAGTTTCGGCTTGGGGATTGGCGGGGACATGTGGTGGTGATCAACTTCTGGGCCTCATGGTGCAAGCCATGCGAAGAGGAGGCTCCGCTGCTGGAGGCCCTGTGGCGGAAATATCGGAATCGAGGGGTGATCTTCGTGGGGGTTGATTATCTGGATGCGCCTTCCGCAGCGATGAACTACCTGAAGCGGTTCGAGATCACCTATCCCAACGGCCTCGATGTGGGCACCCGGATCTCCCGGCTATACCGCATCACGGGCGTGCCTGAAACATTCGTGGTGGATTCCCAGGGCCAGGTGGTCTTTTACAAGGCGGCGCCGATCCGGCCCGGCGAGCTGGAGGGGGTGATCGAGCGATTGCTGGGCTCCTCATCCTTCGTTGAGGAAGATGCGCTCGAATGAGCGAAACACTGGCGGCTCTGGTCACATTGTTCGGAATCACCGTGCTGGTCCTCGCCTACATCCTCCAGCCGCTCCGGGGGAGGTGGGTGGATCGGAGCGCTGCTTCCGCCAGGCCGGCCCTTCAGATCCAGTACGAGCGGGTGCTCAGCATCTTGCGGGATCTGGAGACCGACTGGCGCACCGGGAAGATCCCGGATGAGGATTATCACGAGCTGCGCCGGCGCTACCTGGAGGAGGGTGCCGCCCTGTTGCGGGCACTTCAGGAGGGGGAGGAAACCGTCGATTGGAAAGCCCGGGTTGAGGCGGCGGTCCAGGCCCGCCGGGCACAGCTCCGGAGGAAGGGCGCATGAGCCGGAATCGACGCGCGGGACTGGTCCTCGGGCTGGCCATGGGGCTTCTGACCGGGTGCTCCCTGACGCTGGCGGCTCCCCCTCCCGCTGGCGAGATCCCCTTCCGAACCCAACCCTGGCCCACGCCCACGCCCTCACTTCCCCCAGCCGGCCTTTCCCTGCAAACCGGCCGGTCCCTCTTCCAGGAGCACTGTGCAAACTGCCATGGCCTGAGGGGACAGGGGGATGGTCCGCAGGCGGCCGCCCTCCGGGCCCGGATCCCCGATGCGCGCCTCGATCTGACGGGGAGCCTGGCTGAGCGCACAGCCTCTCTTCGGGATTGGTTCCAGGTGGTCACGCAGGGCCGGGCGGATCGGGGGATGCCCCCATGGTCGAATGCATTGAGCGAGAGCGAGCGCTGGGCGGTGGTGCTCTACGCCTGGTCCCTTGCGGCGCCGCCGGAGGTCCTGGCGGAGGCCGGAGACCGTTATCGGGAAGCATGCGCGACATGCCATGGGGAGGATGGACGAAAGGGGCCTGTCCCTCTGGCGGATCCCGAGCGGGTGCTGGGGATCGCGCCGGCGGCCTGGATGGAAGCCCTGCAGCCCGGGCGTGTCCCTGCCCATGCCGGACTGCCGGAGCTCCCGACAGACCTTCAGCAGGCCCTGATCGCCTACCTGCCTCAGCTCGCCTTTTTTGCGGTGGATGGGGCGGCCCTTCAGCCGCCGCGCTCGGTGGCCACCGCCTCCGTGAGCGGCCAGGTCCTCAACGGGACCACGGAAGCGCCGGCCTCGGGGGTGACGGTCACCCTCTATGCCCTGATCGAGGCCTCGCCGATCTTCTCCCAAACCGTTCAGGCGCGAGCCGATGGGACCTTCCGGTTTGAAACGGTGCCCGTTTATCCCGAGGCGGCCTATCTTCCGGTGGCGGAATGGCAGGAGGTGGCCTATCCCGCGGCCCATCCGCTGACGCTGACCGCGGGTCAGGAGGTCACCCTTACCCTGATGGTCTTCGATCGGGCGGCGGATCCGGGCGGGATCCATATTGACCAGGCGCACTGGATCCTGCAGCCGCTGGCGGATCGCCTGTTCGTAACCGAGGTGTGGGTGTATTCGAACCGAGGATCGACTACCTATGGCGGGGCGGGGAGCCCCGGGATGATCTTCCTCCTGCCTCCCGGCGCCTCCAATCTGCAAATCTCGGGAGGGGAGCTGGGCGTTCGGTATCGTCAGGAGGAAGATCGATTGATTGATACGGCGCCGATCCCGCCGGGGATGGGATATCAGACGGCGTTCGGATATGAGCTGCCGCTGGCCCGGGTGCGGACGCTCTCGTTGCGCGCTGTTTACCCCGTGGATCGATGGAACCTTCTGATCGCCGGGGGCGCGCTCCAGGTCTCCGGCCTCGGGTTGCGGGATCTCGGGATGCGCACCCTGGGGAATACGACGTATCATCTTTATGAGGTGGATCCGCCCGCTCCGGGCGGGGCCCGGGTCATTACGCTACAGCCTCGCAGGCCGGTCCCCCCATGGGTTGTGCCGTTGATGCTTGCCCTGGGCGCCGGGGTGGCCATCGGTCTCTTCCGTCTCTGGCGGAGGTGGGAGGCGGATCCCATTGATGAGATCGCCCGGCTGGATGAGGCCTATGCGGCAGGGGAAGTCGATGAAGGAACCTACCGGCGGCGGCGTGCCGCCCTGATGGCCCGGGCGATCCGTCGCTATCAGGCTGGAGGCCCTTCCCCCGGGTAAGGGGGTGGTGTGCCCATCGCGAGGAGAGGAATGGAATTCGCTCTCGGAGAGGCGATGTGGGGCTCATCGCGCAACAGGTCTAAACTTCGTTCATGAGAAAGGGACGGAAGACGCTACTGTGATACAATTAGAAGGGTTTTTCAAGGCAAAGATGATCTGTGGAGGAGAGCTTTCCTGAGTTCGCGCCACGGGAGGGTCCATGGCATTTACGGTTCGGGATTTCGAGGATTTTGTCCGGCTGTTAGATAAACACCCTCACTGGTTGGAGGCACTGCGACAGCGGTTGCTGACGAAAGAGTTGCTGCAGTCACCGAAAACCTTACGGGGCCTTTCCATCCGCGTGGGAAAGATCGATAAGTCGCTGCGCTCCCTTGCCGAGAGCGTGAAGACCCTCTCAGAGTCCGTCGCCGCCTTAACCGAGGCGCAGCGGCGGCATTATGAGGAGTTTGTGGCCTATCGGGCGGAGACGGACCGTCGGTTTGCGGAGCTGCGGGAGGAGGTGGCGGCGGCCCGTGCGGAGGCGGATCGTCGGTTTGCGGAGCTGGCGGAGGCGCAACGACGCACGGATGAGCAGCTTCAGGAGCTCATCCGTGCTCAGGCGCAGATGCAGGCAACCCTGAGCCGCTTCGGTCAGGTGATCGGTCCTGCTGTGGAGGAGCGAATGATCCGAGCGCTACGCGAATGGGTGGAGGGGCAGGGCGGTGTCATGCTGGAACCCGTGTTCTCCATCGCCCTCGATGGGATCGGGGAGATCGATGGGGTAACTCGCATCCGTCTTCGAGATGGGGCGGAGGCCTGGGTGCTGATCTCGGTAAAGACTAAGGTCTGGCCCCGTGCGATCAGGGACTTTGTGGATGCGATCCTGAGGAATCCTACCGCTGTCGCCGGGCTGCGATCGGAGGGCATCGGGGATCCAGTCCTGCCAATTGTGTTCGGGTTCACGCTGGATCGGCACGCCATGGACGCTGCTCAGCGAGCCCGTGTCGGCTTGCTGATCAGCGCGCAGGGCATGCTGGTGCCGCCGACCCTGTGGTCTCTGGAGAAGGGCGCTCCGATAGAGGAGTGATCGAAGGAAGCGGTCCGTGTTTGGGGGCGCGACTCCATCGCGTCCCCCGTTTCGTTTGCGCAGGTTTTTCTCTGATCACGACAAGGGATCGGAATCTGCAGGGCAGGACTCTTCCCCGGATCGATCCTGCGGGGTTGGGGAGTGAACCGGATGCTTTGGGCCCCCAACCCCACATTTCCAGGATCTTGCTGGCGCTCTCATGGAATCGTCGCCTGTTCTACGACTGGAGCGGGTTTCAAAAGCGTTTGGCCCGCGATGGGCGCTGCGGGAGGTCTCCCTGGCGGTGCGGCGGGGGGAGATCGTGGCGCTGATGGGGCCAAACGGGGCTGGGAAGAGCACCTTGCTTCGGGTGGCGGCCACCCTGTTGCGCCCCGCCTCCGGCGTCGTCTGGGTCGAGGGTTATCGCTGGCCACCGGATGGCGCAGGGGTGCGGGCCCGGGTGGCCCTGTTGGGCCATCAGCCCTGGCTCTATCCAGATCTCACGGCGGAGGAGAATCTCCGCTTCTATCAGCGCTTCTACGGCTGGTCGGAAGATCAGGAGGCTTTGTGGAGGGCGCTGGAGCGGATGGGCCTGGCGGAGCGCGCCCACGAACGGGTCCGCGGGTTCTCCCGGGGGATGCTGCAGCGGCTGGCCCTGGCGCGCGCGTTCCTCTCCCCAGCGCCCGTGCTGCTCCTCGACGAACCGTTTACTGGCCTCGATGTGGTCGGGCTGGAACAGGCCCGCGAGGCGATCCGGGAGCTCACAGCCCAGGGACGCGCGGTAGTGGCTGCGCTCCATGATCCCGCGGCGGTGGATGTCGCTCACCGGGTCGTGGTGCTGGTTGGGGGCCGCCTGGTGGCGGAGGGCCCTCCGGAAGCTTTCCATGAGAGGGCGCTGCAGGATCTGTATCGAACGGGATATGCGGCCCACGGCTTGCCGGAAAGCACATCCTCCCGGAAATCCCTCCTCATTCTGGGACGCCCGGCAAATCCAGGGACCGCTCCGGGCCTTCACCCCGCCGAACCGGCATGGGAGGGCGGGCTCTCCCCAGATCTGCACCCGGTCCGGGAGGCGGCGATCTCGCGAGCGCTTCCAGGGGAGACGGCGCTCCGGTCCGGCCTGGCCTCTGTGGTTCGCCCGATGTCCGCATTGCTCTGGAAGGACCTGCGTGTTGAAGGGCGGGGGCGGGAAACCTTAGCCCCTCTGTTGACCCTGGCCGGGCTGAGCCTCTTCCTGTTCGGAGCGGCCTTCGAGTTGCGCCCTGATCTGGCCCGGGCCTTCGTCCCGGTTTTCCTCTGGATGCTTCTCCTGTTCGCCAGCAGCCTGGGCGTGGGGCGAATGATGGCCTCGGAGATCGATCGGGGAACGTGGGAAGGGCTCCTGTTGGTACCGGGGGATCGGAGCCTCCTGTTCTGGGGGAAGGCCATCGTCCACGGGCTTTTGCTGGGGCTGGTCATTGCTCTCTCCCTGATCGCCGTGGGGGTGTTCTTCAACCTTTCCTTATGGGATCCCCGTGTCCTCCTGCTCCTGGCCCTGGGGGCGGCCGGGCTGGCGGGGGTGACCACCCTCCTGGCGGCGATGGCGATGGCCACTCGGGCTCGCGAGCTGCTGTTGCCGATCCTGCTGTTCCCGGTGGCCGCCCCGCTGCTGATCGCAGGGATCCAGGGCATCCGCGCGATCCTGGAGGCCGATCCCTCCGGGTGGGGGACCTGGGCGCAGATCCTGATCGCCTATGATCTCCTCCTCTTCACTGTAGCGTGGCTGGTGTTCGAGGAGGCGGTCAGCGCTTAGGGATAAAGTCAACGGCCTGACTCCTGTCTTATCGCGAGAAGTAATACCGATAACCGTGTGCTCGGTATAACAACGATGGGTCAGGTGTGGAACAGGAGGTCTTCATGCGATTATGGGAACGGCTCTGGATGGGGATCACGATCGCCCTGATGGTCCTGGCGACCCTGGCGGTTTTCGTTTACGCGCCCCGGGAAGCGAAGATGGGGGATGTCCAGCGGATTTTTTACTTCCATATCAGCACCGCATGGTCCGGCTTTCTCGCTTTCGCGGTGGCCCTGGTCGGGTCCATCGCGTATTTGCGGTCGCGGGCGCGGCGCTGGGACCAGCTGAGCCATGCCGCGGTGGAGGTCGGGCTGGTGCTGTTGACCATGGCGATCATCACGGGCTCGCTCTGGGCCCGGCCGGTGTGGAATACCTGGTGGACATGGGATCCACGGCTGACGACCACGACGATCACCTGGGTGGTGTATCTGGCCTATCTGCTTCTGCGAAACGCCGTGGAGAACCCGGAGACCCGTTCCCGGTTCGCGGCGGTCTACGCCATCGTGGCCTTCGTGACGGTGCCCATCACATATCTTTCGGCCCGCCTGCTCCGCACCATTCATCCAATCGTGCTGGGCCCCAGCGTCTCCTCCGAGGCGCAGGGGCAGTTCGGCCTGACACCCCGCATGGTGCATACGATGGTGCTCAGCCTGGTGGCCTGGACGCTGCTCTTCAGCGTGCTCCTCTGGATGCGTTATCGGATTCAGCGGGCTCAGGAGACGCTTGAGGAGATGGAGGCGATGGCGGAGCCTTCCTGACCCCAGGATGTCATTCACAGACGAGGAGCTCATCCCGATGGTCTATCTGGTTGCTGCGTATCTGGTCTTCTGGGGCCTCACTTTCTTCTACGTCCTGTATCTTGCGCGCCGGCAGCGGGCGCTGGAGGAGCGGATGGCCCGTTTGCGGGCGCGGCTGAATCCAGAACTTCGGGAGGAGCATGATGAGCTCCGGTGAGGGGATGGGGTGGACCCTTCGCTGGCGCACGTTCTCCCATGCCCTGGCCTTTGTGCTGGGGTTCTCGTTCGTGTTCGTCTTCGCCTGGGGCGGGGCGGCGACGCTCCTCGGCCAGCTCTTCTTCAACGGGCGGGATCTGCTGGCGGCCATCGGGGGGAGCGTGGTGATCCTGATGGGCCTGGTGGTGCTGGGGGTCCGGATCCCGGGGCTTTACCCGCTGGTGATGTCGGAATGGCGCCCGCAGCTTCGGGAGGTCCGCTCGCTGAGCTATCTGACCTCGGGGCTGATGGGGGTGTTTTTCGCCGCCGGGTGGACGCCATGCGTGGGCCCCACCTTGGGGGCGATCCTGACCCTGACTTTCCAGCAGGAGACGGCGGGCCAGGCTCTGGGCCTGCTCGCGGCTTACGCCGCCGGCCTGGGGGTTCCCTTCCTGGCGCTGGGGTTCCTGCTGGATCGCGCCCTGGCGGGGATGCGGCGGATGCGTCGCTATCTTCCGGCTTTCCACGCCGCCAGCGGGGTGCTGCTGCTGCTCATCGGTGGGATGGTGCTGCTGGATGTGCTGCCCCGCTTCTTTCCGACCCTAAGCTTCCCCGGCTGGGTCCCGACGTTCACGAATCTGCGCGTATGGACGTTCCAGCTGGGCCTGTTCCTGGATGTGGGGCCGGGAGCCGGGCTGGGCTATCCGGTGGCTTTCGTGGCCGGCCTGCTGTCGTTTTTCTCGCCATGTGTCTTCCCGCTGGTTCCCGCCTATCTGGGCTATCTCAGCGGCCGGAGCCTGGGAGGGGTCCATGCGTAAGGCGATGCTTGTGGGGCTGGGGTTGCTGGCCTTAGCCTGCCAGCGGCTTCCGGAAGGGAATCCGGTCCCGGAGATCTCCACCCCGGTCTCGATGGGCCTGACCACCGGGATCCCGGCGCCGGACTTCGAGCTGGAGCGGCTGGATGGGGGAACGGTGCGCCTGAGGGATCTGCGGGGGAAGGTGGTGCTGCTCAACTTCTGGGCCACGTGGTGCGGGCCGTGTCGGGAGGAGATGCCGTTGCTGGCCCAGATCTACCGGGATTACCATGACCAGGGCCTGGAGATCCTGGGGATCAACCTGACCTCCCAGGATGATCTGGCGGAGGTGCGGAGGTTCGTCGAGGAATTCGAGCTGCCTTTCCCCATCCTGCTGGATCACAACGGCCGGGCGGAGCGGGCATACCGCATCTTCGGGGTGCCCACCACCGTCTTCATCACCCGGGAGGGGATCGTTCATCGAGTCGTGGTGGGGATCCTGAAGGGCCGCGAAGACGTCGAGAAGACCATCCGCCCGCTTCTGGGCCGCTGAGCCACCGGCGCAAGATCAGCTGGTTCGTCCAGAATCCTGAGCATCGCACAACGGATCCATTGGGGCTTCACGCATGGGAACCCTGATCACGCTGCATGACGGCCTCAGTCGAACGATCCTGTTTTTCACTCTCATCTGTGCCCTGTGGGGATTCTGGCGCTATCTGCGAGGGGAGGGGGTCCGCGGGGATTTCTGGGGGGCGCTGTGGATCCTGGAAGGGGTGATCCTGCTCCAGGGACTCCTGGGCCTGGTGATGGTCCTGATGCGGCTCTGGCCCGCCCGCGGCGGCCTGCACTTTCTATACGGGATTGTGCTGGCGCTGGCCCTCCCCCTGGTTTATGCCTACACCCGCGGCCGGGATGGGCGTCGGGAGCAGCTGCTTTACAGTATTGCGCTGGCCATCATGGTGGGGTTGACCCTTCGGGCGATCACCACGGGCGGCGGGTGAAGAGGCGATTCCTCCGATTTCTCTGGAAGGGCAGGAGTTCGGGGGTGGGCGGGGTCGCCTTCGGTGGCCTTCCCGGCCCTGAACAGGTTTTTTCATCCTTCCACCCCACGGCCCGAAGGACCATAAGGAGGGGCCTGGCCCGGCGTGGAGCGAAGACCCCCAGTTGAGGGACGTGCTGTCCGGATCCTCCAGAGCCCAGTTGGAGGGGCAGGGAAAGGAAGATGGCGAAGTCACCCTGTGTGCTGATTGTGGATGATTCCATTGATACGCTGCAGACCCTGAGCGATATCCTCGGGGTGGCGGGTTATACGGTGCGCACAGCCCCCAGCGCCGAGCGGGCGTTGCAGATCCTGGAAGGCGCGGCGATCGACCTGGTGATCACCGACCTCCGAATGGGCGGGATGGGGGGGCTCGCCCTCATCCGCCGCCTTCGAGAATCCTGGCCGGACCTTCCGGTGATCGCCCTCAGTGGTTTCGCGGACGCGCTGACGGTGACCCAGGCGTTCCGGGAGGGCGCAGCGGATTTCATCCCTAAACCGTTCACGGCGAGCGAAGTCCTGGAGGCAGTGGCGCGGGTCCTATCTTCGCGCCCGTCCGGTCGCTCTCCTTCTGGCCTCTCCACCTTCCCACCGGCGGTTTCCCACGCCCTGACATCGGATCAGCGTGCGCAGGCGGAAGAGATCCTGCGGGCGTTGCAGGGCCGGCTGGGGGCGGAGCTGTCGCTGCTGGTGGGATCCGGTGGGGAGCTGCTGGCCGCTCATGGATGGGTATCCGGATCAGTGGCTCAGGCCGTGGCCCAGGCCATCGGCCAGATCGGGGCTCTTCTCGAAACCCTGGCCTCCGCCCTCGGCGAGCCAGCCTTCGTCGCCCATGCCTGGGAGGGAGAGCAACGCGCCCTCTATGGACTTCGTCTGGAGCCCGGACGCTTCCTGGTGGCGGTGGTTCCTCGAACCGTGAAACCCGGGCTGGCCTGGCTGGAGCTCCGGGACGCCCTCTCCCGGTTGCGGACGCTGGGGGCGGTGCCTTCAGAAGCCCACACGCCTCCCCCGGAGTCCCTCTCTCCCGAGGGCTCCTCCCCGGAGGAGAGCGGCTTCTTCGAATGGGAGGAAGAGCCCCCCGGGCCTTCCGAAGGAGAGCTGCTCAGTTACGAGGAAGCTCGAGCCCGAGGCCTGATCCCGGATTTCGAGGAAGGGGCAGAGGGCGCGGGATGAAAAGATGGCTCTGGATCGGCCTCGCTGGGATCCTCCTGACAGCCGGCTGTGCCGGGAAAGGGTCGGCACGCCGACCCCCGCTGACCTCCGTGGTTCTCCTCATTCAGGGTGTGGAAGGGGATCGAGGCCCCTGGGATTTCGCGGCGGCGGGTGTTGCCGCCTTCCAGCGCAGCGAAGGGGTCATGGTCCCTCTGATCGCATTGGGGGAGGATCCCATCGCCTGGGAGCGGATGATCCGGGAGGCGGCGCGGGAGCCCTCGTATCGCCTTTTCCTCATCGGGATGGAAGGCCCGGCTCGCCTGGGCCTGGAGCAGGCGCGGATCTTCCCCGGCAAACGGTTCGTCCTGCTCGGCCTGGAGGATCCGGGCGAAATCCCCCCCAACGGGCTGATCCTCTCCTTCAACGAGTGGGAAGCGGGTTGGCTGGCCGGGTATATCGCGGGCCACCTCGCCGGGCAGGAGGAGGGGGATGGAAGGCCGGGCCGGCGGATCGGGGTGCTGGTCGGCCCGGGGTTTTCGGTGGCCCTCGAGGGATACCGGTGTGGCGCGCGAGCGGCTGGGGTGCGCCCGGAGGACATCCTCCTCCAGGAGGTCGACCGGGTTCAGGATCCGGTGGCCGGGTTCGAGGCCGCCCTTCGCCTCTATCAGCAGGGAGCGGAGATCGCCCTGGGGCTGGCCGGAGGGAGCAGCGCCGGCCTCTTCGAGGCCGCGGCGGCCGTGCGGCGCTACGCCATCGGGTTCGGGGCGGATTGGGGTGCGCGGTATATGGCGATGCGCTCCCCGGCGGCCGATGCCCTGCTGGGCTCGGTCACCCCCGCGATCACCGAGGCGATCCGGCGGATCCTGCGCCAGAGCCGCCGCGGGGAACTGCCCTTTGGAACGCGATGGGAGCTGGGCCTGCAGGAGGGAGGGATCGAGTGGCGGGGAACCCCGACCTTCTTCCGGATCGCGCCGGCCTGGCTCCAGCGTCAGGTTCGAAACCGGGCGCTCCATCCCGAGCCTTGCGAAGGATCTGGAGGCAACGCCGCTGACCTTCGCCAGATTGCTTGGTCGCAAAGAGAGAGGTAGGCTTGCAAACCAGGCCTCTAAAGAAGATTTTCTGCTCCACCCCTTCGGCGGAGCGTCAAAGCTGCAAGCCCCGATGATGGATGAGAGGGCGGGAGTGCGACTTCAGCGAGCATAGCTGCATATTCCTCTCGATTCCGTGTTAGAATCTCCAGCGAGGGAGGTGCGGATGGCGTTCACGGTGGAGGATTTTCAGGATCTCCTGGAGCTGCTGCGGGCGCATCCGGAATGGCGACGGCGGCTGTGGGAGCTGCTGGCCTCTGAGGAGCTGCTGCGCCTGCCTGCCGAGGTGAAGGCCTTCCGGGAGGAGTTCGAGGCCTTCCGGGATCAGACCTTTGAGGCCTTCCGGCAGGAGACGGAGCGTCGCTTCCAGCGGGTGGAGGAGCAGATCGCCGCCCTGGCCGAAGCCCAGCGGCGGACCGAGGAGCAGATCCGGCAGCTGGTCGAAGTGATTCGGCAGCTGACCGAGCGGGTGGATCGCCTGGAGCAACGAGCGGCTCGCCTGGAGCGACGAACGGAGGATCATGCCCGGGATCTGGGCAAGCTGAAGAAGTATAGCATGGAGAATCGCTATCGGGAGCGATCCGTCAAGGTTTTCCGGGGGCTTCTCCGAGGAGCGAAGCCAGTCCCGGATGAATGGGTGGATCAGGTCCTGGAGGAGGCGGTGGCCGCCGGTCGGATCACAGAGGGGGAGGCCGACGACGCGGCCCAGGCGGACCTGGTGGTGGAAGGGTTCCACCGCCGGGAGGGCCGCAAGATCTACCTGGTGGTGGAGATCTCCGATCTGGGGGACACGGAGGATGTGAAGCGGGCGGTGAAGCGAGCAGCGATCTTCGCCCGGGCCTTCCAGGCGGAGGTGTGGCCGGTAGTGGGAGCGGAAGAGCTCACCGACCTCGCCCGGAAAGCCGCCCGGGACCTCCGGGTATGGTGGGTTCGGGACGGGCGTGCCTTCCCCCCGCGGGAGATCCCGGAAGAGGCCGAAGGGGCGGGAGGAACCGGGGAATCGTTCCGCCCCGAGCACTAATCAACTTTCGCTTTTGGGCCAGGTCACGAGTTGAGGGAGCGCAACCTTTGTTATAGATAGGACTTACGCAGTTCGTTTCCCATGGGGGCAAGGATTTTTCTCCCCCCTCCCCACGGCCCAAAGGGCCGTGGGGAGGGGGGAGAAAGGGGGGTGGGGCCATTCCGTCCCACCTTTAGAGCTTTCAACTGCGTAACTCCTATATGAGACGGCCTTCCCGGAGCCACTTTTCTCCGACTTCTCTCCTTCCCGTGGCCCCTTGAGCCGCAGGGAGAGGAGAAGATCCTCTCTGAGGGGCGGGCCGCAAGCTTTCCACCCATGGCCTATCCTCTCATCATACTATCGGAACGCTTTTAGGAGGCGATGTGGAGCGGGTTATGGAAGAGCCGCTGGATCGCATGATGGAAGGGGAGGGCACGCTGGAGGCGGCGATCCTCCCGCTGCGGGATATGGTGATCTTCCCCCGCATGGCGACCCCCATCCTGGTAGGCCGCGATAAATCCCTGCGGGCGGTGGAAGCCGCCGTCCAGCGGGAGGAGCCTCTGGTCGCCCTGACCCAGCGGGATGAAAACATCGAGGACCCCACCCCGGAGGACCTCTATACCGTCGGGACGCTGATCACGGTGGCCCGGGTTCTGCGCATGCCCGACGGCACCACCAGCGTCCTGGTCCAGGGGCAGCAGCGGGTTCAGGTGGTGGAGTTCATTCAGCAGGAGCCCTACCTGCGGGCAGTGGTCCGCCCCATCCTCGAGCGGACGGATCGGCCGCCGGCCACGGAGGCCCTCATGCGGGCGGTCCTCTCCCAGTTCGAGCGGGTGGTGCAGCTGGATCGCGCCGTCCCGGAGGACGCCTATGTGTTCGCGATGAATATTGACGAGCCCGGCTGGCTGGCCGACCTCATCGCCAGCACGCTGAACCTCAAGACCGCGGAGCGGCAGGAGCTGCTGGAGATCTTCGAGCCCTCCGCCCGGCTCCTGCGCCTCTCGATCCTGCTCGCCCGGCTGCTGGACGTCCTGGAGCTGGAGAACAAGATCCAGGCCCAGGTTCAGCAGGAGGTAGACCGAACCCAGCGGGAGTTCTACCTGCGAGAGCAGATGAAAGCCATCCAGCATGAGCTGGGCGAGGTCGACGTTTACATGCAGGAGATCAACGAGCTCCGGGAGCGGATCGAAGCCAGGAACCTCCCGGAGGAAGTACGGGCCCGGGCGGAGAAGGAGCTCAACCGTCTGGCCCAGATGCCGCCGCTCTCCCCCGAGGTCAGCATCATCCGCACCTACCTCGACTGGATCCTGGAGCTCCCGTGGACCGAGGAGACCGAAGACAACCTGGACATCGCGCACGCCGCGGAGGTGCTGGAGCGATACCACTATGGGCTGAAGAAGGCCAAGGAGCGGATCCTGGAGTTCCTGGCCGTCCGCAAACTGGCGGGGGAGCGCAGCCGCAGCCCCATCCTGTGCTTCGTCGGGCCGCCGGGCACCGGCAAGACCTCCCTGGGGAAGGCGATCGCTGAGGCCCTGGGCCGGCGGTTCGTCCGGGTCTCCCTCGGCGGCATCCACGACGAAGCGGAGATCCGGGGGCATCGACGCACCTATATCGGGGCGCTGCCCGGGCGGATCCTCCAGGGCATGGCCCGGGCGGGGACCATCAACCCCGTCTTCATGCTGGACGAGATCGACAAGATCGGGGTGGACTTCCGGGGGGATCCAGCGGCGGCGCTCCTGGAGGTGCTGGATCCGGAGCAGAACCACGCCTTCTCCGACCACTACCTGGAGATCCCGTATAACCTCTCGAAGGTCCTCTTCATCACCACGGCCAACATCCTGGACACCGTGCCGCCGGCGCTGCGGGACCGGCTGGAGGTGATCGAGTTCCCGGGTTACACCGAGGGGGAGAAGGTGCAGATCGCCCGTCGGTTCCTGATCCCGCGCCAGATCGAGGAGAACGGGCTGCAGAACATCCCGTTAAAGATCACCGACGCCGCCCTGCGGCGGATCATCCGGGAATACACCTCGGAGGCGGGGGTGCGGAACCTGGAGCGGGAGATCGCGGCCATCTGCCGCAAGACGGCGCGGCTGGTGGCGGAGGGGAAGCCCCATCGGCGGGTGATCACCCCCGCTGCCCTGGAACGCTACCTGGGCCCGCCTCGTTACGATTACGGCCGGGCCGAGGAAACGGATCAGGTGGGCGTGGCCATGGCTTTGGCCTGGACCGAGGCGGGGGGTGAGGTCATGCCGGTGGAGGTCACCCTCATGGAAGGGAAGGGGATGCTCCTGCTCACCGGCCAGCTGGGGGAAGTGATGCAGGAATCCGCCCAGGCGGCCATGAGCTATCTGCGCTCGCGGGCGCGGGATTTCGGGATCCGGCCGAAGCGCTTCGAGAAGACCGACGTGCACATCCATGTGCCCGAGGGGGCCATCCCGAAGGACGGGCCGTCGGCGGGGATCACCATCGCCACGGCGCTGGTGTCGGCCTTCACGGGGATCCCGGTGCGGCGGGACACAGCGATGACGGGGGAGATCACCCTGCGGGGCCGGGTGCTGCCGATTGGGGGGCTGAAGGAGAAGATCCTGGCGGCGCATCGGGCGGGGGTCCAGCGGGTGATCCTGCCGAA
>JAEVEY010000201.1 GCA_016842045.1 Candidatus Thermoflexus sinensis | reverse complement strand
GTTCGTTTCCCATGGGGGCAAGGATTTTTCTCCCCCCTCCCCACGGCCCTTTGGGCCGTGGGGAGGGGGGAGAAAGGGGGGTGGGGCCATTCCGTTCCACCTTTAGAGCTTTCAACTGCGTAACTCATACCATGAATTGGGGAGGTGCTCGCATGACCGTTCAGCCGACAACCGTGGATAAACTGGCCTGGATCCGGGAGGAGCTGCAGGCCCTGCAGGACCAGGGCCTCTACATCCACATCCGCACCATTCAGTCGGCTCAGGGACCATGGCTGATGGTGGATGGGCGGCGCGTGCTCAATTTCTGCTCCAATAACTACCTGGGCCTGGCCAACCACCCGCGCATGCGGGAGGCCGCCCGTCAGGCGATTGAGAAATACGGCGTGGGGCCCGCCGCGGTGCGCACCATCGCCGGCACCCTGGACCTCCACCTCATCCTCGAGGAGAAGCTGGCCCGCTTCAAAGGCGTCGAGGCCGCCATCTCCTTCCAGTCCGGCTTCAACGCCAACCTGGCGACGATCCCCGCCCTGGTGGGCGAGGGCGACGCCATCTTCTCCGACGAGCTCAACCACGCCAGCATCATCGACGGCTGCCGCCTCTCCCGGGCCCGCATCATCCGCTATGCCCACAACGACCCCAACGACCTGGAGGCGAAAATCAAAGAGAGCCTGGGGACCTTCCGGCGGGGCCTGATCGTCACCGACGGCGTCTTCTCCATGGACGGCGACATCGCCCCCCTGCCGGAGATCGTGGAGATCGCGGAGCGCTACCACCTGATGCTGATGGTCGACGACGCCCACGGGGAAGGCGTGCTGGGCCGCGGCGGCCGGGGCATCGTGGATCACTTCGGGCTCCACGGCCGGGTGGACATCGAGGTGGGGACGCTGTCGAAGGCCTTTGGGGTGGTGGGCGGGTATGTGGCCGGGCGCCGGGAAATCGTGGAATGGTTGCGCCAGCGCGGCCGCCCCTTCCTGTTCTCCAGCGCCATGACCGCCGCCGACACCGCCGCATGCATCGCCGCGGTGGAGATCCTCGAGGAGTCCACCGAGCTGGTGGACCGGCTCTGGGATAACACCCGTTACTTCAAAGAGGAAATGCGCCGCCTGGGCTTCGACCTGGGCCAGAGCGTGACCCCCATCACCCCGGTGATGCTGGGGGATGCCCGCCTCGCCCAGACCTTCAGCCACCGTCTGTTCGAGGAAGGGGTGTTCGCCCAGGCGATCGGCTACCCCACCGTGCCCCGGGGCAAGGCCCGCATTCGGGTGATGATCTCCGCCGCCCACAGCCGGGAGGACCTGGATCGCGGGCTGGAGGCCTTCGCTAAAGTTGGGCGGGCGCTCGGGGTGATCCGCGGATGAGCCGGCGGTGTAGCCTGTGCTTCAGGAGGCTCCATGTCCCACCCGCGGCACGATACGATCGTGGTCCTGGATTTCGGCTCCCAGTATGCGCAGCTGATCGTCCGCCGCATCCGCGAGATCGGCGTCTACGCGGAGCTGTTCCCCTGGGATGCGGATCCGGTGGAAGTGCAGGGGCTCCGGCCGAAGGGCTTTATCCTCTCCGGCGGGCCCGCCAGCGTCTATGAGGCCGGCGCCCCCTCCCTTCCGGCTTATGTTCTGGAGAGCGGGCGGCCGGTGCTGGGGATCTGCTATGGGATGCAGCTGCTGGCTCACGCCCTGGGCGGGCGGGTGGCCCCCGCCCCCGCCCGGGAATACGGCCGGGCCGAGATCGAGATTCTCACGCCCGAGGATCCCCTCTGGCAGGGCCTTCCCTCCCCCATGACGGTCTGGATGTCCCATGGGGATCGGGTGGAAGCGCTCCCCCCCGGCTTCCAGGCCATGGCCCGTTCCCCTAATTCCCCCCTGGCGGCTGTCGGCGACCCCCGGCGCCGCCTTTACGGGGTGCAGTTCCACCCCGAGGTGGCCCACACGCCTATGGGCCGGGAGCTCCTGCGTCGGTTCGCTGTCGATCTGTGCGGCTGCCGGCCCACATGGACCCCCCAGGCGATCGCCGAGGAGCAGATCGCCTGGATCCGGGAGCGAGTGGGGGAAGAGCGGGTGCTCTGCGCGGTCTCCGGGGGTGTCGATTCCACCGTGACCGCCGTTCTGGTCCATCGCGCCGTCGGCGATCGGCTTTGCGGCCTCTTCGTGGACACCGGGCTCCTGCGTCGGGGGGAAGCGGAAACCGTGGTCCGCGCCCTGCGCGAGCTGGGGCTGCCGGTGGTGGCGGTGAACGCCGCCGAGGCCTTTCTGGAAGCGCTGCGCGGGATCACGGATCCCGAGGAGAAACGAATGCGGATCGGCCACACCTTTATTGCCGTCTTCACGGAGCACGCCCGCCGGCTGGGCCCCTTCCGGTTCCTCGCCCAGGGCACCCTTTACCCCGACGTCATTGAGAGCCGGGGGCCGGAACGGCGGGCCGCCGCCCGCATCAAAACCCACCACAACGTCGGGGGGCTGCCCCCGGATCTTTCCTTCGAGCTGATCGAGCCGCTGCGGTATCTGTTTAAGGACGAGGTGCGGGCCTTGGGCGCTTATCTGGGCATCCCCCGTGAGCTGCTCCAGCGGCAACCCTTCCCCGGCCCCGGGCTGGCTGTGCGGTGCGTCGGCGAGGTCACGTGGGAGCGGCTGGAGCGGCTACGGGCGGCCGACGCCATCGTGCAGGAGGAGCTGGCTCGCTCGGGATGGGCGGAGCGGGTGGCCCAGGCCTTCGCTGTGCTGCTGCCGGTGCGCAGCGTGGGGGTGATGGGAGATGCCCGCACCTATGAGGAGGTGGTGGCGATCCGCGCGGTCTCCACCGAGGACTTCATGACCGCCGCCTGGGTGCCCCTGCCTCCCGAGGTGCTGGACCGCATCGCCACGCGGATCGTCAACGAGGTGCCGGGGGTGAACCGGGTGCTTTATGACATCACCCACAAGCCCCCGGCAACCATCGAGTGGGAGTGAAGCAGCCGGCCTCTGGTCTCCCGCCCCCTCCATAACCATTCTCTCCGCGAACACAGGTCCCGGCGGCTCAGCGCCCAATGTTCAGCAATGGGAGCAAAAACAGGTTGGGGAAGCTGCCTTCGGCAGCCTCCCCAACCTTAAAAAGCGCCTCATCAACCGAACGAGGCGGGCCTTCGGCCCGTACCTGAACTACAGGCTGACCTCCTGCTGTTCTCACACCCGGACCCGGGAAACAGAGATCGGCGTCGGGACACGCCGTGAACGTCGGGCCCATGCGATCCGCAGGATGTGGGCCGCCATCCGCCCGTAATCGTAGCCGGCCGCCGCCGCCGAACGTACGAACCCCGCATCCGGCGAGAGGTCCGGGTTCGGGTTCACATCGATCACATACGGTGTCCCATCCGACGCCAGCCGGATGTCCACCCGCCCGTAATCCCGAACCCGCAGGGCCCGATAGGCCAGGGTCGCCACATGCACCACCTCCGCCTCCGTCCATTCATCCAGCGGCGCCGGGACCTGGGGGATGGTCCGCCGATAGCGCTCGCTTCCCCGCTCCCACTTCGCCCATTGATCCACAATCCGTTCCTCCTCCGGCAGCCCATCGAAGAAGATCTCCGAGATCGGCAGGGGCTCCGGATCGCCGTTCCCCCACAGGCTGACGTTCAGCTCCCGACCCGGGATGAAGACCTCCACCAGCGCCGGCTGGCGAAGCATCTCCAGCACATACTCGACCCGCGCTCTCAACGCCGATGGAGAAGTCACCACTGCCTCCGGCGTGATCCCCACGCTGCCATGCTCCCGGATCGGCTTCACGATCGCCGGGAAATCCCTCCAGCCCTCCACATCCTGGAGCCGGTGGCAGACCCGCCAGGGTGGGGTGGGGATGCCGTTCAGGGTCAGAAAGGCCTTCATCAGGGCCTTGTTCCCCGCCACCGTCAGAGCCCAGGGGCCGGATCCGGTGTAAAGGAAGCCGGCCGACTCCAGCGCCCGGGCCACGCGGGGCTCCGCGTAAGGATCCCCCTCCAACGCCTCGCACCAGTTGAACACCACCCATTCGCCGGGATCGTAACCGGATAAAGGGTCCAGGACATCCCGACGGATCTCCACTGGATGGACGATCAGGCCGTGGGCCTGAAGGCCCTCATGTAATCTGCGGACACACTCCCGGGCATACACCTGATCCTCCAGAGGCCACGCGCCGTCCATGTTGTACAGCAGGATCACCTGGCGCGGGGTCCTCGGCCTCGACGGATGCCGCATCATCCCACCTCCTACAGAGGGGCCTCCACCGCCGAAGCCCATCGCTCACCCGGCGGCGGGAGGCCCTTGAGATATACCGCCAGCCCTTCGCCCTCGTCGTAGAAATCCTCCACCACGGCTAACAGCCGGAACCCGTGGCGTTCGTAGAAACGACGGGCTGGAGCATAGGCGGGGGCGGTTGCCGTCTCCACCAGGATCCACCGCCCACCCTCTTGCTTCACATGCTCCTCCATCACCCGGAGCAGCGCGGTGCCGATCCCCTGTCGCTGCACCCGGGGATCCACCAGCAGCCAGTAAAGATCCCATGACCATCGGGTCAGCGGACGGCGGCCATAGCAGATCAATCCCAGCGGCGCATTTTCCTCGCCATCCGCCCAGACGCGGAAGTAATACCCGCTCCGCTCAAACCCCTTCTCACAGGCTTCCCGGAAGATCTCGATCAGGGTTTCGATTTCCTCCGCCCGGAACACACCGCAGCGCTCCGCTAAGATCCGGAGCGCAACCTCCTCATCCGCTCGAGGCCATCGAATAGGCGACATCGGCTCCCATCGTCCGGATCGGTTGAGGTTGAAGGGCTTCCTTCCGCCGACTGCGCCGCTCCCAGGCCAGGCGGATCAGCCGCTCGGCCAGCGCGCCATAGGAATAGCCAGCCACCATGGCCGCGCGCACGAACCCGCTGTTCGGCGCCAGGCTGGGATTCGGGTTGACCTCCAGCACGTAGGGGGTTTCCCCCTGAAGCCGGATGTCCACCCGTCCATAATCCCGACAGCGGACCGCCCGGAAGGCCCGGACCGCAACCTCCCGGATGCGGGCCGCCAGGGCTTCCTCGACGATGGCAGGGCATTGCACCGGCGTCAGCTCGTATTCCTCCGATCCCGGCAGCCACTTCGCCGCGAACGTGCACACCCGCCACAGAGGGTTCGGGATCCCGGAGTAATCGATCTCAGCCAGGGGAAGCACCTCCGGCGTCCGCCCGCCCCAGATCGCCACGTTGAACTCCCGCCCCTCAATGAACGCCTCCACCAGCGCCGGCTGACGATAGGTCTCCAGAACGTAAGCGATCCGCGCTCGAAGGGCCGCCTCATCCGTCACGACGGACTCCCGATCGATCCCATGGCTGGCATCCTCGGCCAGAGGCTTCACGATGGCAGGGAGAGGGATCCGGAGGCGCTCTCGAGGGTCGTGGATCACCTGGGCGGAAGGGGTGGGCAGGCCTGCCGCCCGGAGCCGGGCCTTGGCCCGCGCCTTGTCCAGACAGAGGGAAAGCGTGGAGCCCGGCGATCCGGTGTAGACGAACCCCCGGGCTTCCAGGGCGACCGGCACCACCGCCTCCCCCTGCGGGCGCCCCTCGAGGGTTTCGCAGAGGTTCATCACCACCGTATCCTGAGGATCGAATTCCTCCAGCGTCTCGCGGAGGGAATCCAGGTCCCAGATCGCCCGGGTCACCACCGTCCATCCCCCCTCCATCAGGGCCGAAGCCATGGTCTGAGCGGTGAGGAGCACTTCCTCCTCCGCGATCCAGTCGCGAGGCTCCCCACGCGGGAGCCGCTCCACCACGCTGTAAAGGATCAGCACGCGCTTCGGCGCCATCGGGCGGCGACGGCCCATACCGGCTCCTCGGACGGAGAATGGATGTCAGGTGGAGGCCCAGCGCTGCCGGCCCCCTGCCGGCTTATCCAGCCTGCGAAATCCCAGCCCGGACCGGCTCCATCGCCGGCTCGATCGGAAGGCCGTAACGCCGACAGGCGGCCTCCAGGATCCGGGCGATCAGCACCTCATAGGGCATCCCATCGGCCCGGGCGTTAAGCACCATGTCGCTGTATTCCGGGTTCAGCCCGGGCAGGGTGTTGATTTCCAGCAGATAAATCTGACCGGTGGCGGCATCGATCCGCATGTCCACCCGGCTGAGGTCGCAGGCCCCGATCGCCCGGAAGGCCTCAAAGGCCAGCCGCTGCGCCTCCCGGCGCAGCGCCGGATCCAGCGGGGCCGGGCAGAGATACCGCGGGCCCAGGGGCATCTCCGACTTGATGTAGGAGGTATAAAGCCCCCGCTGATCGGGCGGACACGGGCTGAGATCCACCATCATCGGCGGGAAGACATGGACCCCACCGATGTCCAGGCCTTCCTCCGTCGCCCATCCTCCGGGCGGCCGGAGCCATCCCACATCCCCGTCGATGTTCCCGATGAGGCCAACCGTGAGCTCCGGGCCGTCAATGAAGGCCTCCACCAGGGCCTCCTGGCGATAGGTACGGATGATGCAGGCCACCTGCTCCCGCAGCTCCGCCTCGTTCGTCACCACGGATTTGGCCGAGATCCCCATCCCGCTCCCCTCCCGGTTCGGCTTCACGAAAAGGGGAAAGGACAGGCGGGGGTTCAGCGGCTCATCCGGCCGCCGGAAGACCTGGAACGGCGGGGTGGGCAGTCCCTCGGCCACCCACACCCGCTTGGTCATCGCCTTATCCAGCGAGATCGCCAGGGCCAGGACCCGGGAGCCCGTATAGGGGATCCGCATCATCTCCAGCATGGCCGGCACATGGGCCTCCCGGGAATCCCCCCAGTAGCCCTCACAGATGTTGAAACAGATATCCGGGCGGAAGCGGCGCAGCGCCTCCGGGAGCTCCAGGTTCCCCTCGAAGATCGCCGTCGTATGCCCCCAGGCCTCCAGCGCCCGGGCGATCCCCTCCACGGTCTGATCCGAATCCAGCTCCGCCCAGGCATCCGGCGGCTCGTCCGGTTGATGGGGCGCGTTCCGTTTCAGGTTGGCCAGGACCGCCACCCGCATCACAGCACCTCCCCGTTCACGACCGGCAGGGGCTCCCCGATGATCAGCGGCGCCGTCTCCGTCCCCCCGGTGTGCAGCCGTCGGTGGACCGCCTCGAAGCCCTCCGGCGCGATGGTCATGGCGTCCCCCTCCAGCAGCCCGAAGATCCCCCGCTGGCCGGGCTCCGGGCGCTGGTTCCGACAGTATTCACAGCGGCTTGAGTCGTGGGGCGTGTAATCCGTCGGCTGCTCGTAGGTGCTGATGAAGCCCTCGAAATTGCGCAACACCACCCGGCGCTCGTTCATTGCCAGCAGGTAGTTGGGCATCACCGGCACCTTCCCTCCGCCCCCGGGCAGGTCGATCACATACATCGGGATCGCGTAGCCGCTGGTGTGGCCCCGCAGGGCTTCCATGATCTCGATCCCCTTCGAGACCGGTGTGCGGAAGTGGCCGGCGCCCTCGACCAGATCGCACTGGTAGAGGTAATAGGGCCGCACCCGGCGCCTGACCAGCTCGTGGACCAGGGCGCGGATGATGTGGGGGCAGTCGTTCACCCCGGCCAGCAACACCGTCTGGCTGCCCAGCGGGATGCCGGCGTCGGCCAGCTTCGCCAGGGCCTCCGTGACCTCCGGCGTCAGCTCCTTCGGATGGTTGATGTGGATGTTCATCCACAGCGGATGATACTTGCGAAGCATCGCGACCAGATCATCGGTGATCCGCTGGGGCAGGAAGATGGGCACCCGCGTCCCGATGCGAATGACCTCCACGTGGGGGATCTCCCGCAGACGGCGCAGCAGATCCTCCAGGATCGGCTGCGGGAGGATCAGTGGATCGCCCCCGGAGAGCAGCACATCCCGGATCTGCGGCGTGCGGGCGATGTATTCGATCTGCCGATCGTAATCCCGCCGCCCGAAATTGGCGTGGGGATCCCCCACGATCCGGCTGCGGGTGCAGAACCGACAGTAGCTGGCACACTGGGTCGTCACCAGCATCAGCACCCGATCCGGATAGCGATGAACCAGGCCCGGGACCGGGGAGTGTTGATCTTCGGAAAGGGAATCCGCCATCAACCCCGGCGTCGGCTCCAGCTCCTTCGCTGTGGGGATCACCTGACGCCGGATCGGGCAGTTTGGATCGTCAGGATCGATCAGCGAGGCGAAATAGGGGGTGATATCCATGCGGAACCGGTGGGTCGCTGCCGCACCGGCCTCCTCCTCCGGGGTCAGGCGGATGATCTGCTTGAGCTGTTCCACCGAGTTCAGCCGGTGAGTGAGCTGCCAGCGCCAATCATCCCACAGCTCATCCGGCACATCCCGCCAGATCGGCGCTCGCCGGCTCCGACGTTTCGCACCAGGGGGCTCCTCCTCCAGCCGCTTCCGCTCCTCCATCTCTTCTTGCTCCTCCCGAACAGGATCTCATCCGGGAGCCCAGGGATCTTCACCATGGTCACCACAGCCTGAACTCCTTTTCCACGAGCGGGATTTTACATCAACTTCCTCATGACCTGCGTTAAGAAAACGTGTAAGTTTCGTGAGATTTCGGTTAAGCGTATGATTGAAGATTTTCGATAAATCGAAGTTTATGAATGCATCGAACAAGGATCGCGCTCGGGCTCTCATCCCGATATCTTGCTTTCCGATCTCAGGACGAGGTGAAAGGCAACAGCCGTGGCGCGCCGATGGGCGCGTTCGACGAACCGGACGAGCGCATGCGCAGGAGGACTTTCGCAGGATTTCATGAGTCGCGATATAGTCAGGGCATTGAGGAGATCGGGCCTGGGGCGGAACGAAAGGAGGAGCTCGCCGGCGATGAGGGGAAAGCTGAATCTGAGGCGACGCGGACCATTGGTCCCAGGTCCAGCAAGGAGAACCAGTTCACCGTTTTCGAGATCGTCGCCCGTTCAGGGCGAAGGGCGATCAAACCCGATCGATGGAGGCGCCATGATCGAGCCGACCACACCGGAGCGCGTGCTGGTGGTCGCTGCCCATCCGGACGATGTGGAATTCACCTGCGCGGGCACGCTGGCTAAATGGGCCCGGCGGGGTAGCGTCATCGCCCTGGTGCTCTGCACCAGCGGAGATGCAGGGGTTGAGGAAGCCCACCGATCGCGGGAGGAGATCGCGCGGGTCCGCGAAGCGGAACAGGAGGCGGCCGCCCGGGTCCTGGGCATCGCGGAGGTGATCTTCCTGCGCCATCCGGACGGCCTGCTGCAGCCCACCCTGGAGCTGCGGCGGGAGCTGGTGCGCGAGATCCGTCGCTTCCGGCCGCAAGCCCTGGTTTGCGGGGATCCATCGGTCTATTTCTATGGCGATGACTATATCAACCATCCGGATCATCGAGCGGCCGCCCAGGCGGCCCTGGAGGCGGCGTTCCCGGCGGCGGGGATGCCCCTCATGTTCCCCGAGCTGGGCCTTCCCCCGCATCGGGTGCGCGAGGTGTATATCTACGGCGCGGCCCAGCCCAACGTGTGGATCGACATCGAGGAGACGCTGGAGCTCAAGATCGAGGCCCTGCGCTGTCACCGCAGCCAGATCGGGGACTGGGATCCGGGCCCTGCCCTGCGGGCATGGGCCGCGGAGGAGGGCCGGGCGGTCGGCCTGCGTTACGCGGAGGCTTTCCGCCGGATGATCTTAGGCGGTTCGTAGGGCAACTGCGAGCAGTTGCCCTACAAATGCATCAACCGGAACGCCAGCGTATAAAAGGGCTGCAACACGCTCCCGAGAAGCCCCAGCTGCCGATCCAGAACCAGGAACAGCAGCAACAACAACGGCCCGTAAGCCTCCAGCCGGGCATACGCATACGCCAGATCCGGCGGAAGCAACCCCTGCAACACCCGGTAGCCATCCAGCGGAGGCAGCGGGATCATATTGAAAACGGCCAGGCCAATGTTAATGAAGATCCACGCGCCCAGGAACTGCAGGACGATGCCCGAAGGCACGGTCCAGACCCCGAGGGCCGTTCGATAGGCCATGATCCCCAGGCCCGCCAGGAGGAGATTCATCAGCGGCCCGGCGCCCCCGACCAGTGCCATCCCCACCCGCGGCCCATAGCGGAGATAGAGCGGGTTCACCGGGACGGGGCGGGCCCAGCCGAACCCGGCCAGCACCAGCATCAGGGCGCCGATGGGATCCAGATGGGCCATCGGATTCAGGGTCACCCGCCCATACCGGCGCGGCGTGGAATCCCCGAGGCGCTCAGCGACCCAGGCGTGGGCCAGCTCGTGAAGGGGCAACGCGAACAGGAAGATCACCGCCAGCGCCAGCAGATACCCCGGATCAGTGAGACGGGCGAACGGCATATTCCCCAACCTCCTGCATGTTCTCCCTCAAGCCAGGCAGCGTTCCGCTTTTCAGGCTTTCACAATCGGCACATCCCTCGCATGTTCAGCGAAGATCAATGGCTTCATCCAGTGTAGCAGGGAATGAGAGAAGAAGAAAGCCGGGGCGCAACGCGGTTGTGCCACTTATGAAACCCGAGGCGAGGCCAGATGTTCTCAGGGACCGGGCCCAGGGGATCTCGGATCAAGATGCGGTAAGGGGGAGAACGATCAGGAGCCGATTTAACCGTCTTCGATGGTCCGCCCCGCCTGGGACTTTCCCGGTTGGCCTTCGGGAATGGCGTCTGCAGAAAGGGACTTCCGCACCCGCTCCCGAATCTGACGGACCAGTTCGGGAAGCGCCTGGCGGACCGCGGGGGTGAGCGCTCCGCCGATCGTCCGCGGATCCGCAACTTCCACGGCGTAGATTTCGATTTGTTCAGGAAAGGGGAGCCGGAGGGCGCGAGCGATGGCCAGCAATTCCGGAAGCCCCGCATAGTGAGGGGAGGGCGCCCGGACCGCACCCAGTTCCTCCGCCCGCCACCTCCAGATCGTCCCCGGCGGGGCCCGGCCGGTCTGAACCGCATCGATGAGGATGGCCCGGTCGTATCCGATCAGAAGATCCAGCAGCGCCAGACCGGAGAGGGAGCTCTCCACCAGCTCGATCCCCTCGGAGCCTCCCAGCTCCTCTCGAAGGGCACGGACCGTTAGCAAGCCAATGCCATCATCGCCCAGGAGGTCGTTTCCCAGGCCCAGGATCAGGATCTTCATGGCCGCCCGCCCCCATGAACGCTTCTCCCTCCGGCTGATGGCCCGGGCCGCTTAATCCCGGCGGATCTCCCGCACGAGCTCCCCGCGCGGATTGTAAATGCGGATGAGAAGGGGCATCTGGCCCGGCAGCGCATGGGTGGCGCAGGCATGGCAGGGATCATAAGCCCGGAAGGCCATCTCCACCAGGTTCAGGATCCCCTCCCCCACTTCTCCGTTCCGAATCACGGAGCGCGCCGCCTTGTCGACGGACATGGCGATACGAGTGGCGTTGTTCTGGGTGGCCACGATCAGATTGGCCCGGGTGATGATCCCCCGTTCATCCGTTTCGTAATGGTGGATCAGGGTCCCGCGGGGAGCCTCCACCACCCCGATCCCCTCCCGCGGGACCGCCGTCGGCAGGGTGCGAACCCGCGGATCCAGGATCTCCGGATCCCGGGCCAGCTCCTGCATCCGTTCGGCGGCATAGAGCAGCTCGATCAGGCGCGCCCAGTGGTTGGCCAGGGTGTGGTGGACCGGTTTGCCGCCCAGGGTTGCATAGAACTGCTCATAAGCCTCCTGAGCCCGTGGGGTGGCCATCCCATCCGCCGCGTTCAGACGGGCCAGCGGGGCGACGCTGTAAACCCCGCTCTCCGGGCCATCGACAAAGCCTTTCCAGCCGACATCCTTCAGGTAACAGAACTTAATATAGCTCCAGGGCTCCACATGCTCGGCAATGTGTTTCAAATAATCCCGAACCGGGAACTTCAGGAACTCCCGTCCGTTGGGATCCACCACGCGCAGCCATCCATCGTAGAAGTTCACCCGGTTCCGGTCATCCACCAGCCCCATATAGTAAGTGCGATGCGTGTAAGCCTCCGAGCGGATCCATTCCACATATTGAGGATTCTTGAGCACGATGTCCTCAAAGAGCTTCAGACTGAAGAGGGCAAACTGGACCGCTCGATCCGCCCCCGCCAGGAAAGCTTCGCGGTCCTCGGGGGTCAGGGGTTTGGCGATGCCGCCGGGGAGGCCGAAAACCGGGTGGATGACCTTGCCGCCGACGCGGGTGATCAGATCCCGCAGCTGCTTGCGCACGCCGATCACCTCGCGCCCGATCTCAAGACCTGCACGGGCGAGGACCCCCAGGATGTTGCGCTCGGCCTTCGGCGCCGTGGGGCCGACCACGAAATCCGGCCCGCCCAGGAAGTAGAAATGCAGGGCGTGATCTTCCACCATGAACGTGCAATACACCAGCTCCCGGATCTTCTTCGCCGCCGGAGGGGGATCCACCTGGTAGAGATCATCCAGGGCCTTGGTGGCCGCCATATGATGGGCCGTGGGGCAGACGCCGCAGATCCGCGAGGTGATCTGGGGCATCTCCTCAGCCGGGCGGCCGACCGCGAACTTCTCGAACCCTCGCAGCTCCGGGACCTGGAAATAGGCCCGATCCACTTCCCCCTTCTCGTTCAGGAAAATGTGAATCTTACCGTGTCCTTCCAGGCGGGTGATGGGATCGATCACGATCTCGCGGCGGCTCATGAGGACCTCCCTTCCCGAAGGCGCTCGCCATTCCCGACCCGCCGATGGAGCAGCGAAGCCGGGAGGCTATACCGGTAGAACAGACCGACCGGATCCGGGATCCCCGCCAGGATGCGCTCGATCTCCGCCTCCTCCGTAGCATCCAGCAAGGAGGCCAGGGCGGAAAGGGCCTTCGCCCCGCCGTCCAGGACGCGGCTGGTGGGCCCCAGGCAGCCTGTGCAGGGCATGTTGCCGGCGATACAGGCAGCCCCGCATCCGCTCCGGGTGGCCGGGCCCAGACAGAGCAACCCCTGGGCCAGCAGGCATGTCTCTGGATCGATGAGGACCTGATGAGGGCGCTTGAGCTCCTTCAGGGCCAGCCGCTCGGGCTTGGTGGGCTTGCGAGGGCATTCGGCGCACAGCGCGACATCCGGGGCCAGCACAGAGCCCTTCGGCGGCAGGTTCCCGGTGAGGAGCGCCTGCAGCGCGCTGCGGATCAATCCCACGGGAGGCGGGCAGCCCGGGAGATAATAATCCACCTCGACCGTCTGATCCAGCGTCTGAACCCCCTCCCAGAAGGCCGGGAGCGTGAGCATCCCCTCATCGACCTCGATGCGCTCCTCCGGGCGCACCCGCTGGGGGTTGACCACGCTGGGCGCCTCCTCGTAGACGTAACGGAGGATCTCCTCGCGGTCGAACAAATTCGCCAAGCCCGGGACACCGCCCATATGAGAGCAGCTCCCGAAGGCGATGAGGACCTGCGCTTTGGACCGCAGGAGATGCGCCATCTCCGCCTGTTCGGAGGTCCGGATGGCGCCGTTGATGAAGGCGGCGGCCAGCTCCCCATCGGCGAGGCGCTCCACATCCTCCCGCTTGAAATCTAAGGCCACCGGCCAGAAGGCGATCTCCACCGCCTCCACGACCTGGAGGATCTCCTCCGCCAGATCCACCACGGCCTCCTCACAGCCCCCGCAGGAGGCGCACCAGTAGAAAGCGACCTTCGGCTTGCTCATGGCAGGGCTCCTTCCCGAGCGGCGGGCGAAGGCTCTGGTAAGGCAGCCACGGGCAGGCGGATCACTCCGGGGCGTGGGGCCAGGCGGAGGGGGCCCAGCCGGCGGATGGTCTCGGTGAACTCATTCGCGACTTTCTGAACGCGATCCCCTTCCGAGGCCGAGATCCACTCCAGTCGCAGCCGTTCCTCCTCAATCCCCATCTCCCGTAGCAAGCGCTTGAGAAGCAGATAGCGCCGCAGGGCCTTATAATTGCCCTCCTGATAATGACAGTCCCCCGGATGGCACCCGCCGATGAGAACCCCGTCGGCCCCGTGGCGGAAAGCGGCCAGGACAAACTGAGGATCCAGTCGTCCGGAGCACATCAGGCGGATGATCCGGATGTTGGGCGCGTAGGTCATGCGGGCTGTCCCGGCGAGATCCGCCGCGGTGTATGTGCACCAGTTGCAAAAGAAAGCCACGATGCGTGGCTCGAAACTTCGTTCACCCTCCATGGGTCGCTCAGACATAGGCCAGCACTCCTTCGATCTCCTGGAAGATCTGGGCGTCCTCGAAGAGATGCTGTCGGGCCGCTCCGGACGGACAGGCGGCCACACAGGTGCCGCAGCCCTTGCACAACGCCTCGTTGATCACCGCGATCGCGCGGACTTCGTCGAAAGAAATGGCATTGTAGGGGCACAGGCTGATACAGGTCTTGCAACCCGAACACAGCTCTTCAACGATGTAAGCGGTGTTCGGCTCCAGTTCCACATAGCCCTTGTCGATCAGGGCGAGGGCCTCGGCCGCCGCCGCGCCGGCCTGGGCCACGCTATCCGGGATATCCTTGGGCCCCTGGCAGGCTCCTGCCAGGAAAATCCCGTCCGTGAACGTGGAGACCGGGGCCAGCTTGGGGTGACGCTCCAGGAAGAAGCCCTCTTTGCTACAGGAGATGTTGAACATCCGCCGCACCTCCTCGGCGTCCGGCTGGGGCTCCAGGCCTACCGCCAGGACCACCATATCCACCGGGATGCGGCGCACCACCCCGATAAGGGTATCCTCCACCCGGATGATCAGCTTTCCTTCCTCCTCGGGGGTGATCGCCCAATCCGTGACCTCAGCCACGCGGCCCCGGATGAAGTGCACGCCCTCCTGAAGCAGACGATCGTAGAACTCTTCATAGCCTTTGCCGGGCGTGCGCATGTCGATGTAGAAGTTATAGACCTCAGCGCCGGTTCGTTCTTTAATGAGATGGGCCAGCTTCAGGGAATACATGCAGCAGACCCGGGAGCAATAGCGGTTAAAGCGCTCATCCCGCGAGCCCACACAGTGGATGATCCCCACCCGCTTCGGGACGCGGCCGTCACGCAAGCGGACCTCGCCCCCGGTCGGACCGGCGGCGTTCACCAGGCGCTCGACCTCCAGGGCCGTGTAGACGTTCGGGTATTTCCCATAACCGTATTCGGGGATCCGTCGCGCATCGAAAGTCTTGAAGCCGGTGGCCAGGATAATCGCCCCGACCTCGATCTCCTCGATCCGCTCCTGCTGCTCGAAGTCAATGGCTTTGCGCTCACAGGCCTCCAGGCAGGTTCGCTTGCATTTGCCGGTTTTGAACCAGATGCAGGTCTCGGGGTCGATCAGCACCACCCGGGGGGTGGCCTGGGGGAAGGGGATATAGATGGGCTTGCGTTTGCCCAGGCCCAGATTGAACTCGTCCGGGAACCGGGCGTCCTTATAGACGCAGGCGTCAATACACTGCAGGCATCCCACGCAGAGCTCCTCGATCACATAGCGAGGCTTGCGGCGCACGCGAACGCGGAAGTTCCCCACGAACCCCTCGACCTGGATAACCTCCGAATAGGTCCAGAGGGTGATGTTCGGATGGGCGGCCACGGCGGACATCTTGGGGGTCAGGATACACGCCGCGCAATCCAGGGTGGGGAAGGTCTTATCGAACATGGCCATATGGCCGCCGATGGTGGGCTCCCGTTCCACCAGGTAAACGTGTTTGCCAGCGTCTGCCAGGGTCAGAGCGGCGTGGATCCCGGCGATCCCCCCGCCAACGACCAGCACGTGATCCTTCACCGGGACGCGCCGGCGCTGCAGGGGTTCGTGGAAGATCACCCGTCGGACAGCGGCGGCCACCAGGGCTTTCGCCTTCTCGGTGGCCTCCCGGGGATCTTCGGTCACCCAGCTCACATGCTCGCGGATATTGACCATCTGGAAGAAGAAGGGGTTCTGGCCCGCCTGCTCGAGGACCCGACGGAAGGTCGCCTCGTGGAGGAGCGGGGAACAGGAGGCCACGATCACCCGATTCAGCCGGTGTTCCCGGATATCCTCCCGGATCATCTCCTGGCCGGGATCCGAGCACATGAACTTATACTCGCGGGCGACGACCACGAAGGGCAGCGTTTTGGCGAACTCGACCACCTCATGGACATCGACCTTCCCCGCGATGTTCAGGCCGCAATGGCAAACATAAACGCCGATACGAGGTCCTCCGTTCGGGTAGATTTCATGCGCGCGCATGAGCTCCCTCCTTCGATAACGCCGCCATCAACCCATCGACAGGGATCAGCAGGCGCTGCAGCCCCAGCTCGCGCGGAGGAAGGCCCATCGCCATCCCGATCAGCTGTGTGAAATACAGCACCGGCATCGGGGCCAGATCCGGGTAGCGTTGACGGATCTGATCCTGGTAGGCCTCCAGGTTGAACTGGCACAGCGGACAAACCGTGACGATCAGATGGGCTCCCCGCCGTTGCGCTTCCCGAAGCAATAGATAATTCAACCGCCACCCCACCTCCGGGATGGTCCCGGTGAGGCTCCCGCCGCAACAATGGGTCTTCAGGGGCCAGCTCACGGGCTCCGCGCCGAGGATACGGACGAGGTCATCCATGGTGGATGGATCATGGGGACGATCGAAGAGGGCGAAGGGCCGCACGATCTGACAGCCATAGTAGCAGGCGATCTTCAGACCACGAAGAGGCTGCCGCACATGACGGGCGATCTCCGACAATCCCACATCGTGGACCAGGACATCCAGCGGATGGCGGATGCGGACCCTGCCCCGATAACAATGCCCCTCCTCTTTAAGGGCGATGGTGATCTCCTGACAGAGCGCGATATCCGCAGCCAGGCATTGCTGGGCTTTGAGGAGAACCAGATAACATGCGCTGCATGGGGCGATCAGCTGGACAGCCCCATCCGCTGGCGATCCCTGGGACTCCGCCAGAGCGAGGTTCCGCGCGGCGAGGGCGAAAGCCTGATGCTCGTCGATGGACATATAGGCCGTGGCCCCGCAGCAATTCCAATCCGCCAGCTCCGTCAACGGAATCCCCAGGGCCCGGAACACCGCCAGGAGGGACTCCTCATACGCCCGCCCCGTGCCTTTCAGCGAGCAGCCGGGAAAATAAAGGTAGCTCATGCGGTAACCTCCTGTCGTTCCACGACACGCAAGACCCGCTGCAATCCCTGGCGATCCCGGATCCCCTCCGGGCGGAGCGGGAAGCGGCCACGGCGCAACAACTTCCACCCGAGGGAGGACATGCCCGGGATACGGAGGGGCATGGTTTGCAGGTAGAGCCTCAGGACCGTCCAGCTTTCGGTGAGACGGCCCCGACGGCGGACCGTGTTGTAGAAGAGACGCGCCAGGACCGGGATCGGGAATCGGGGGGGATGAACGCCCTCCCGGATGGCATAGCGCTTGAGGGCATACATGACATCCGTGATGCGGATCTGTTTGGGGCATTCAACAGTGCAGGCATAGCAGGAAGCGCACAACCAGATCGTCCGGCTGCTTAGGACTTCCTGTTTAAATCCCTCCCGAACCATCGCAATAATGCGTCGGGGGGTGTAGTCCATATACAGGCTCAGCGGGCAGGCGCTGCTGCAGGTTCCACACTGGATGCAGGCCATCAGGGAGGGGGAACCGCTGAAAGCGATGATCTCACGAGCAAACGAGGGATCCAGCTCGGACTCGTAACGGATGCGGCGCTCAATAGCGGCCATGGGGCGCTCCTTTCTACGGCAGAAGGGAATCCCACCCCCTTTCAGCTTCGAATCAACCGAAAGGCCAGGCAAGTGATTTTTTTCACAACATATAGTGATTGGAATCACAATCTGGGGATTCCGAGGAAGCGTGGCGTCCTTCTTCATTGTGAGAGGCTAACGGGGCCATCCATATCAAAAAGGCGCCCCGGAGGTGGATTACTCCGGGGCGCCTGGGGGAAGGTGGCGAGGGTGGGACTCGAACCCACAACCCGCCGATTATGAGCCGGCTGCTCTGCCACTTGAGCTACCTCGCCAGGGGCATAAAAATTATAAACCGGAGAAAGCCCTTCGTCAAAGGACCCCTGGACAGATCGCCCCCAAACCCCCACTGGAACGCTCAGAAGCCCCACGGGCCATCCGGAAGGGATGAGGCCCGCCTGACCAGAGGATGCTCAGGCAACCCACGAGGTTAAAATAGCGAGAGCTGCTTAGGCTCCTCTGGTGGCTGCTCCTCCTCCGCCTTCAGGAGGCCGGTCAGGAACGCCCCCAGCTTCCGAAAATCCTCCTCCACCGTCCGCTTGAGGGCCGGTTGATGGAGAGCGGCCGCGGGATGATACATGGGAAAGATCACCAGGTTCCCCACTCGCATCGGCTTCCCGTGCACCTGAGAGATCTTGGCGTTCGGCAGCCAGTGGGCGAGGGAATACCGCCCTAACGTGACGATGACCCTGGGATGGATCAGCGCCACCTGACGGTCCAGATAGGGGCTGCACGCCTCGATCTCATCCATATAGGGATCTCGATTGCCCGGCGGCCGGCATTTGATGATGTTGGTGATGTAGACATCCTCCCGCTTCAGGCCGATGGAGGCCAGCAGCTCGTTCAGGAAGGCCCCTGCCGCCCCCACGAAGGGTCGACCCTGACGGTCCTCATGGAATCCCGGGGCTTCGCCGACGAACATCACCTGGGCGTTCCGGGGCCCCTCGCCGGGCACGGCCAGGGTCCGCCCCTGCGATAAAGGGCACTTCGTGCACTGCCGCACTTCCTGATGCAACGCCTCCAGCTCGTCCATCCAGCATCGCCTCCTTCAGGGAATCGGGCCGCGATGAACGCGGCATGCTCCCTTTGAGCCTGCGATCTGACGGAGAAGCGCTTATCGTCCATCAGGTGCCCGAGGGACCATAGAAACCGACAGGCTGCGCAATGGCCACACCTTGCCCGGTTGCGATCCTGCGATGTCCACTCGGGTTCCGCACCTGCCCCTCTCCACGCCGCTTCGCGGCGTGGAGAGGGGGTCAATCAAGCCCCTCGGTTGCAGCAGAGCGGCCCCGCCTCCAGTTTTCCTGGGCCTTCCCGACCCGAAAAGAACCCGCACCGTTATGGCGCATGCGCCCATTGAAACACGTGGAGGAAACTTTGGCAAGAACGGTGACGTTCCGTTGAGGTGAAAGACATTGGACCTCTTCTCCCCTCTCCCGCGGTCCTTCGGGCCCGGGGCCAGCGAGCCGGGTCGAATCGGCAACACGCGCTGGCATGGATTGCCTGCGGCGGGATCTGGATTACAATTCGGGCAGATCTTTCCGCCCACAGATCCCTTTTCGGAGCGCCATCCGATGAACTGGCTCGATCAACTGCCGCCGCGCACGCGCACGCTCTATGTGGTGTTCATCAGCATCATCCTGGCGACGCTGCCCTGCTATGTGCTGGGCGGGGTGCTGCTGGCGATGGCTCGACCCGCCAGCGCGCCCTCCGCTACCCCCACCGCGATGTTCCCAACGCTAACGCCGCTGGGGCTCACGCCGGTGGTGATCCCCACGCCCACGTTTCCTTTCGGGCCGACCGAGACCCGGCTGCCCACCCCCACCCAGTGGATCCCGCCGACGTTCACGCCGACCTTCACGCCCACCCCTTCCCGGACCCCCACGGCGACCCCGACGCCGACCCTGACGCCGACGTCCACGGCGACACCCACTCCGACCGCCACACTCACCGAGACACCCACGCCGACCATTACCATTACACCAACCGAATCACCCACGCTGACTGGCACCCCTACGCTGACCGCCACACTCACGCCGACTTCCACAGGGACGCCGACGACAACTTTGTCGATCAACCTCCCAACACTCACCCCCTAGTATCAAGTCCGTTTTCTGAGGGGCCCGTCGATGCGTGTTCTGGTCCTCTCCGATATCCACGCCAACCTGGAAGCGCTGGAAGCGGTGCTCGCCGATGCGGGGCCATGGGATGCCCTCTGGTTCCTGGGGGATCTGGTGGGCTACGGGCCGGACCCGGTGGAGTGCATCGATCGGATCCAGCGTCTGGCGACGGTCGCCCTCGCCGGCAACCACGATTGGGGGGTCCTCGGCCGGGTCCCCCTTTCCACCTTCAACCCGGCCGCCCGGAAGGTGCTGGAATGGACCCGGGGGCAACTCCCCTCGCGCCACGTAGAATACCTGATGAGCCTCCCGACCCGGATGGAGCGGGAAGGGATCACGCTGGTGCACGGGAGCCCGCGGGCGCCGATCTGGGAATACATCCTGGATCCCTACACCGCCTGGGAGAACATCGAGCAGCTGCCCACCCGCATCGGCCTGTTCGGCCATACCCACGTGGCCATCGCTTACCATGTCCCCGACCGTGGGTCGCCGCGGATGCATATCCTGGAGCCTCCCTATAGCGAGCCCATCGAGCTGAAAACCGGGTGGTGGATGCTGAACCCGGGCAGCGTCGGCCAGCCCCGCGATGGCGATCCGCGGGCCGCCTACGCGATCCTGGACCTGGAGGCAATGACCTGGACGTTCCGGCGGGTCCCCTACCCGATCGCCGAGACCCAGGCCAAGATGCGCCGCCTGGGGTTCCCATCGGTTCTGATCGAACGCCTGGCGTATGGCGAATAGAATTCGGATTTACGCCGCTGGCCGCTGATAACCAGCGGCGGCTCCGGCGCCTCCCCCGCGTTCCAGGAGAGATGGACGGCATCTCCTATAACAGGTGGCACCACATGGTGGATCCGAACGCTGTCCCCTAACAGGCTGGGCCCCTGCGATTGACGATCCCATAAATCGGGAGAAGGGATTCGGGTTGCTTTGTTGCAAAATGGGGGGCTTGATGGACCCCCTCCCAACAGGACAGATCCGGGTGAGGGATTTCCGCATTTGGGATAAGATTTCAGTAGACCTGAGGTCTGAATGGAAACGGGGATTGCCGATTCTGTTCCTGGAGAACCCGATGTGCGGACGCTACACGCTTTTTACGGAGCCTCGACGGCTCATGGAGCGGTTCCAGGCGGAGTGGCCGGACGCGCCGTGGCAGCCCCGGTATAACGCCGCCCCCACCCAGCCCCTCCCGGTGCTGCTCAACGATGGGACCCGACGGATTCGCCTGCTGCGCTGGGGGTTGATCCCACACTGGGCGGAGGATCCGGCGATCGGGAACCGGCTGATCAACGCGCGGGCGGAGACACTGACCCAACGCCCGAGCTTCCGCGAAGCCTTCCGCCGGCGGCGCTGCCTGGTGCTGGCCGATGGATTTTACGAGTGGCAGCAGACGCCACGCGGGCGGATCCCCTACTGGATCGGGTTGCGGGATCGGGAGCCGTTCGCCTTCGCCGGATTATGGGATCGCTGGGAAAGCCCGGAGGGGGAGGTCATCGAGAGCTTCACGATCATCACCACCGTAGCCAACGAGCGGGTGGCGCCAATCCACGATCGGATGCCGGTGATTTTACTCCCCGAGCACGAGGAGATCTGGCTCGACGACGCCGCCGGCCCCCGGGCATGGCAGGAGGTCCTGCGCCCTTACCCGGCCGACCGGATGATCGCTTACCCGGTCTCGGCTCGGGTGAACTCCCCCCGTGCAGATGACCCCACCCTGATTGAGCCCATGGGCGGGGGTGGCGTCCTAAGCCTTTAAACGGGCCCGCAGGGCCTGGATCTGCGCCTCGACGGCGGCGCGCGCGGTGCCGCCGGGGATCGCCCGACGCTCCACGGCGGCCTCGGGGTCGAGGGCCGCGTACACATCGGCGTCGAAGGCAGGATGGTAACGGCGCATGATCTCCAGGGGAAGGGCGGAAAGGGGCGTGCCCCCACGCAGGGATTCCTCCACCAGCCCGCTGACGGCCCGGTGGGCTTCCCGGAACGGAACCCCCTTGCGCACCAGATAATCCGCCAGCTCCGTGGCCAGCATCGCCTCCTCCAGTGCGCTACGCATCCGCTCCGGCCGCGGCCGCATGGTCCGCACCAGGCCCGGGAGCACCGTCAGCAGCGCCTCCAGGGTATCCACGGCATCGAAAACCGGCTCCTTATCCTCCTGCAGGTCCTTGTTGTAACCGGACGGGAGGCCTTTCAGCACGAGCAGGAATCCCATCAGGTGGCCGACGAGGCGCCCGGCCTTGGCCCGGGCCAGCTCAAGGGCGTCGGGGTTCCGCTTCTGCGGCATCAGGCTGGAGCCGGTGGTGTAAGCCGGATCCAGCGCCACGAACCCGAACTCCGCGCTGGCGAAGAGGATGAGATCCTCCGCCAGCCGGCTGAGATGGATGCCGATCATGGCCGCGATGAAGAGGAACTCGGCGACGAAATCCCGATCCGAGACGGCGTCCAGGCTGTTGGGGGAAATCGAGAGGAAGCCCAGCTCCCGGGCCAGGGCTTCCCGGTCGACAGGGAAGGGCGTTCCCGAGAGAGCGCTACTGCCCAGGGGAAGCGTCGCCAGGCGAGGGTAAGCGTCTCGCAATCGCGCCCGGTCCCGCTCGAAGGCCCAGGCGTGGGCCAGGCACCAGTGGGCGTAGCGGATCGGCTGGGCTCGCTGAAGATGCGTGTAGCCCGGCATAAGCAGGTCCAGATGGGCTTCCGCCTGCGCGGCCAGGGCCTCCTCGAGCTCCCGCAGCCCCTGATCCAGCCGGGGCCATGTCTCCATCAGGAAGAGACGTAGATCCGTGGCCACCTGATCGTTGCGGCTCCGGCCCGTGTGCAGTTTGCCGGCGATGGGGCCGATGCGCTCCCTCAACCGCCGCTCGATCGCCGTATGGATATCTTCATCGGTGGGCTGGAAGATGAAGGCCTCGGCGTCCAGCTCCGCCTTCACGGCCTCGAGGCCGGCGACGATCGCATGGCATTCCTCGGGCGTCAGGAGACCCGCCCGGGCCAGGGCCCGTGCCCAGGCGATGGAGCCGCGGATATCCTGAGGATACAGGCGGCGATCAAAGGGCAGAGAGGCATTCAACCGTTCAAAGGCTGGATCCAGCGCTGAACCTTCCGGGGTTCCCCACAAACGCATCCGGGTGCCTCCCTTAAAAAATCCTGCGGATCAATGGTCATGGGCCTCCGCCTCATCCGCGATGCGCCTGCCCGTAGCGCTATTGTAAATTGTAATAGGTAATAGGAGTTGCGCGGCTGGTTTTCTCCTGAGGGTTTGAAGGGATGGGGCCATTCCCACCTCTCGCGGGTCCCGAACGGCGCAACTCCTGTTCTTTCCAATAACTGGACTTCGGACAAACTCCTCCCTTTCCTCAGGATGGGGGAAGGGGTGAGGGGCTTGCCTCGCGCAAGGGAAGGGCCTGAACGAGAAATCAGACGGCCCGTTTGTCCAGAGTCCAATCAATAAGGATGGCCTATCCGATTTCAATCCGTTCATCCGGTTTGCTAGAGAGATCGCTCAGGCTTATGCTGGAAATGGGGATGGGGGGCTGCGAGGGCCGAGGGCCCCGGGCAGCCCCGAATGAGATTCAGCCTGAGATCCGGGAGGTCTCCATGCTTCGCGAAGACGCCCTGGAGTATCACCGCAAAGGCCGCCCCGGGAAGCTGGAGGTGATCCCCACCAAACCGATGATCACCCAGCGGGATCTCTCCCTCGCCTACAGCCCGGGCGTCGCCTATCCGGTCCTCGAGATCGAGAAGAATCCGGACCTGGCCTATGAATACACCACCAAGGGGAACCTGGTAGCCGTGATCTCCAACGGCACAGCCATCCTCGGCCTGGGGGATCGGGGAGCTCTGGCTTCCAAGCCGGTGATGGAAGGCAAGGCGGTGCTCTTTAAGAAGTTCGCGGATGTGGACGCCATCGACATTGAGGTAAACACCCACGACCCCGATGAGTTCATCCGTGTGGTGCAGCTCATCGCCCCGACCTTTGGGGGGATCAACCTGGAGGATATCAAGGCCCCCGAATGCTTCTACATCGAGGAAGCCCTGCGGGCCACCCTGGATATCCCGGTCTTCCACGATGATCAGCACGGGACCGCGGTGATCTCGGCGGCGGCCCTGCTCAACGCCCTGGAGCTGGTGGGCAAGCGCATCGATGAGATCAAGGTGGTGATCAACGGGGCCGGGGCTTCGGGCATCGCCTGTGCGGATCTCTGGGTGAAACTGGGGGTGCGCAAAGAGAATCTGATCATGCTGGACACGAAGGGGGTGATCTACAAGGGCCGCAGGGAGGGGATGAACCCTTACAAGGAGCGCTTCGCCGCGGAGACCGACGCCCGCACCCTGGCGGAGGCCATCCGCGGGGCGGATGTGTTCCTGGGGCTCTCCGTGGCCGATGTCCTCACCCCGGAGATGGTGAAGACGATGGCCGAGCGCCCCATCATCTTCGCCCTGGCCAACCCCGACCCCGAGATCCGCTATGAGCTGGCGAAGGAGACCCGCCCCGACGCCATCGTGGCCACCGGCCGCAGCGATTACCCCAACCAGGTCAACAACGTCCTGGGCTTCCCCTTCATCTTCCGCGGGGCCCTGGATGTGCGGGCGCGGGCGATCAACGATGAGATGAAGCTGGCCGCTGCCCGGGCTCTGGCCGCCCTGGCCCGGGAGGACGTGCCGGACAGCGTGCTGAAAGCCTACGGGCTGGAGAGCCTGCGCTTCGGGCCGGATTACATCATCCCCAAGCCGCTGGACCCCCGGGTGATGCTCTGGGAGGCGCCGGCGGTGGCCCAGGCCGCGATGGAGACGGGCGTGGCCCGGATTCATATCGACATCGAGGAATATCGGGAGCGCCTGGCCGCCCGGTTGGGCAAGGGCACTCAGGTGATGCGCTTCATCATCAATAAGGCCAAAGCGGCTCCCAAGCGGATCGCCTTCGGGGAGGGGGAGGAGCCCAAGATCCTGCGGGCGGCGGCGCTGGTTCAGGAGGAAGGGATCGGCCGACCGATTCTCATCGGCCGCCCCGAGGTCATCCGCCGGCGGATCGAGGAGCTGGGCCTGCGTTGTAGCCCGGAGATCGTTTACCCGCCGGAGTTCCCGCGGCTGGAGGAATACGCCCGGCGCCTGTTCGAGAAGCGCCAGCGCAAAGGCGTCACCCTCTCCCTGGCCCGCACGCTGTTGCTGGAGCCCAATTACTTCGGGCCGATGATGGTGGAGATGGGAGATGCCGACGCTTTCATCTCCGGCCTTACCTATGATTACCCCGCCGTCATCCGCCCCGCCCTGCAGGTGGTGGGAGTCCGCGAAGGCGTGCGCAAGGTCGCCGGGCTTTACATTATGATCGTGAAGGAAAAGGTTTACTTCTTCACCGATGCCACGGTGAACATCGAGCCCACCGCGGAGGACCTGGCGGAGATCGCCATCATGGCGGCGGATTTCGCCCGGCGGTTCGACATCGAGCCGCGGGTGGCCATGCTCTCCTTCTCCAACTTCGGCAGCACGCGCCATCCGCTCTCCGAGAAGGTGCGCCAGGCCGTGGAGATCGTGCGGCAGCGGCGGCCGGACATCCTGATCGATGGGGAGATGCAGGCGGATACGGCGGTGGTGCCGGAGATCATTGAGGAACGCTACCCGTTCAGCCGGGTGAAGGACGCCAACGTCCTGGTCTTTCCGGATCTGGAGGCGGCCAACGTCTCCTACAAGCTGCTGCAACGGCTCGGCAATGCCCAGGCCATCGGGCCGATCCTCCTGGGGATGGGCAAGCCCGTCCACGTCCTTCAGACCGGCGATGAGGTGCAGGACATCGTTTTCATCGCCGCTATCGCTGCCCTGGATGCCCAGGAACGGGCCCAGGCCCGGGTTCCCGTCCCCGCGTAAGGTCGAGGAGGGATGCAGACTGCGCCCGAGGGGCCACCGCAGCCTCTGGATATCGGGCTCTCCAGACCTTTCCCCCTGCCCACGGTCTCCTGGCCGTGGGCAGGGGGAAGAAAAAATCATTTAGGAGTTACGCAGTTGGTTTTCTCCTGGGGGTTTTTGGGGGAGTCGCGCGCCTTCGGCGCGCGACTCCCCCAAAAATATATTTATCCCCCTCCCCACGGCCCTTTGGGCCGTGGGGAGGGGGGATAAAGGGGGGTGGGGCCATTCTACTTCTCGCGAGCCCCGAACTGCGTAACTCCTATTAAAGCCCTCCGGATCGGAGAGGACCCGGCCG
>JAEVEY010000166.1:12004-26158 GCA_016842045.1 Candidatus Thermoflexus sinensis | reverse complement strand
CTCCACGCGGCCTCCACCATGGCGGATACATCCCCGGGCGAAACCAGCCATCCGGTTTCCCCATGACGGATATACTCCGGGACCTGGCCGACCGCATCGGCCACCACGGGCAGGCCCGCCGCGAGCAGGTCGATCAGCTTCATCGGGCACTTCGCCCGATTGATGAGATCGTCCTCCATCAGATAGAGGGCCAGATCGCCGCGCCCGAGGACTTCCGGGAGCCTCGCGGGCTCCACCCAGCCTTCCCAATCGACGCGATCCGTTAAGCCCGCCCCCGCCACGGCCTCCCGAAAACGCGCTTCCTCATCCCCCAGAGACTGCCCGACGTAAAGAAAGCGCAAATCGGGAGAACGTTGGGCGAGCGCTTTCATTACCCCGATCAGGCGGCCCAGCCGGAACTCAAGAAAACGGGTATAGAGCAACACGACGGGAGGATCAGACGGCAATGGACGAGGTGGCCCCACGAACCACGCCGCGTTGGGGAGATAGAAAACCCGCCGGGGTGGGATCCCCATCGCCCAGGCCAGGGTCTCCAGGGTCCGGCTGGCAACCGTGAGGACATCGGCATGGGTCATCCCCCAGCGCTCCTGCCAGGCGAAGAAGCGGCGCTGCCAGGGGGGATAGGGATTGCGATCGTTCCATCCCCCTGGCCCTTCCCAATCATCCGTGTCCACCACCAGCGCGCCCCGGAAGCAGCCCACCCGGCGCAGGTGCCAGAGGATCCAGTGGGTGAGGCCCGCGTAGGCTTTCGGCTTAAAGGCGTGCACCACATCCGGCCGCAGCCCGAGGACCTCCCGCACAATCCTCCCGGTGAGGCGGAGATGGAAGAACGGCCCACGAGGCAGGGGTAGGTTGATGATCCGCACCCCGTCTTCCACCCACGACCGTCCGGCGTCCTCCGGGTTCTGCCACGGAGGCAGGAGGAGCGTCACCCGGTGACCCCGGCGGACCAGGGCCCGGGCCATCGGAAGCGCCCGCGCTCGCATCGTCCCTCGCGGGCGCAACCCGAAGGGGCCGATCATCACAATGGACCAGCGTTCGTGGCTCATTGCCATCTCGCGGGCCATAGATGGACCCCGTCTTTGCCGTTGCCTTCGACAACCTACTCAACCCGTAAGAGAGTGTCCGAAAATTTGCTGGATGCAGCTGAGCAGGATCTTTTCTGTTCGTAGTCGGGCACGTCCGTGCCCGTTTTTTTGGAAACGCTTGAACGGGCACTCCGCTTCGCTCCGTGCCTGACGACGAACAGCTGGTCAGACGCCTGGCACACCTCCATATTCATAGCCCATAACGGAATTTCCAGACACTCTCTAAGCTGGTTCACTCCACCGTCACGCTCTTGGCCAGGTTTCGAGGCTGATCCACATCGCATCCCCGCAGCACAGCCATATGATAGGCCAGCAGCTGCAAGGGAACCACGGCCACCATTGGTGCCAGCCATCGGGGAACCGGCGGCACCTCGAGGGTCACATCGGCACGGGCAGCGGCCACCGGATCCCCTTCCGTGATCACCGCGATCACCTGCCCCCGCCGGGCCCGCACCTGTTCCATCTGGCTGAGCATTTTCTCATAGGTCACGGGATCCCGAAGCGCCAGGGCGACGGTGGGCATTCGCTCATCGATCAGGGCGATGGGCCCGTGCTTCATCTCCCCAGCCGGATAACCTTCCGCATGGATATAGCTCAGCTCCTTCAGCTTCAAAGCCCCCTCAAGGGCAATGGGATACAGCAACCCACGCCCCAGATACAGGAAGTTTTCATAGCGATAGAACGCCTGGGCTACCATCCTCACTCTCTCCTCCCGATCCAGGACCTGGCCCAGGAGATCCGGGAGGCGGGCGAGGGACTGGACGTGCTCCCGGATGGCCTCCGGATCCAGGGTGCCCCGGAGCTCCGCCAGCCGCAAGGCCAGTAACAACTGATCCACCAGGGAGGCGGTGAACGCCTTGGAGGAAGCGACCCCGATCTCCGGGCCCGCATGCATCAGGATACAGGCGTCCGCGATCCGATGCGCCTGGGAGCCGATGACGTTCACAATGCTCCACAGCCGTGCCCCCCGTTCCCGGGCCAGCTCCATCGCCGCCAGGGTATCCACGGTCTCCCCGCTCTGCGAGATCGCCAGCACCACCGTGTCGGCATCGAGCACCGGATCGCGATACCGGAACTCGCTTCCGTAATCGACCTCCGTCGGGATGCGGGCCAGCGACTCGAAGTAGAACTTCCCCACGAGGCCCGCGTAATAGGAGGTCCCGCAGGCGACGATGACCAGGCGCGAGATGCGGCGGGCCTCATGCTCGGTCAGAGGGATCTCTTCCAGCCGCACCCGGCCGTGTTCGAAGTCCACCCGTCCCCGCAATGTGTCTGTCACCGCCCGGGGCTGCTCATGGATTTCCTTGTGCATGAAATGCCGGTAAGGCCCTTTGGCCGCCGCTACCGGATCCCATGGGATGGTGTGCACCGGCAACGTCACCGGTTCCCCATCCAGCGTCATCACCCGCACCTCATCCCGACGCACGATGGCCATCTGGCGGCTCTCCAGGAAAAGCATGCGGCGGGTGTGCTCCAGGATGGCCGGGATGTCTGAGGCCACAAACATCTCCCCTTCCCCCAGCCCGATCACCACGCCGCCCGCGTTGCCAATGCGCACCGCAATCAGGCGGTCCGGATGATTGGCGGAAAGCACCACGACGGCATGGGCACCCCGGAGGGCCCGGAAAGTTAGACGGGCGGCGGTCTCCAGGTCCGCGCCGCCCCGGAGGTGGTCCTCGATCAGATGGGCGATCACTTCAGTGTCCGTTTCCGAGGTGAACCGATGGCCGAGGGCTTGTAACTGCTGGCGCAGCTCCAGGAAATTTTCCACGATCCCGTTATGGATCACCGCGATGCGTCCGGTGCAATCCCGATGCGGATGCGCGTTATGATCCGCCGGGGCGCCGTGGGTGGCCCAGCGGGTGTGACCCATCCCGATGAATCCGGAGGCCGGCTCCGCCTCCAGCAGATCCATCAGCTGGCGGATCTTCCCGGCGCGCCGCCGAATCTCCAGACGGCCATCCTGGATCACCACCAATCCGGCGGAGTCATAGCCACGATACTCCAGTCGTCTCAGACCATCAATGAGGATGGGCACCGCGTCCCGATCCCCTACATATCCGACGATCCCACACATGGGAAACCTCCTGATATGTCAACCTGGGATCAGCATGACAGAACCAGCCGCCCCGTCGTCTTCCTTATCCTCCCCTGCTGCGCGATGGCATAAGTGGGAAATGAAGAGGCGAGCGCTCACCCCACCTCGGCGACGAAGCGGTCCATATCCCGGGAACAGGCCCGAGGCACACAAAACCCCTCTGCCCCTGCGCATCGGATTCATGGGGAGCACAGAGGCAAACGCTGTTCCCGGGCATCCCTGCTCTGGGGATCGCCGATAGGGCCGCTGCCGACCGTTTTGTCCCATCGGTTGCCCGATGGTTTTGTCGGCCGGCTTTTTCAAGGGGGGAAGTGGGGGCCGCGGCCAGGCCCCCGGCGGCATCCGCCGAACCCTCGATTTTCCCCGGCTGGCGCCGGGTTAGCCCCGCGCACGCGGGGAACCGCCTCCCTCGTCACCCGCAGGTCATTCCCGCGGGCCAGGCGCTCGCTTCCCCCCATTTTCCCTTTCGTGATACATCGAGCGACCTCCTGTTGGAGATGCACAGCCTTTATTCTCTAGCGATCCTTCGATGAACGCAAGCCCCATGTCCTATTCCCTGGTGAAATGGGGCGCCATCCATACGCTCGTGCGGCCATAGACTTCCCGCACGCTGTCGCCCGCCTCATCCCACGCCCGCTCCTTTCGGGAAGGGAGCACCGTCCGACGCTTCCGGCCGGTCCCGGCCATTCGCCTGCAGGCCGAAGCTTCATCGGTGTGGAGAGTGGCTCCCACTGAAACTCCCTCTTCCGCCCGAGGCAGGATGGTGACCGGCAGGGGATGCTCACCAGCCGTCCAGCGAATCGGGCCGGATGCCCGGCCCAGAAGGAGCAGGCCGTCGTTCTGCATCGTCCCCACCCCTCCGCCGCCGGGCCAACCGTCAGCGGGAGTCCGCCGGATTGGGATGAGGCGCCCCTTTCCCCCTGCATCTGGAAATCTCTCAACCCTCTTCACCCCTAGCCTCGGGGAGGGGCTCGGTGGGGAGTAGGGCCAGCCCCGTCGCCGGGAGGCGGTGTCGCCATTGGAGCAACGTCTCGGATCCGACCTCCCGCTCTTCGGCGAACGGCCGGGTGGGGACACCCTGGACGACGCCTCGCCGGAAGAGCCTGATGGGGACCCACGAAAGGCGGGCGCCTTGCCCAATGGCACTGCTGAAGAGATAGAGAGGGGAAAGACCCGACCGCCACGGCGACAGCGGTCATCCACGACAGGGGCTCGTTACCGGTTGTAGGGGGCTGGATCCTTCAGCCGGGGATGCCCATGAGGACCCTTTTGCCCGTCCGGATGCAGAAGGCGCATCCGATCATGGTCGTATTCCTCCTTGCTCCAAAGCTCGTGGAGGGGAAACGCATCATCGGATTCCTCTTTTAAACTAAATAGGAGTTACGCAGTTGAAAGCTCTAAAGGTGGAACGGAATGGCCCCACCCCAAAATCCTTTTTGGGGGCGGAGCGGGGCGCCTTCGGCGCCCCGCTCCGCCCCCAAAGCCCCTATGGGAAACGAACTGCGTAAGTCCTACTAAACTAAAGGCTTTGAGGGGAAGGAGATCCCAATGCCCCTCATCGCGCCGCCTCACCTCAAAGCCGATATGATCCAGGTTTTTCCGGGATCCAGCAGGTCTTCCGAACCTCGTCTGAGGAGGAGAACCCATGAGCGTTACAGCGCCTCAGGGATTTCGAGCAGCCGGCGTTGCATGCGGGATCAAAGCCAGCGGGGCGCTCGATCTGGCCCTGGTGGCGAGCACCCAGCCCTGCACTGCCGCTGCTGTCTTCACCACAAACCAGGTTAAGGCCGCACCGGTCCGCTATGATCAGGCGATGCTGGCCCGCCGGCGTGCCGGCTTCCGGGCGGTGGTGATCAACTCCGGGAACGCCAACGCGTGCACTGGCCCTCGCGGGCTTTCGGATGTCTATAGCGTGGCCGAGCTCGCCGGCTTTCTGCTGGGTTTCCCCCCCGACACTATCCTGATGATGTCCACAGGCGTGATCGGGGTTCCATTGCCGGTCGACAAGATCCGGACCGGCCTGTTGCGGGCGGTCCCACTTCTCTCCGAGGAAGGAGGCGAAGCGGCCGCCCGGGCCATCATGACGACGGACACCCGACCCAAGATGGCCGTGCGTCGCCTGGTCCTCAACGGGATTCCGGTCACCATTGGAGGGATGGCCAAGGGAGCGGGGATGATCCATCCCCATATGGCGACGATGCTCGCCCTGATCACCACCGATGCGGAAGTCGATGCCGATCACCTGAACGCGCTCCTGCATGCGGCCGTGGATGCAAGCTTCCATCGGATCACAGTGGATGGAGATCAGAGCACCAATGATACCGTGATGATTCTGGCCAACGGGGCCTCAGGGGTCACGGTGGACGAGGGCTCCATGCCGCTCTTTCAGGAGGCGCTGACGGATCTGTGCATCGAGCTGGCAAAGGCGATCGTTCAGGATGGCGAGGGAGCGACGAAGTTCGTGGAGATCCGGGTGCGAGGGGCGCGCACGCCGCAGGAGGCTCGGCGGATCGCCCGCCATATCGCCCGCTCGCCCCTGGTGAAGACCGCTTTCTACGGCGAAGACCCCAATTGGGGGCGGATCCTTGCTGCTGCCGGCGCCGCCGGCGTGTCTTTCAACGCGGATGCGCTCTCCCTATGGATCCAGCGGGAGGGCGAGCCCCCTTTGTTGTTGTTTGATCGGGGCGCTCCGGCCCTCTATTTTGAGGAAGAGGCCCGCCGGATCTTCCAGGCTCCTTCTTTCCGGGTCCTTCTGGACCTGGATCTGGGGGATGGGGAAGATTGGGTATGGACCTGTGATCTCTCCCATGAGTATGTGACGATCAACGGACGATATCGAACGTAACCGAACGAAGAAGTTTTTAGGGGGCGGGGACGCGCTGCGGGTGTGCTCCCTAAAATCCCTTTGAGGCGGGGCCCCCACTCGCCCTCTGAAAATGATTCAGCCCAGCCCCATGCGGTTCGGAGCTCTTGCGAAGAGGTGGAAGGGCTTTATCCCCCCTCCCCACGGCCCTCTGAGCCGTGGGGAGGGGGGGATAAAAACATATGGAGCGATCCATCGCCTGATCCCATAGCCAGTTGAATGCGGGGTGGACCTGATGGAGAACCTGGAAGCGTTCCTTCGAAACCTGCTCGCCCAGCTGATCGCGATCCCCTCCCCGAGCGGTGAGGAAGGCGCCCTCATCGCGTTCCTGGAGGACTGGTTTCGAGCGCGCGGCTTTCCCGTGGCTCGCTTCCCGGTTCCGGATCATCCATGGCCGAATCTTCTCCTCCATCCTCAACCTCGCCCTCGCCTGCTGATTACGGCTCACCTGGACACCACGCTCCCCCTTGGCCATCCCCAACCTTATGCGGCTATCGAACGCGATGGCCGGATCTATGGGCTGGGGAGCGCGGATGTCAAAGGGGGGCTGGCGGCTCTGATGGCCGCTTTAGAGCTTGTAGGGGCTGAGCATCTTGCTGGTTCCCCGCTTAGCATCGCTCTCACGGTCGATGAAGAAAACATGGGGCGGGGGGCGGAAGCCCTGGCCCGGGCCTGCCGGCCGGAGGCGGTGCTGGCGATCGAACCCACCGACTTCACGATCAGCATCGCCGAAGCCGGGACTATGGAGCTCGCGCTGGAAATCCACGGCCATCCGGCCCACGGCTCCGTGGTGGAAAGGGGCCAAAATGCAATCCGGGAAGCGCTGGAGCTCCTGCGTGAGCTGGAATCCCTTCCCTCCATTCAGGCCCAGCATCCGTTGATCGGCCGCGGGGCCGTGACCCCGCTGTTCATCCGCGGCGGCGAACGGGCGCTGGTGATCCCGGATCGCTGCGAGCTTCACCTGGACATCCGATGGCTGCCGGGCATCCCCCGGGAGTCCCTGGTGGGGGAAATCGAAGCCGTGCTGACCCGCCATGCAGCGGTCTGGCGGATCATCGATCTTTCACCCCCCTTCGAGACCCCGGCGGAGGCCCCGCTGGTTCAAACCCTTGCAGCCGCGCTGACGGAGGCGGGCCTTCCGGTTCGTCTGAGCGGGATGCCCAGCTGGACGGACGCGGAGCCCTTCGCCCGTTATGGAGCGCAGGCGGTGGTTTTCGGGCCCGGCAACCTGGCCCTCGCCCACACGCCGGAGGAGCATATCCTGCTCTCCGAACTCCTTCACGCCACCCGGGTGCTCACCGCCCTGATCCGGAGGGTGGTTGCTTGAAAGCAGGGATATTGCTATAATTTGGTAATGAAGGGGCGAGTAGCTCAGGTGGTCAGAGCGCACGGCTCACATCCGTGAGGTCGGGGGTTCGAGTCCCTCCTCGCCCACCACGCCGCAGCCCTCAGGCTGCGGCGTTTTGTTTTCCTGTGATTCGGGTAGGACAACTGCAAGCAGTTGTCCTACCAGTGCTGGCTATTTGCATGGCGCCATGCAGATTCCCAAAGAGCCAAAAATCTTTTAAGGGCTGGGAGGGCCGCGAAACTGGCCTTCCCAGCCCTTAAAAGCCCTTCCAACACTCTGTATCAGGGAGTGAAGTTCCCCATGCGCACCTATGCGATTCCACTGGTCCCGGGCCCGACGACGGTTCCGGCTGAAATCCGCGCCGCTTATCAGGAAGATTACGGATCCGCGGACCTTGAACCGGAATACTACGAGCTCTATGCGGAGACCCAGGAGATGCTGCGCACCATCCTGGGGACCCGCAACACGGTGGTGATCATGACCGGAGAGGCCATGGTGGTCCTCTGGGGAGCCCTCAAAAGCACGCTGCGACCCGGGGACCGGGTGGTGGCGGTGGCCACCGGGGTGTTCGGCTACGGCATCGCCGACATGGCCCGCAGCCTGGGGGCGGAGGTCGAGGTGGTCGGATTTGACTATGATGAAGCGGCGGATCCGGAGCGGGTCGAGGAGGCCATCCGCCGCATCCGCCCGAAAATAGTCACCATGGTGCATTGCGAGACACCTTCCGGCACCCTTAACCCCGTGGCCGAGGTGGGGGCCTTGGTCGCCCGCTATGAGGTCCCTCTCTTCTACGTGGACGCGGTCTCCAGCGCGGCCGGAGTTCCCCTGCAAGTAGACGAATGGCGCATCGATTTATGCCTCGTGGGGACCCAGAAGTGCCTCTCCGCGCTCCCCGATCTGGGGATCGTCACCGTGAGCGAACGGGCGTGGGAGATCGTCCGAGAGGTGGGCTACGTCGGCTACGACGCGCTGGCTCCCTTCCGGACGGCCCTGGAGGATCGATGGTTCCCCTATACGCCTTCCTGGCATGCGATGGCGGCCCTGAACATCGCCTGCCGGCGCGTGTTGCAGGAAGGCCTGGAGAACGTCTTCCGGCGCCACGTGGAGGTCGCCGCTTATTGCCGGGGGCGGCTGAAGGCGATGGGCATCGAACTCTTCCCCCGACGGGAGGAATGGTGCTCGCCGACGGTCACCGCCGCGAAGGTGCCGGAGCGCCTCTCGTGGCCGGAGCTGGATCGCCGCTTGCGAGAGCGGGGAATGGTCGTGGGGGGAAGCCTGGGGCCGCTGGCTGGGAAAGTGTTCCGCATCGGCCATATGGGGGCTCAGGCGGACCTGGAGCTCGTGCGTCGGGGGATGGATGTCCTGGAGGAGGTGCTCCGGGAATAAGGACGCCTGAGAGGGGGCCTCGCTCAAGAGGAGTGGGAGACATGCGCTAAGGCTTGTTCCGCCCACTGCACGGCGCGGGCCTGGAGCATTTCCCGGTTGGCTGGGGTGAGGGCCCAGAGCGTCACGCCGGGACGGCGTTTGAAGGCGTCGGCCCAGGGGTGAGGGCTTTGGGTGATGGTAGCAATCAAAGGGCGGGGGCTGGCAACAATCGCCTCCAGCGCCTCGCGGAACGCCTGGCTGAACAGCTCCATCTTGCCGATCTCGTCCACCAGCACGATCTCTTTCTCCGCCATCGCCTGCCGGATCGCGGCCACGCCCAGGCGATCTAAAGCGGCCACATCCACCCCATACCGTCCGACCCGATAAGGGGAACGCGCAGCCCACTCCACGTGGGCGAAGATCGCCGCCTGGCCATCCAGTGTGACCAGTCGGAACCCCAGACGGCCCTGAGGCCCGCGGATCTCCTCCGTGTAGAAGCCGCCAGCCCGGTCGCCGAGGGCTTCGGCCACCCGACGGATCAGGGTGGTTTTTCCCACGCCCGGCCGGCCGGTGATCAGCAGAACAGCGCCCATCCCCTGGATTCCAGCGCGCCGATGGAGACGGATCTCCTCGACCTCATTTGATCAGATGCCGCTTCAAAAGCGGCAGCAAGGTGTCCACCAGGGAGACGATGGGACGGGTTTGCAGCCACAGGCGGGCAGGGCCGCGGATTTCCGCGACCAGCCCCTCGCCGCCGAACAGGGTCGACTTGAGCCCGCCCACTGTTCGGAGCGTGTAGGAGGCACCCTCTTCCATCGCCACGAAGTGGAAGTTATCCACGATGGCTGTTTCGCCCGGCGGGACCTGAACCTCCTCGATGGCACCGAAAGCGGTAACCCAGACGCCGCCGCGGCCTACGAAGGCCGGTGGCTGACCTCCCAGCGCATCTCGGCTTGCCTCCTTATCCAAAGGGATGTTTGCCTTAAGGGTGCGCATGACCTTTGTGCTGTTGTGCGATTTCCCAAATCCACCGGGCGGCGTCCAGCGCCGCGTCGGGATACCCCATGGCGGCAGCCTGTTGAGACAGACGATCGAGAAGCTCCGGCCGGCTAAGCCACTCCCGTAAGATCTCCTTCACCTGCTCCGGCTCCGGCGCGTAGGCCCCGGCTCCGCCGTTCACCACGTAATCCACGTTCCCCTCCTCCTGACCCGGCAGATAATGGGTCAAGATCATCGGCCGGCCCACCGCCAGAGCCTCAGCGATCGTGTTGGGCCCGGCCTTGGTCACGATGAGATCGGCGGCGGCCATCATCTCGGGGATCGTCCGCACAAAGCCGTAAATGTAGGTGGGGATCGGCCACTCCACAGACTCCAGGCGACGCCGCAGCCGCTCGTTCCGGCCAGCCACCACGGCCATCTGGATCGGAAGGCCGGATTCGGCCACCGCCCGCGCGTTCTCGAAGACCTTCCCCATGCCCTCCCCGCCGCCCATCACCAGCACCGTGGGGAGATCGGGCGACCAGCCCAACTGCCTCCGCCAGAAATCCTTCGGTGCGTTCCGCACCTCCCGGAAGCGGAGCCGGGTCGGGAAGCCGGTCACCACGATCCGCTCCGGCGGCACCCCACAGGCGATCGCGCGGCGCCGCGCGCCCTCATGGGGTGCGATCACCAGATCCGCGTTCGCACACCAGAGCGCATGGATCGTGCCGATGTCGCAGATCACAATCACGAAGGGAACCCGGCGGGGCGCTTTCATCCAGTAACGCAGGGTGATATCGTTAAACAGGGGATGAACCGAGACGATGACATCGGCCGGGTTCTCGGCGAACAAGCGGGCGATCCGCTCCCGCACCCACGGCCAGAAGAGATACACCAGCTGTCGAGCCCGACGGGGGTGGTTAGCGAAATGCCAGGCCCGCGCGTAAAAGGGCACGATCGCCGGTTTCACCATATAAGGGTAGAGCGCAGGAGACCGGTTCAAGGGGAAGGGCGCATATTGGATGAAGGCGTCCACGATCCGAGGTTCAACCGCCGTCCCGTATAGAGCTCGCAGGCCTTCGGCGAGAGCTTCCGAGACGCTCCGATGTCCTCCCCCGGTGTCCGACATGAGAAGCAGCACTCGAGTGGGGGCCTGAAGAGATGCCCCTGCCGCCGCCTCCTGCTCCGTCGGCGCAGCGTTGCGCATGGCGTCCCACCTCCCCGCATCGTTTCGCAGATCGATCATCCAGCCGACCGACCTGTGAGGTCCCGGAGCGCTCGCCAAACCCGTTCGGGCGTGGCCGGGATCTCGGTGATCCACACGCCAACCGCATCGTAAATCGCATTGACCACAGCCGGAGCCACGCCGTCCATCGGGATCTCCGCCACCGCCTTGATACCGAAGGGATGGGTCGGCTCGATGGTCTCAATGAAGATCACTCCCAGCTCCGGCACCTCGTGGGCCTGGAAGATCTTGTAGGGTCCGAAGCGCGGGTTGACCACCCGCCCCCGCTCATCGAAAACCATCTCCTCGGAAACGGCGTATCCCAGGGCCTGGACCATCCCCCCCTCCACCTGCCCGGAGGCGGTCAACGGGTTTACAATGCGCCCCGCATCCACTGCCATCACCAGCCGGTCCACCCGCACCTCGCCGGTTTCCACATCCACCGTCACTTCGGCGAACTGCGCCGCGAAGGGGGGCGGAGAGACCGGCGAGACATACGAGGCCACGGCCATGATCTGGCGCTGGTCCCGGTGGTGCAGCGAAGAGAGCGCGACCTCCTCCAGGGTCACGCTCCGGCCATCCGGCGCCCAGACCCGACGGTCGGCCAGCCGCAACTCGGCGGGGGAGACCGGCGCCCCGCGCTCGCTGAGCAGCGCCGCCGCCACTTCCCGGATCTGCTCGGCCACCTGCTCCGCCGCCTTCACCGCTGCGGCGCCGGAGATGTAGGTCGTCGAAGAGGCGTAAGCGCCCTTATCGAAGGGGGTGAAATCTGTATCCGAGGAGTAAACGATGATGTCCTCCACCGGGCATCCCAGCACCTCCGCCACCATCTGGGCGATGACCGTGTCGGAGCCGGTGCCCAGATCCGTGGCTCCGATTAAAAGATTGAAGGAACCATCGTCGTTCATCTTGATGCTGGCCGCGCCCATATCCAGGTAAGGAATGGCGGTCCCCTGCATAACGCAGGCCACCCCGATCCCCCGGCGAAGGTGGGGTTTCCCCGGCACCTGATGCCAGTCCGGGTTCCCAAACTTCTCATGCCATCCGACATAGGCCGCGCCGTATCGCACGCATTCCGGCAGCCCGCAGGTGTGCACGATCTCCGGGCGCGGCTCCCGGCCCTCGCTCCAGGCCCGGCTGAAGGGATGTTCCTGCCCCGCCTTCAGGGCATTCTTCAGGCGGAACTCCAGGGGGTCCAGCCCCAACGCCCGGGCGATGCGCTCCATATGGACTTCCACGGCGAAGAAGCCCTGGGGGACGCCATAACCCCGGAAAGCGCCGGAGGGCGGCGTGTTGGTGTAAACGACATCGGCGTGGAAACGAATGCGGGGCTCCCCCTTCTCATCCCATGCCGGGTAAAGGGCCATCGCCTTGTGGCCGGTGTTGCCGGCCACCGTCAGGGCGTGGCTGCCATAGGCCCCCGTGTCCGAAAGGACAAACATCTCGTTCGCCACAATGGTCCCATCCCGCTTCACACCGGTGCGCAATCGGATACGCATCGGATGGCGGGAGCGGGCCGAGGTGAACTCCTCCTCCCGCGTCCACTCCAGCCGCACCGGCCGGCCCGTGGCGATGGTGAGGTGAGCGGCGATGTCCTCGATCAGGACTTCCTGCTTGCCGCCGAAGCCGCCCCCGATCCGCGGCTTGATCACCCGGATCCGCTTGGGAGGAAGGCCCAGCACCGGCGCCAGGATCCGCCGCACATGGAAGGGGACCTGGGTGGAAGTCCGGATCACCAGGCGATCATCCTCATCCCAGTAAGTGATCACCACGTGCGTTTCCAGGCTGGATTGCTGGACCTTCGGCACCACATATTCGCCCTCAAAGATGTAATCCGCTTCCTCAAAGCCCTTGTCCACCTCCCCGATCTCGATGTGGATCTGGGCGGCCAGGTTCCGGGAGGGATCCGAGCCGTTGAAAGGCACATACTCCGGCTCATCGTGGATGATCGGTGCCCCTGGCTTCATCGCGTCCCGCGGATCCAGGATGGCTGGCAGCTCCTCGTATTCCACCTCGATCAACTCCAGGGCTTTCTCCGCGATCTCCAGGGTCTCCGCCGCCACGAAGGCCACCCGATCCCCCACGAAACGAACCTTCGAATCCAGCGAGAAGGTGTCCAGCGGCCCGGGGATGGGATCCGACTGCCCGGCCGTGGAGTAAACCACCCGGGGGAGATCCTGATAGGTCAGCACGGCCACCACCCCGGGCAACGCCCGTGCCCGGCTGACATCAATCCGTTTGATCCGGGCATGGGGGACCGGGCTCTTGAGGACTTTGGCATGCAACATGCCGCGGATCTCGAAGTCATCGGTGAAGGCGGGCTTCCCCTGAACCAGGCGAAGGGCATCCACCTTCTTCTCCGGTTTCCCTACCACGCGGGTCTCCGGGACTGGCTGGGGCAGCACGATTGTCGGCAGGACGACCGTTCGGGTCTGGAGACCGGTGCCTCCTCCGGGCTCCGGCGGGGCGATTTCCTCCCCTGGAACCATCTCGCCCAGGGGGAGCGGAGCTTCAGGCGGAATGATCATCCGCCGGGCCTCCTCCTCGATGGAGGGGACCGGCTCCCCCCGCATCCGCGCCGCCGCCCGCAACACCGCCTGGACCGGCTTCAGGTAGCCGGTGCAGCGACAGAGGATCCCGCCGAAGGCTTCGCGGACCTCCTCTTCGGTGGGATTCGGGTTGCGATCCAGCAACGCCTTCGCCGCCAGCACCATGGCCGGGGTGCAGAAACCGCACTGGATGGCACCGGTTTCGATGAAGGCCTCCTGGATGGGATGCAGGCCTTCCGTCCGCCGCCAGCCCAGCTCCGGCACCCGCCCCAATCCCTCAATCGTGAGGATGGAACGTCCGTTGACCTTCGCCGCTAAGGTGACGCAGGAGAGGATGGGGGTGCCATCCAGGAGGACCGTGCACATCCCGCATGAGCCATCATCGCATCCGTGCTTGACCCCATAGTATCCCGCGCGGCGCAGCAGATCCAGGAGGCGCGTGGACGGGGCGATGGAGAACATGCGCTGTTCGCCGTTGATCGTCAGGATGAGCTCCATATTCACCTCCGGGCGCTGGGGAGAAGCTTCGGCCACGTGTCGCGGCCTGCCTGTCCTTCCGCCTTGATTGTATCATGGCCCCGGTCCATCTCCCGGCCCAACACCTCAAACCCTCAATGAAAATGGGGGCGCTATCCATGAA
>JAEVEY010000166.1:0-11827 GCA_016842045.1 Candidatus Thermoflexus sinensis | reverse complement strand
TCCACCCCCAGCATCTCCTTCCGTCGGATCCTGGGCACGGCTCGAACGCTATGTCAGAACAGGTTCTGACAGCGGAGGGGTCTCCGGCACCTCCACTGGCATCTGTTCCATCAGGTAAGCGTGCATCGCTCGGGCCGCTCGCATAGCCGCCGCGGAAGCGGTCACCACCAGATCCGGCCCGGTGACGCCATCACCGGCCGCAAAGACGCCCGGCCTCGAGGTGCGTCCCTCTTCATCCACCCGGATGAGGCCGGCCCGGGAGACCTCCAGGCCGGTCGTGGTGCGGGCGATGGTGGGATCCGCCCGGAAGCCCAGCGCCAGGACCGCGGCATCGACCGGCACGATGAAGTTGGATCCGGGGATCGGCACCGGGCGCCGACGGCCGCTCTCATCCGGCTCCCCCAGGGCCATTCGCACGAACTCGATGGCAGTCAGGCGACCGTCCTCGCCGATGAAGCGGGCCGGAGCGACCAGGAACTCGAAGCGAACGCCTTCCTCGCGAGCTTTCTTACGCTCCTCCCGATTCCCCGGCATCTCCGCTTCGCTGCGCCGATAATAGATCACCACTTCCTCCGCTCCCAGGCGGATCGCCGTGCGGGCGCAGTCCATCGCCGTATCGCCACCGCCGATGACGGCCACCCGGCGGCCGACTCGCGGTCGTTCCCGCTTCTCCGACGGCAGATCCTCCGGCGACAGATTCGCCCGCATCAGGAAATCCAGGGCCATATAAACGCCATCCAGGTTCGCTCCCTCCCAGTCCGGCTCCACCGGGCGCCACGTTCCGATCCCCAGGAAAACCGCCTGATAGCCCTGGGCGAACAGATCATCCAGAGTGAGATCCTGCCCGATCCGAACGCCTGTGATGAACCGGACCCCCAACCGCTCGAGGTCGGCGATCTTCTGGTCGACCACGAACTTGGGCAGCTTGAACGCCGGGATGCCGTAGCGCAACAGGCCGCCGGGCCGGGGCATTGCTTCAAACACGGTAACCGAATGGCCCTGACGGGCCAGGAACTCCGCGACCGTGAGCCCGGCCGGGCCGGAACCCACCACCGCCGCCCGTCGGCCGGTTGGCGGCGCGCGATGGATCTCGAGCGCGCCGTGGCGTCGCTGGAAGTCCGCAACGAACGCCTCCAGTTTGGTGATGTTGATCGGCTTGCCATAAGCGGAAAGGGTGCAGGACCCCCGACAGGTCTGCGGCGGGCAGACCCGTCCGCAAATCTCGGAGAGAAAAGAGGTCTGGCGGAACACCTGGGCGGCCCGCAGGAAATCCCCTTGCTCGATCAGCCAGAGGGCCGTCGGAATATCATTGTGGAGCGGGCACGCCTGGATGCAGGGGGCCGGATCCGGACAATGCAGGCAACGGGCTGCTTCCAGGGGGGCAGTGGTTTCATCGTATCCGATCAACACTTCTTCAAAATCCAATCGGCGGGTCTCAGGGGGGCGTTCCGCGGGGAAAACCGGCAGCAGACGGGTGCGAACCTTGCGTTCAATGACGAACTCATCGCCGGGAATATGCGGGATCATCCAGGCCCTCCTGTTTCAGATTCCCGCTCTCATCTTAAAGGATCCCTGCCCGCCCATATAGTGAAAATCTTCACATCCATTTTCGTGATGGAAATCACAGGAGCGATTTTCCCCGTGGATCGAGGGCATCCTTTGAAGGGACGACCGGGATACCAAGACCGGTCCGCTAATGGATCGTTAACCGGGCTCTAATCTGCCTCTGATACCTCTTCCGTAATGTAATCTGTGAACGAGCGGATCAACGAGAGACGAGAAGGCATGCCCTTCAGAGCGCCAACAGGAGGTTGGGAAGGATGAACCTGAACCGCTACACCGAGAAGGCCCAGGAGGCCCTGTTAGAGGCGCAGCGACTGGCCGAAGAATACCGGCATCCGGCCATTGAGAACGAGCACCTGCTGCTTTCGCTGCTCCGTCAGTCCGACGGCGTGGTGCCGCAGGTGGTACGTCGGGCCGGGGCCGATCCGCAGGAGATGATCGAGGAGCTGGAGCGCTATCTGGCCGGCCGCCCCAAGGTGTATGGCGCCGGCGAGGTGGGCCTCTCCCGTTCCACGGCGGAAACCCTCCGCCAGGCCGAGCGGGAGGCCCAGGCGATGCGGGATGACTATGTCAGCACGGAGCACCTGCTCCTGGCGATGGCCGACCGGGTGGACGGAACGGCGGGTGCGGTGCTGCGACGGCGGGGGCTGACCCGCGATCGGATCATGCGCGCCCTCGCCGCCATCCGCGGTGCCCACCGGGTGACTTCCCCCACGCCGGAGGCCATCTATCAGGCCCTGGAGAAATACGGGCGGGACCTCACGGCGCTGGCCCGGCAGGGGAAGCTGGATCCGGTCATCGGGCGCGATGAGGAGATCCGCCGGGTGATCCAGATCCTCTCCCGCCGGACCAAGAACAACCCGGTGCTGGTGGGAGACGCGGGCGTGGGCAAGACGGCCATCGTCGAAGGCCTGGCCCAGCGCATCGTCCGCGGCGACGTCCCCGAAGGCCTGAAGAACAAGCGCATCGTGCAGTTAGATATGGGCGCCCTGGTGGCGGGCGCCAAATACCGGGGCGAGTTTGAGGAGCGCCTGAAGGCCGTCCTCAAAGAAGTCACCGACGCCCAGGGCGAGATCATCCTGTTCATCGATGAGATCCACACCGTGGTGGGCGCCGGTCGGGCGGAGGGGGCGCCAATGGACGCGGCCAACATCCTCAAGCCGATGCTGGCCCGCGGCGAGCTGCACTGCATCGGCGCCACCACCCTGGATGAGTACCGCCAGTATATCGAGAAGGATCCCGCCCTGGAGCGCCGCTTCCAGCCCGTCTATGTGGATGAGCCCTCCGTGGAGGAGACCATCAGCATCCTGCGGGGGCTCAAGGAGCGTTACGAGGTCCACCACGGCGTGCGTATCACCGACGCCGCGGTGATCGCCGCCGCCACCCTGAGCCACCGCTATATCCCGGACCGCCGGCTGCCGGACAAGGCCATTGACCTGATCGATGAGGCGGCCGCCCGCCTGCGGATGGAGATGGATTCCAAGCCGACGGAGCTCGACGAGCTGGACCGCCGGATCCTGCAACTCGAGATCGAGCGGGAGGCCCTGAAGAAAGAGCGCGACGAGGCCAGCCGGGAGCGTCTAACGGCCATCGAGCGGGAGATCGCGGAGCTGCGGGAACGGGCCGATGCCCTGCGCATCCAGTGGGAGCGGGAGAAGGCCGTCATCCAGAAAGTCCGGGAAATCAAGGAGCAGATCCAGCAGACCCAGCATCGGATCGAGATGGCCGAGCGCCGGCTGGACTATGAGGAAGCCGCCCGATTGCGCTATGGCGTCCTGCCGGACCTGGAGCGGCAGCTGCGGGCGGCGGAGGAGGAGCTGAACACCCTGAGCCGGGGCAAGCGTCTGCTCAAAGAAGAGGTGGACGCCGAGGATATCGCCCGGGTGGTGGCCGCCTGGACGGGCATCCCGGTGGTCCGTCTGATGGAAGGCGAGATCGAGAAAATGCTGCACCTGGAGGATCGGCTCCACGAGCGGGTGGTGGGCCAGGAGGAGGCTGTGCGGGCGGTGGCCAATGCCGTGCGCCGCGCCCGGGCCGGCCTCAAAGATCCCAACCGGCCCATCGGGGTCTTCCTCTTCCTGGGCCCAACGGGTGTGGGCAAGACCGAGCTGGCCAAGGCCCTGGCGGAAGCCCTCTTCGACGACGAGCGGGCGATGGTCCGCATCGATATGACCGAATACCAGGAGAAGCACACGGTCAGCCGGCTGATCGGCGCCCCGCCGGGCTACGTGGGCTATGAGGAAGGCGGTCAGCTGACCGAGGCCGTCCGGCGCCGGCCTTACACCGTCGTGCTCTTCGACGAGATCGAGAAGGCCCATCCCGAGGTCTTCAACGTCCTGCTCCAGGTCTTCGACGACGGCCGGCTGACCGATGGCAGGGGCCGCACGGTGGACTTCAAGAACACCATCATTATCATGACCAGCAACATCGGCAGCCAGTGGATCAAGGAGTTGGCCGGCCGGGATGAGCATAAGATGCGCCAGCTGGTCCTCAGCGCCCTGGACCAGCATTTCCGGCCCGAGTTCCTGAACCGGATCGATGAGATCGTGATCTTCCACCCGCTCACGATGGAGCATCTGCTTCAGATCGTGGACATCCAGCTGCGGCGGCTGCGGGCAATGCTCGCCGAGCGGCGCATGGGGCTGGAGGTCACGGAGGAAGCCAGGCAGTATCTGGCCTCGGTGGGTTATGATCCGGTCTATGGCGCCCGGCCGCTGAAGCGGGCCATCCAGCGCGAGCTGGCCGACCCGCTATCGATAGAGATCCTGAAGGGCACGTTCCGCGAAGGAGATACCATCCGCGTGGATCTGCGGGACGGCCGCCTGGTTTTCGAGCGCGCAGAGGAGCCCGCCCGGGCCCGGGCGGCATGAGAACCTCCCGATGGGCGCTCACGGGCCGGAGGCAGGCTCGTGAGTGCCCATTCTTTTTTGAGGAACGCTTAAACGGGCACTCCGCTTCGCTTCGTGCCCTACTACAAACAAAGGGCTTTTCCCGTTCGTAGTAGGGCACGCAAGTGCCCGTCCTCTTTCTGGGAACGCTTAAACGGGCACTCCGCTTCGCTCCGTGCCCGTTGTTTTCCACGGACCTCCAGGGAGAGTGCACGGATGAGCCTGGCATATTCCATTCGCTGGTCGGATTCAGAGCCTCCGAAAGGGCCTGCCCCGGCGGCCCTGTTGCTGCACGGCTGGGGTGGGGATGAGACCTCCATGGCCGTCTTCGAGACCGCCTTCGGGCCGGGATGGTGGCTCATCCGCCCACGCGCGCCCCATCCTCTCTCCTCGGGCGGCTATGCATGGTTTTCCACACTCGCAGATGGGAAACCGGATCCCCTTTCCATATCGGAGAGCCTGGCTCAGCTGATCCAACTTCTCGATGAGCTCCCCCAGCGCTACCCGATCGATCCCCATCGCTGGCTGCCGGTGGGCTTCAGCCAGGGCGGGGCGATGGCCGCCCTGCTCGCTTTGCGAGCGCCGGAGCGGATGGCCGGTCTCGCCGTGTTCAGCGGATTTCTCCCGGAATTCTCGGATTCCTCCGGGTTTCCCCACTTATCCGGCCTTCCCGTTTTCGTTGCCCATGGCCTCCAGGATCCTCTGGTTCCCGTGAAACACGCCCATCAGCTGTGCCGACAGCTGCATCTCCTGGGAGCCGAAACCACCTGTGTGGAGTATGCGGGCGGTCACAAAACCGGTGTGGAAGCATGGCGCGCGTTTAAAGCCTGGTTAAGCCGGATGGCCCATTCCCCGGATGAAATAAGGGGGTAAAATCCCCCTGGGGCGCATGGTTCGACGTGGTAGGGGCGAGGCGATGCCTCGCCCCTACCAATTTGGCGCGCCCACGGAAGAACCATCCACGAGGAAATCATGGATCGAGGCCATCGATCTTCCACGCCGACCATGTATCTGATCAAAGGGCCGCCGGGCTCGGGCAAGTCCACTGTGGTGCCCTTCCTCCTGGCGCGGTGGGCGGACAAACCGGCCATGGTGGCCGTCCCCACCCGGGCCGCGGCCATCTCCCTGGCCTGGTATGTCAACCACCGGACCCGGGATGGGGTCTATGAGCTGCCGCCGGACCTTCACCCGGATGTGTATGAGTTCGCCGGGGGGCGCCAGCTGATCCTGCGGGGGCGGGTGGGGTACGCCGTGCGGGGCAGCCACACGCTCCCCTACGGGATGCTCGATGTGCACGTGGCTTACGTCACCACGGGCATCCTGATCCAGTACATCCTGAGCCAGGGCCTTTCCGAGATCTTCCCCATCGTGGATGAGATCCATCTCCGCCAGATGGAGGGCGATCTGGCCTTCGCCCTGATCCTGAAGGAAGGCTGCCCCTTCGCCGTGATGTCCGCCACGATGGAGCGGGTGGAGGAGCGGATCGCCCGCCTGGCGCGGCGGTTCGGATACGAGATCGTGGAGATCGAGCTCCCCGCCCCCCAGTATCCGATTCGGGTCATCGAGTGGCCGGTCCGCTTCCCCACCCGGGTCGATCAGCCGGCCCAGGTGGTCCTGAAGACTCTCCGTCGCTATCGCCATCTGAAATTCCAGGGTACCGAGGTGGAGGTCCGGCCGAACGAGATCCGCATCGCCCATCTGGGGATCCCCCTCCACGCCCTGATCTTCATGCCCGGCCTCCGGGAGATCGAGGCTACCGTGGAGGCGCTGCGCGCGGAGTTCCGCAACGAGATCATCCCCCTCTATGGGGCGATGGCGGTGAGCGAACAGGAGGCGGTGGTGGAGAAAGCCGCCGATCGCAGCGAGACCCGCGTCTTCGTCAGCACGGAGCTGGCAGGGGTTTCCCTGACGATGAACGCCGGGCTGGTGCTGGATCTGGGGCTGGTGCGGCGGAGCGAGTCGGACACCCGGGGGTTTGTGCGGTTGCCCATTGTGCCGATCTCCCAGGCGGAAGCGGCCCAGCGGGCAGGCCGGGCCGGGCGGACGGCGCCGGGGATCTGCATCCGGTGTTTCCGGATGGAAGAGCTACGGGAGGTTGCGCGCCCGCCGGAGACCCTCCGGTCTTCGCCGGAGCGAATCGTGCTGGTCGGCGCGGCGCTGGGGCTACCGGTGCGGGAGCTTCCCCTGCCCGATCCCCCTTCGCGGGAAGCGGTGGAGGAAGCCACCCGGCTGCTCCGGCGGCTGGAGGCCCTGGATCCACGCGGGCGGATCACGCCGCGGGGTTATCAGATCCTGGAGCTGGGGCTCCCGGCCCGTCTGGCGATCCCGCTCCTGGTGGCCCGGGAGGCGGGGGAATCCGAGGATGTGCTCGACAGCCTGATCGCTGCCATCTCCCTGCTGGCCGTTGGCCGGCCCTGGCGTCTGCCGGGGTATGGCCCCCCGCCGAACCGGCAGGGGGATCTGAACGCCGCCCTCGGCGCCCTGATCCGCTACATGCAGCGCTACGAACAGGATCCCTCGGCGGCGGCCGAGGAGGCCCGAGCCCTGGGGTTTGCGGATCGGGTGCTGGACGAGGCGGCGAACATCTACCTGCCGGATTTGCGCTCCCGGATGCGGCTGCTTTTCACCGAGGAAGAGAGCCGGTGGGATCGTTCGATCCCCGAATTGATGGAGGAACGGCGGCTGGCGGGGTATTTAGCTGCCGGGTTCCCGGACATGGTGGGGCTGGTGGACTGGAAGCGGCGGACCTTAGAGACGCCGGATGTGCTGTGCTGGATCGGGCGGGACTCCGGGTTCTGGCGGGCGTATGAAGAGGAACGCCCGCCGCTGGCCATCGCCCTTTCGGGCACCTTCTCGGCGGAGGGCGCGCGGATCGCCACAGCGATGGTTCCGGTGGATCCGGAGGATCTCATCCGCATCGGGGTGGCGCGCGTCAAAGAGCGGCGCACGGTGCGCGTTCGGGGGCACGTCCATGAGGAGGTCCTGCTCCTGTGGCGGGGCGTGGAGCGCACCATGGCCGTCCGCATGATCATCGAGCCAGAGTGATCATAAAGGGAGCCCTGGGGTCTCTAACTGCCGGATGGGACGCTGGCAGCCATGTCGCCAATCTGGGATGACAGAAAGAGGCAAGCGCCATCCCCTGGGTTCTTTATACGACTCGCATCCAGGCGATACATTCCAGATCTTCCTCCCGAAGCTCCCGCTCGAATGCATGGGGTTTCTCTTCATGCGCCATTGACAGAGGATGAGGATGGGTTTCCGCAAATTCCCTCAGGTGCCTGATCCACTGTTCCGGCGAAAACTGGGTCCGCTCTCGCCAGAGGCGGCGCAGCTCTTTTAGATCCGGGCCTGTCAGGGGTTGTGCCTCGAAATACTCCAGCAGGAAGTTCCGGTCTGCCGCGGGGGGCATGGCATGAAGCCAGTTCACGATCTGACGCTGGACAGCCGGAAGCCGATCGGGGGCCAATTGAGCCGCTCGAATGCGGTTCCACAGATGCCGGCGCAACCTCTCGATCAGGGGACGAGGGTCAAAGTCCTCCGGCAGAGGCTCCGCAGGCTCCGACGGATCGCAGCGGATGGGGCGGATCGCCTCCAGGCGTCGTTCCAGCACCTGGTCCTTCTCCTCATCATAAAACAGCCAGTGATGCTGATTCGTCAGGGAGTTGCGAAAGGCAGCGAAAAACCCTCGCATCCCATCCCTCCCTTTTCGCGCTGTTCCAATGCCTAATGGGATACGCCGGAGCCGTTCCTCTCCCACCTTCCTCAGAAAGCGAAGCAGATCCTGCTTCAAAAACTCGCCCACGGTGAGTTCACTCTCGGCCTCCAGCTCCTGAAGGACACCTGCGTCCTCCCGGGCCAGACGCCGCAGGGTGTTGAAATTCATGGGGTTTGGTGTCTCTCCCAGGATCGACGCGTCCAGCCCCACCGTTCGGTTGATCGCATCCAGCTTCTGATAAAGCCGATCCAGCAACCTCAAGAGATCTTCCAACTCGTCTTCCGGGAAGAAGTTATAAACCCGGATCACCTCATGGGGCGAGCCGAGGCGGTCCAGCCGGCCGATTCGCTGAACGATGCGCACCGGATTCCATGGGAGGTCATAGTTGATGACCACCTCGGCATCCTGAAGGTTCTGCCCTTCAGAGAGCACATCGGTGCTGATGAGGAGATCGATCTGCTTGTCCAGAGATGCCTCCAGCCTCCGGTTCCCGATCGGCGCGAAGCAGGCGATCCGCTCGCTTCGCTCCTTCGGCCTTACCCCACTGTCCACAATGGCGATCCGGTTATGCCCCAGGCGGGAGAGAAAGGCCTGATCTCCGAGGAGACGCTGATAGAGATACCGGGCGGTGTCCCGGAAGTAAGAAAAGATCACCACCTTCTTCCCCCGCAGCTCCAGGAGCAGTTGCTTCAGCGTCTCCAGCTTGTCATCCGGTCGCTCCTGCTCCAGCTCCCTCAGGATCCCTTCCAGGGTATACAGGTCGGCCTTCACGGCGTTACGGACGCGCGGCACATCGTAACGATCGGCCACCAGCGCCGGCAGGGAAGCCAGGAAAGCTTCCGGCAAGGATCCATAGTTGTCAGCATCTCCCTCTTCCGCCACCTCGTCTGAGGACTCTATCCGGAGCCAGCGCTGATAGTCCTCACTCTGGAGCAACCGGCCCTCCTCCAGCGCCTGGAGGAAAAAGCTCAGAAATCGCTGGAGCCGGCGCAGCGATATTCGCAAGGCCTCCACGGAGGATTCCAGCCGCTTGAGGAACAGCACCCGCATAATATGAGCCAGCGCCGTCTGACGACCGACGGTCATGAGGAACTCATGGGCCTGTTCCCTGGACCATCCGAGGGCCTCCTGGAGGCGCTGGACTGCCCCTTCGGCTTCCTCTTCCAGGCTTTCAAATAGGGAAAGCTGCTCAGCCCGGGCCTGGCGGGCCTCCACCAGTTCCCGACGGTAGACCTCCAGCTGATAGGGCGCAAGATATAGCCCCTCAATGGCCCGGGCGATCCTCCGGTAGAGCTCCGCGCCGTAGGTAGTTTTCAGGCTGTAACGGATCGTATGCAGCTCCCGCTCTGGAAAGCGGATCTTCTGACCATCGATCGCCGCATCAGGGTAGTTCTGGCGGATAAATACCCGGCTCCGCCGGACTGCCAGAGCCTCCAGGACTTCGTAGAGAGCTTCCCGGCTCTCCTCCGCCCGGCGGAAATACTCCCGCAGATCCGGGATGCCAATGGCCAGGAGCATACGAGGGTTATCCCGGGTGATGAAGCGCAGCTGGTGATACAGGTCGAAGACCGTGTTGTTAACCGGCGTGGCCGTGAGGAGGATCACTTTCTTATCAGGATCCCCCTGAGTGATCAGCCGGAACAGGTTCGGCCAGCGGTTCGTTTCCGGGTTCCGGAAATTGTGGCTCTCGTCCACCACAATGATCCGGAAACGGCGAGCATAGTCCTCTACGGGGAAATCCCGACGGCTGAGGCGCTCCATGGAAACGATCTCATGGGGGATCGCGAACTGCTGGAGAAGAGGACGCCAGACGGTATCCTCCACCGCCGCTGGGCAGATGATGAGGGCCACCTGCCGCTCCCGGTAGGCGTAATCATCCAGGAGCCGAAGGGCCAGGTAGGTCTTGCCCAGGCCCACCGAGTCCGCGATAAGCACGCCTCCATAATTCTCCAGAATCTCCCGGGCAGCCAGATATCCATCGTGCTGGAAATCAGCCAGCGTGATGGGCGAAGGCCGGTCCTCCTTTTCACCCAGCTCCTGATCCAGGCGATCCTTCAGCGCCTCGTAAATAACCTTGATGTAAATCTCATACGGGGTATAGATGCGGGTGAAATGGTCCAGGAGCTCCAGGAGCTCAGCTTTGAAATCCTCCGCTTCGGCCCAGAGGGATTCAAACCACGAGGCCAGCTCATTTACAGCGGATGTTTGTTTCAGAACAGCATTTAGCTCCAGGTTAGTAGTGAGGCCCGCGCCGGTAAAGTTGGAGGATCCCACAATACCTACGGTAACCAGGAAGGGAACCTCATAGACGATGTAGGCTTTGCCATGGCAGAAGGCCTTGACATAGCGTCGGATCTCCACCGGGTTAGCGGCCAGGAAATCCCGATAGCGCCGGATCTCCCACGCCACAGCCTCCCCCCTGGCCATCGTATCCTCCAGCTCGGCCCAGAGACGGTCCCCAATCACAAAAGCCTGTTCCTGCTCCTTGCCCAGGAGGAGACGCAGGCGAACCAGACGCTGGAGCTCCGGCTCCAGGACCTCCAACCCCTTAAGGTTGAAGAAGGCAGTCACCACATCCATACGAGGGGCCTCAGACTGGGCCAGGAGATCTTTCAGCACCCGGGCCAGCGTATGCCTGCGGTTGTCAATGAGATCCGGGATGGCACTCATCGGGGATCGCCCTCCTCATCGTTCACGGAAGTTCGTCCCATGTCCTGTCGCCTGGAACCATGAGGCATCCTCCGGGTCGATACCCGTTCGCCAGGGATTTTCCCGGTCCAGATGCCAGCGCAAGGGGTTTTCCACAATGTATCGCCGGATGCGATCTAACTCATGCTCATCTCGAATAATGCGCTCATAATAATTACGCTGCCAGACCGGCGCGCCGGGGGCACCGCGCAACTCATTAATGCGACGCGCGGTGGCGGATTTAAAGGAGCCGACGATCGCCCCAACCGAACGGGGTCTGGCTCCGCGAGGAAACAAGCCTTCATCGTTGGGAACAGACCAGACAGGCCGCTCCTCTTCTCCATCGTGGGTGAGAACAAGAATTCCGTGCACATGATTGGGCATCACCACAAAGGCATCCAGCGCCACATGCGCGAAATGCTGCGGAATTTCCGCCCAGCATCGTTGAACGATCTCCCCGAACGCGTTCACCCGCATTTCTCCCCCTGACACTTCGCCGAATAGCCATGTCCGTTCATAGGTGCAAATCGTGATGAAATACATCCCGGCCTGCGTGTAATCGTAGCCCTTCAATCGGATGCTGCGTCGATGATGTCTGTAAGGATCGTAACGCATCGTTGCCTCCGGTTAAATGATCAATAATTTATTTTTATTTTTTAATTTTTTTAATTGTAGGGGCGAGGCATGCCTCGCCCCTACAATTAAAAAAATTAAAAAATAAAATCAAAACAAAACAAATTTCACATCGACCGTGCCTTGACCAGCCGTTCTTTGACCAGCTGGGTCACCGCCTGGTAGACCGCCAGGCGTTCCTCATCGGTCAGTCCCAGGGCATCAAAGACCACCGCGTCCAGCTCGAACCGATCCGGTGAGGCCTGCCGCACCTGCTCCAGCGTCAGCACCTCGGGACGCACATGTTCATAGGGATGCTCCGGGTGTTCACAGGAACGCTCATGGCACAGGGTGAAACCCA